>JALHLO010000246.1 GCA_022844525.1 Ramlibacter sp.
CGGGCGAAAGCCAGGCGGCACCTCGAACACGCGCAGCACGTCGCCGCGCGCGGTGCTCAGGACCGTCCACGGCGCGGCCTCGCGCGGCGGCGCCTGGTCCGAGACTTCGCGCAGCATGCGCAGCAGGGCCTCGCGGCCGGCGGGATCCGAGGTCACCACGCCGATCGTCACGCGCGCCGGGCTCACGCGCGAGAGCACCTGCATGAAGTACGGGTCGCGCAGGTCGATGCCCAGGGCGCGGGAGTGGCGGCTGCGCTGCCAGCGCGCCCAGGCCGCGAGCAGCACGCGCGGCAGCACCACCACCACGAACAGCAGCGCCACGTACATCCAGACCCACCGGCGCGCCTCGTCCAGCCCCACCTGCGCGCCGGAGCGGAACGCCATGCGCTCCAGGTCCGCCACCGAGAAGGCCTCGAAGGGCAGCAGCGCCACCACGGGGGCGAACAGGACCGAGAGGAAGGCATGGACCTGGCCCACCCCCAGCAAGGTGCTCTCCCAGCCCACGCGGTACTCGCGCACGATGCCGCCCAGCACGATCGAGAAGGCCAGGCCCAGGCCCCAGGCCGCGGCGGAGAGATGCAGCAGTTGCTTCCACCAGAGCCACTGCTGGGTGCCCGCGGCCTGCCACCATTGCTGCCGGAAGCGGACCAGCACGTCGGCGCGCAGCCGTCCCGTGCGCCGGCCCTGCCCCGGGACGCCGGCGATCCACCGCTGCGCCCCGCTCCAGGGGGCCCGCGCGTTCCAGCGGGCCGGCAGCAGGGAAGCGGCGATGAGCAGCACGTAGGCGGTGAGGTTCCACGCCAGCACGCCCAGCAGCGCGGGCGACAGCATGTTCACCTGCTGCGGGTTGTCGACGCGGTCGATGGCGGTACCCAGCACGCACGCGGCCAGCGGCAGTCCCATCATCAGCCAGGGCCGCCAGGGTTCGCCGTCCTGCAGCGCCGCGATGCGCGGGTTGCGGTTCTCCACCGTGGCGAGCACGCGGCGCGCGCGCTGCTGCAGGTAATCGCCGAAGTCGATGCCCCCGCCGGCGGCCTGGCGGCTGGCTTCGAGTGCCTCGCGCTCCAGCTGATCGCGCTCGACTTCGCTCAGCAGCTTGCCCTGCGTGTCCACGTCCTCGATCGCGCGCACCAGCACGAGCTGGCGGGCGCTCGATTCGTCGAGATGGAGGATGCCGTCGTCCACTTTCCCCGGAAGTCTAGGTGCCGGACCCTGCGGTGTCGCGACGCGACACACGCGGTAACCCTTCTACCTCATTCTCCGGGCCGGTGGGTGGCCGGCGGGCCCCCCGGATCCTCAGCGCGCCTGGCGCAGGAAACGCCGCACGTTGTCGGGGTCGTGGCCCACGTAGGCGACGGCATGCTCCAGCTCTGCCTCGCTGCAGCCCAGCCAGTTGCACCAGTTGCGCCGCTCCCAGGCCGGCTCCAGGTGGATCAGCAGCGCTTCGGCCGCCGTCTTGTTCGTGTCTTCGGACATGGTCAGTTCCTCCTTGCCGATGGATCCAGAGTAGGCGGCGCCCGGTCCTGCCGCGGCAGGACAGCCCAGCGCGATGCCGTGCGGCAAGGCTCGTGCGTGGTGTAGGACCCCGGGCCGGCGCGGCGCCTCCGGCGGGCCACGGGACGTGAAGGCGCGCAGGCCCCTCGGGAACCGTCCTGCCTGCCCGCTGGCGCTGCGACTACATGCGCCTGCGCGTGCCCAGGCGACGATGGGCCATCCAAGGAGCCCGACCATGCTGCTGCGCAAGCTCATCGCCTTCGCCATCACTTCCGGACTGGCCAAGAAGGCCTGGGACCACTATCGGCACCCCCAGGCGAAGATGCCGGTGGACATCACCGAGGTGGTCGCCCGCCCGGTGGCCACGGCCGACCCGGCTGAGCGCCGCCGCATCCGCAAGCTCGGCGCGCGGCGCCGCAAGGAAGGCCCGGGTTCGTAACGCTCCGGATACGCGGGGCGTTTAAACTGCCCCGATGTTCCAGAAAACCCTGCTGATCCTCGCGATCGCCGCCGCCTGCGCCACCAGCGCCCAGGCCCAACAGACCTCCACGCCCGCGAAGAAGGAGCTCGTCGCGCGCATCCTGAAGATCCAGCAACCCGCCATCGACAACATGGCGCGCGGCCTGGTGCAGGAGCCGCTGGGCCCCCTGATGGAAAGCGCGGACGCCGCGCTGAACGCGCGCGTGCCCGCCGACAAGCGCGAGGCCGTGGCCAAGGGCATCGAGGCCGATGCCAAGAAGTACATGGACGAGACCGTGCCGATCGTGCGGGAGCGCGCGATCAAGCTGGCGCCGACCACCGTCGGCCCCATCCTGGAGGAGAAGTTCACCGAGGAGGAACTCCGGCAGGTCGTGGCCTTGCTGGAATCGCCCGTGCTCGCCAAGTTCCAGGCCGCCGGCGTGGACATCCAGCGCGCGCTGATCGAGAAGGTCGTCGCGGACACCCGCCCCCAGGTGGAAGGCAAGTTCCGCGGACTCGAGGACACCGTCGCCAGGCGCCTGGGCGTGCCGGCCCGCCCGAACGGCGCACCGGCCTCGGCGGCCCCGAAGAAGTAAAAAAAAGGCGGCGCCGTCCGGCGCCGCCCTGTCCCTCCTCAGGGATCCTTCAGGCCGCCGCGTCGGGCGCCGGCTGCGCGTTGGCGGCGGCGCCGTTGAGGCCCACCTTGCTGTTGAAGCTGAAGCACGCCGCTTCGAAGGAACGGATCTCGTACAGCGCTTCCTTCAGGCTCATCTCGCCCATGTCCATCAGCTTGCCGGCCAGGTGCTCGGTCAGCGGCTTCAGGCGCGCCAGCGTGGCCTTGGTCTCGCCGTAGAGGCGCTCGCTCTGCAGCTCCATGATGGAGCGCGTCTCCTCGTCCACCGTGCGGTTGCCCGAGTCGTTCAGCGCGCCGAAGTTCAGGCGCGTCTTGCGGTACATGCCCATTTCGGCCACCGCGTGGTGCAGCAGCTTGGTGACGCGGGTGATGTCGTTGTGGGCGCCGTTGGTGGTGCCCTCCTCGCCGAAGAACAGTTCCTCGTTGGCCATGCCGCCCAGCAGCACGCGCACGTCGTGCTCGATGTCGGACTTGGTCTTCAGGAGGTTGTTGCCCTGCTTGTGGAACACGAAGCCCAGCGCGTTGTTGCGCGGATTGGCCTTCAGCGAGATCTTGATCGTCTTCATCTCCGACTGGAGCTTCTCCCAGTCGCCGCCGGCCTGCTTGCGCTCCAGCTCGAAGTCCACCAGGAAGTGGCCCCACTCGTGGATGGCGATGATGCGGCGGTCGCGCTCGCGCTCCTTGGTGGTGTTGGCGTTGACGTTGCCCACCAGCACGCGCTCCGCGGCCTGCATCAGGGTCTCGGCGTCGATCAGGTCGCCGGCCTGCACGGCGGTGATGCCGGCCTGGTTCACGATGGTCTCCAGGTCCGCCGGGCTGCGGCCCTCGGTGATCTCGACGAAGTGGCGCAGGTCCAGGTCGGGCGCGACCTTCTCGGAGCGCTGCGAGAGGTAGTGCCCGATGATGGCGCGGCGCTCTTCCTTGTTGGGCAGGCGGAAGTCCACCTTCATCTGGAACCGGCGCAGCATGGCCTCGTCCATGGCCATCGACTCGCTGTTGAAGTTGGAGGCGACGATCCAGATGATCTCGGCGTCGGCCTTGGTGCGCACGCCGTCGAGGATGGCCAGCAGCGAGTTCTGGGTGTCGTCGTCGAACTTGCGGTGGCCGCCGCGCTTCATGAACAGGTCCTGCGCCTCGTCCAGGAACACGATGCAGCGCTTGCGGCGCTTGGCCATCGAGGCGATGCGCGTCAGCGTGTTGGAGCCGCCCGCCACGTAGCCGGTCTCCAGGTTGGCCGCGGAGTGGAACAGGATCGGCAGGTTCAGTTCCTTGGCCAGGTAGCTCGCCAGCTTGGTCTTGCCGGTGCCCGCCGGGCCGCTGAACATCACGTTGAACGGCTTGTTGATGCCGTACTCCGCGTAGGCGGCGCGCCGCTCGTACTGGTCCTTGATCTGGCGCACCTCGGTCTTGATGTCGTCCATGCCGACCAGGTCGTCGATGGAGCCGTGCACCTGGTTCGGTTCGATGAAGCGCAGCGACTTGAACTGGCCCTTCAGGTGGAAGGCCAGGAAGCCCAGGAGGCCGACGGTGAGCGCCGCGGACAGCACGCCGCTCACGCCGGCCTTCCAGCCGTCCTTTTCCGATTGCGGGCGGGCGCCGGCGAAGCGCTCGTCCAGCTTTTCCAGCATGTCGAGGCTGGCCGCGCCCAGTTCACCGCGCGGGATGAAGACCAGCTTGCCGCCCCAGGGCGCGTTGACCGCCTTGTCCGCGAAGATCTTGGTTTCCATGTCGCTCGGGTAGTAGGCGTACTGCCTGCCCGCCGACTCGATCAGGATGATGCGCTCGGAGACGTTCCACATCAGCGGCTTGTAGACGACCGAGATGCGCTCCACCGGGTTGCGCTCCAGGAAGCCCAGCACCGAGCCGGTGCCGAACACCACCGGCAGCTTGTCGTCGAGGGTCCACATCGCCTCGCCGCCGGACTGGCCCGCCATGGCCTTGACCTGCTCGGCGACCGCCGCCTGGCGCTGCCAGACGACGAAGGAGTAGCTCGCGGTGACGGGGATGAGGATGGCGACGGCGATCACCATCACCTTCACCGCGGTGCTCTGGATCGAGTACCAGTCGGAAAGACGGGCCCCGATCTTCTTGAGGCTGAGCCACGGGCTCCGCGTGCCGGCGTCGTCGGGCGACGCTTCCACGGGGTCTTTGCTGGCGGACAGGTCGGACATGGTGTTCCTGCTCGAAGGGCTGACGCGGCGCGCGCGTCCACTCACAAAATTCGTCAACGGCCTCCTTAGGCGGAGGTCCTGTTTGTCAGAGTGATCCTACAGAGAAGGTTCCGCCGAGGCGAGGTCAAAAAATGGGGGGGCACCGGGCTGGGCTACCCGTCGTGACAAATTCACGAAAGGTGCTGTTGGCAAATTGCCGCACTCGCAAACGCGTGGCCTGCTTGCGGAACCCGGCACGCGTCGTGCAATCAGAATCAGTGAGCCGGGTTCTTTTTCAAGTTTCTTTCCCGGCTACTTATCCCCTCGGGGCACACGCTGCCCCGGGGGATTTTTTAGGGGACCGCGACGCCCCCAGGCCTCAGTCCATCACCACCAGGTTGCGCGTCTGCGCATCGGTCGTGACCTCCCTGACGCGGTCGTCCGCCCCGAACACCACCTGGAACTCGGCAAAGCTGCTGAGCCAGAAGCGCCAGATCCTCGCATCCAGCTGCGGGTTCTCGCTGCTGACCGGGTAGCCCACCGCCATCAGCACCTGCTCGCGGGTCATGCCCGGCATGACGCGGGCGCTCTCCACCGCCTTGCGCACCTTGGGCGAATAGCCGGCCATCTTGCGCCTGGGGTCCTCCGCCACGATGTAGCGCTGGGCGAAGGTCTTCAGGTCCAGGTCGCGGCTGTAGTCGTTGCCGATCGCCTGCTTGCCATCGGGCAGCTCCACGTGCACGCGATAGCGGCCGTAGCCCGTGGCCTTGACCGGCGTGCCGGCGGGGATCACCTTCTTGCCGTTCTCGGCGTAGTTGATGTCCGAGATCCACTTGCCGTCGGTGCGCAGGTTGCAGCACAGGAAGCCCTCGGCGGGCTGGGGCAGATCCTGGGCGAAGGCAGGCAGGGGGGCGGCGGCGGCCAGCAGGGCCGCCAGGGCGAAACGATGGATCAAGGATCCTCCTCCGGTTGTTTTTGGAGCCGCCATCGTGTCGTCGCTCCACCGGGTGGTCAACAGATTTGGGCACGGGCGTGGCGCACGCGTCACTGCCTGCCCGGTCCGCCCGCCAGCCTCCCCGCCGCCTGCCAGAAGGCTTCCGCATGGGTCCCCAGGGGCGCGGGGTCCCGGTACAGGCGGATCTCCACCGGCAAGCGCCAATGCGGTGGTCCCGCCACCTGCAGGCGCCCCGCGGCCAGCTCCTCGCGCACCAGGGACTCCGGCAGCCACGCCAGGCCGCGCCCCTCCAGCGCCATGGTCTTGAGCACCGAGGCCAGGTGCGCCGTGAACACCGGCTGCCATCCGGCGCCCGCCAGTTCCCGGCCCAGCGCCTGCCGCACGATCCGCCCGAGACCCGATTCATCGCTGAACCCCAGCAGCGCGTGCTCGGGCGCGCCCGGCCGGCGCACCGGCAGCAGCAGGTCGGCGCCGATGCCCACCGAGGGCACGCCCGCGGCATCCAGCTCGCCGCGCGCGCCGGCGGTGGCATGCGCGATCACGAACTGCGCCTGCCGCTGCACCAGCAGCGCCTCGCAGCGCTGCAGCACGTCCGACACCAGCCGGATCGGCCCCTGCGCGGTGTGCGGCCCCAGCCGCTGCAGCCAGCCGGGCACGAAGGTGAAGGACAGCGCGTGCGTCGCGGCCAGGCGCA
>JALHLO010000247.1 GCA_022844525.1 Ramlibacter sp.
GCGGGCAGGCGCTGCTCCGCCGCGTCGGCGCCCGGGCCGGGCTGCAGCAGGGCCAGCGTGGCCAGCACCGCGTCGTGCTGCACGACCCGCTGGCTCAGGAGCCGGTGGGCGATGCGCGCATCGGTCTCGAACGATTCCTGCAGCCGCCGCAGTTCGGCGCGCGCCAGCGCCAGGCCGCCCAGCACGGTGAGCGCGAGCCAGAGCGCCAGGGGCGCCCGATGGCGGGCAGGGACAAGCATGCGCGGATTCTTGCACGCAGCGCTGCCGCACAATCGGGTGCATGTCCCTTGCCCTGTCCGCCCAACGCATCCCGCCGGAGGTGCTGCTGCGCTGGTCCGTGGGCGTGGCCGCCCTGACGATCGTGCTGAAGACGCTGGCCTGGTGGCTCACCGGCTCGGTCGGCCTGCTGTCCGATGCCATGGAGTCCATCGTGAACCTGGCGGGCGCGGCCTTCGCGCTGCTGATGGTGCGCATCGCCAGCCGTCCGGCCGACGACGACCACCCCTACGGGCACCACAAGGCGGAGTACTTCTCCGCCGGCTTCGAGGGGCTGCTGATCTTCGTCGCCGCTGGCGGCATCCTGTGGGCGGCGGTGCTGCGGCTGATGGACCCGCAGCCGCTGCAGCAGCTGGGCATCGGCCTGGCCCTGTCGGTGGTGAGCTCCGCCATCAACGGCGCCCTCGCCTGGACCATGCTGCAGTCCTCCCGCACCCACCGTTCGATGGCGCTGGAAGGCGACGCGCGCCACCTGATCACCGACGTGTGGACCTCCGCCGGCGTGATCCTGGGCGTGGGCCTGGCGGTGGCGACCGGCTGGCTGTGGCTGGACCCGGTGGTCGCGATCGCGGTGGCCGCCAACATCCTGCGCGAGGGCGCGCACCTGATGTGGAAGTCCACCGAGGGCCTGATGGACCGCGCGCTGGAGCCGGAGGTGCTGGACGAGATCGACCGCACCCTGGAGCAGTTCAAGCACCACACGATCCGCTTCGACCACGTCTCCACGCGCCGCTCCGGCAGCCGCCGCTTCGTCGACCTGCACATGCACATGCCGGCGAACTGGACGCTCGGGCGCGCCGCTGCCCTGCGGGCGTCGGTGGAACAGGCGCTCATGAGCGCCGTGCCCGGCCTGCGCGCGACCATCCAGCTGCTGCCCAGCGACGTGGAAGCGCACTTCGACGACGAGAAGGACCTGATCTGATGCTGGCGGTGGTGCAGCGCGTGCGCGAGGCGAAGGTGGTGGTGGAGGGCCGCGCGATCGGCGAGATCGGCCCGGGCCTGCTGGTGCTGCTGTGCGCCGAGCGGGGCGACGGCGAGGCGCAGGCGGACCGGCTGCTCGCCAAGCTGCTGAAGCTGCGCATCTTCGGCGACGAGGCCGGCAAGATGAACCGCAGCGTGCAGGACGTGGGCGGCGGCCTGCTGGTGGTGAGCCAGTTCACGCTGGCGGCCGATACCAGCGGGGGCAACCGGCCGAGCTTCACGAATGCGGCGGCGCCGGAAGAAGGGCGGAAGCTCTATGAGTATTTCGTGACGCAGGCGCGCGCGGCGCATCCCGTCGTGCAGACCGGCGAATTCGCGGCGGACATGCAGGTGCACCTGGTGAACGACGGGCCGGTGACGATCCCGCTCACGGTGCGCTAGCAGCCTGCGCGGGCCTCACAGCTGCGTGTGCAGCACGGACGCGAGCTGCTCCCAGAAGCGCTCCGTCCACGGCCGCCGGCGCCATTCTTCCAGCGTGATCCTGCGCGAGCGCGCCCAGTCGCGCTCGAACACCTCCAGCTGCACCTGGCCGAATTCCCGGCTGAGCACGTTGAGGTTCGCCTCGTCGTTCAGGCGGAACGAGCGGTTGTCGAAGTTGGTGGAGCCCACCGAGGAGAACATGCCGTCGACCACCAGCCCCTTGACGTGGAACATGGTCGGCGCGTACTCGGCGATCTCGATGCCGGCCGCCAGCATGGGCCCCCAGTCGCTGCGCGAGGCCTTGCGCACGGTTTCCGAATCGATGTGGCCGCTGGGCACGATCACGCGGATCCTGACGCCGCGCCGCGCCGCATCCAGCAGCGTGCGGATCGTCAGCGCGTCGGGCACGAAATAGGAGTTGGACAGGGCGATCGTGCGGCGCGCCGCGGTGATGGCCAGCAGGTACATCAGCTGCATGCTTTCGCTGCCGCCCTGCGGCGAGCTGCTGAACATCTGCGCCGCGTAGCCACCGGCCGGCTTGAGCGGCGGGAAGTAGGCCTCGCCATGCAGCACCCGGCCGTTGGCGCGCACCCAGTTGTCCAGGAACACGGCCTGCATCTGCGCCACCACCGGCCCCTGCACGCGGTAGTGGGTGTCGCGCCATTCGTTCGGGTTGCGGGCGTCGCCCAGCCAGAGGTCGGCGATGCCCACGCCGCCGGTGAAGCCGACCGCGCCGTCGACCACCAGCAGCTTGCGGTGGGTGCGGTTGTTCATCTGGTCCCAGTTGCTCCAGTGGGGCTCGTGGAAACGCTCGACTTCGACGCCCGCCCGCCGCATCTCCTCCAGCAGCGCCGGCTCCATCTTGATGCTGCCCACCCAGTCGAGCAGCACGTGCACCTTGACGCCGGCGCGGGCGCGCTCGGCCAGCGCGTCGACGAACTCCCGGCCGATGCGGCCCGACCAGTAGATGTAGGTCTCGAAGGTGATGGTGCGCTTGGCCGAGCGGATCGCCGACAGCATCGCCGGGAAGATGCGGTCCCCGTTCACCAAGGTTTCCACCTGGTTGCCCTCGACGATCTGCGGCCCGAGCAGCGAACTCAGCGCGCGGCGGAATTCGGCGTCGTCGGTCTCGTAGAGGCGGGGCAGCTGGTGCTGGATGCGCTTCTCGCCCACCGTGAGGTTCTGGTACAGCAGCACGGCCACCAGCGTCGCCGCGACGGCGGCGGCGGCGATCAGCCAGGTGCGGGCGCGGCGGGACAGGGCCATGGCGCCTCAGTAGGGGTTGGGATAGCCCAGGGCCCCCAGCAACAGGACCTCCAGCGCCTCCATCGCCAGCGCATCCGCGTCGCCGGTCTCGTGGTCGTAGCCCTGCGCATGCAGGGTCCCGTGCACCAGCAGGTGCGCATAGTGCGCCTCGAGGCTCTTGCCCTGCGCCTTCGCCTCCCGCTCCACCACCGGCGCGCACAGCACCAGGTCGGCCGACACCACCGGCTCGCGCGTGTAGTCGAAGGTGAGCACGTTGGTGGCGTAGTCCTTGCCGCGGTACTGGCGGTTCAGTGCCTGGCCCTCCTCGGCGCCGACGATGCGCACCGCGATCTCCGCCGGCCGGGCCAGCGCCATCGCCACCCACCTGCGCACGCGCGGCGTGGACAGCAGCTGGCGGTGCACCGCGGCGCCGGGAAAGGTGCCGAACTGCAGCGACAGCTCCAGCGGCGGCGTCATTTCGAGGTCTTGCGCGCCGCGTCGTAGGCGTCGACGATGCGCGCCACCAGCGGGTGGCGCACCACGTCGGCGCTGGTGAAGCGCGTGTGCGCGATGCCCTTGACCCGCTTGAGCACGTGCTCGGCCTCGATCAGGCCGGACAGCGAGCCCTTGGGCAGGTCGATCTGGCTCACGTCGCCCGTCACCACGCACTTGCTGCCGAAGCCGATGCGGGTGAGGAACATCTTCATCTGTTCCGGCGTGGTGTTCTGCGCCTCGTCCAGGATCACGAAGGCGTTGTTCAGCGTGCGCCCGCGCATGAAGGCCAGCGGCGCGATCTCCAGCGCGTTGCGCTCGAAGGCCTTGGTCACGCGCTCGAACCCCATCAGGTCGTACAGGGCGTCGTACAGCGGCCGCAGGTAGGGGTCGACCTTCTGCGTCAGGTCGCCGGGCAGGAAGCCGAGCTTCTCGCCCGCCTCCACCGCGGGGCGGGTGAGCACGATGCGCTGCACCGCGCTGCGCTCCAGCGCGTCGACCGCGCAGGCCACCGCGAGGTAGGTCTTGCCGGTGCCGGCGGGGCCGATGCCGAAGGTGATGTCGTGGCTGGCGATGTTGTCCAGGTACACGCTCTGGTTGGGCGTGCGCGCCTTCAGGTCGGTGCGGCGGGTGTGCAGGACCAGCGCGCCGTCCTCGTCCTCCTCCATGGCCACGTCGCCCGCGAGCATCAGCTGCACCTTCTCCTTGGAGATGGTGCGGCCGGCGATCTCGTAGAGGCCCTGCAGCGCTTCCAGGGCCCGTTCCGCCTTGGCCTTGGGCCCCTCCACGCGGAAATGCTCCTGCCGGTGCGAGATGCGCACCTGCAGCGCCGTCTCGATGGTGCGCAGGTGTTCGTCCATCGGGCCGCACAGGTGCATCAGGCGGGTGTTGTTCAGGGGCGTGAAGGCGTGTCGAAGAATCAAGCTGATAATCCCGTCAGAGGGATCGCAATGATAGGCAAATTGACGGGGACGCTGGCCGAAAAGAATCCGCCCCAGGTGCTGGTGGACTGCCACGGCGTCGGCTACGAGGTCGACGTCCCCATGAGTACCTTCTACAACCTGCCCGGCGTGGGCGACAAGGTGTCGCTGCTCACGCACTTCGTCGTGCGGGAAGACGCGCAGATCCTGTTCGGCTTCGGCTCCGCCGGCGAACGGGAGGCTTTTCGCCAGCTCATCAAGATTTCGGGCGTGGGCCCGCGCACCGCGCTCGCCCTCCTGAGCGGCATGAGCGTGGGCGACCTCGCCCAGGCCGTGACGCAGCAGGACGCCAGCCGGCTGGTGAAGATCCCCGGCATCGGCAAGAAGACCGCGGAGCGCCTGCTGCTGGAACTCAAGGGCAAGGTCGGCGCCGACCTGGGCCTTCCCGGCGGCGTGGCCGTCGACGACGCGCAGGGCGACATCCTGCAGGCGCTGGTCGCCCTGGGCTACAGCGACAAGGAAGCGCAGGCGGCGCTGAAGTCGCTGCCGAAGGATGCGAGCGTCAGTGAAGGCATCAAGCAGGCATTGAAAGCCCTGGCGCGATGAGCATCAAGACCGACGACTTCGCCCCGCCGCCGGACAAGCGCGTCGTCTCGGCCGCCCCGGCCTCGCCCGCCGAGGAGGCGCTGGAACGCGCGCTGCGTCCCAAGGGCCTGGCGGAATACGTCGGCCAGGCCAAGACGCGCGAGCAGCTGGAGATCTTCATCGGCGCGGCGCGCAAGCGCGGCGAGGCGCTGGACCACGTGCTGCTGTTCGGCCCGCCGGGCCTGGGCAAGACCACGCTGTCGCACATCATCGCCAACGAGCTGGGGGTGAACCTGCGTTCGACCTCCGGCCCGGTGCTGGAGAAACCCAAGGACCTGGCGGCGCTGCTGACCAACCTGGAGAAGAACGACGTCCTGTTCATCGACGAGATCCATCGCCTGTCGCCGGTGGTGGAGGAGATCCTCTATCCGGCGCTGGAGGACTACCAGATCGACATCATGATCGGCGAGGGTCCGGCGGCCCGCTCGATCAAGCTGGACCTGCAGCCCTTCACGCTGGTGGGTGCCACCACGCGCGCGGGCATGCTGACCAATCCCTTGCGCGACCGCTTCGGCATCGTCGCCCGGCTGGAGTTCTACACGCCCGAGGAACTCACGCGCATCGTGCACCGCAGCGCCGGGCTGCTGCAGGCGCCGATCGACGCCGAGGGCGCCAGCGAGATCGCGAAGCGCTCGCGCGGCACGCCCCGCATCTCCAACCGGCTGCTGCGCCGGGTGCGCGACTACGCGGACGTGAAGGGTACCGGCCGCATCGACCGCGCCATGGCGCAGAAGGCGCTGGCCATGCTGGACGTGGATCCGCAGGGCCTGGACGTGATGGACCGCAAGCTGCTGGAGGCGGTGATCCACCGCTTCGACGGCGGGCCGGTCGGCCTGGACAACGTGGCCGCCTCGATCGGCGAGGAACGCGACACCATCGAGGACGTGATCGAGCCCTACCTGATCCAGCAGGGCTACCTGCAGCGCACCCCGCGCGGCCGCGTGGCCACGCTGGCCGCCTACCGCCACCTCGGCGTGACGCCGCCCCGGCCCGAGGGCGGGCTGTTCGATCCCGCCTGACGACAAGATGAAGCTGCGACCGCCTCCCGCGCGCCGGCTGCTGCCGCTGGTGGCGCTGGCGGTGGCGGCCGTCGCGGGCATCGCCTGGTTCGCGCTGCACGGCACGCCGTCCGAAGCGGTGGCGGCCAAATACGCGCCGCTGGTGCGCACGCTGCAGTTTTCCGCCCGCGTTGCGACGCTGTCGCGCGTGGAGGTCGGCAGCACGGTCACGGCGCGCGTGCAGGCGGTGCTGGTGCGCGAGGGCGACCAGGTGCGCGCCGACCAGCCGCT
>JALHLO010000248.1 GCA_022844525.1 Ramlibacter sp.
GACCCGGTGGCGTCAGCGGCCACCGCGGCGACCGGCACGGCGGGCGTGCCCGCGGCCTGCGCAGGCACGGCCGCAGCCGGCACCTGCACCAGCGTCTTGGTGTATTCCTCGTCCACCCAGTTGCCCGGGCGCAGGTCCGTCGCGCCTTCCGCGCGCGGAGCGACGGGCGCCGCCGGCCGGGACACGTCGGTGCGCATGCGCGTGGCTTCGTTGTCCGGGAACTGCGTGGCCGCGAACACGCTGCCGGTGCCCATGCCGGGCTGGCTCAGGACGGTCTGGTCGCCGCCGGCGAGCTTGCGCAGGCGCCGGCGCGCGAGGTCGGCATAGATGCCGGAGGGGAACCGCTCCAGGAAGCCCTGGAGTTCCTCCGGGTCGCTGGCGTCCTTGACGTCCTTCCAGTACACCAGCTCCAGTTCCTGCGTGACGGAGCTCGCTCCGCCGATCGAAGGCGTCGTGCCGCCGCCGGGCGGGACGGTTCCGGGCACCGTGAGCGGGCGCGATGCGACCGGTTCGACCTTCTTGTTCGGGTTCTGCGGCGGCACGACCGTCTGGTCTTCCGCGCGCCGGATCGCCGCCTGCAGCGCGACCGCGAAATCGCGCGCCGTGGCGAAGCGCTCCTCGCGGGTCTTGGCCAGCGCGCGCGCCACCACGGCGTCGATCGCCGGCGGCAGCTTGGGGTTGATCGAGGTCGGCGCCGGCGGGTGGTGGCCGATGATCTGGTGGATGATCGAGAAGTCGTTGTCGCCGTCGAACGGGCGCTTGTCCGTCAGCAGCTGGTAGAGCACCACGCCGGCGGAGAACAGGTCGGCCCGCGAGTCGATCTTCTGGCCCTGCACCTGCTCGGGCGCCATGTACTTCAGGGTGCCCACCATGCTGCCCTGCGTGCGCGTGGCCTCGCCGGAATCCTGGATGCGCGCGACGCCGAAGTCGGTGAGCTTGACCCGGCCGCCCGGCTCGATCAGCAGGTTGGCCGGCTTGATGTCCCGGTGCACGATGCCCTGCTTGTGCGCGTAGTCGAGCGCGGACAGCAGGTCGCGGATGATCTTGAGCGACTGTTCCAGCGAATAGCGCACGCCCCGGTCCAGGTGGTGCTTGAGGTCGTCGCCCTGGATGTACTCCATGACCAGGAAGGCGACGTCGGCGTCGCGGTCGGAGTCGTAGACGCTCACGATGTTCGGATGCTGCAGGCGCGCGGCGGAGCGCGCCTCGGTCCGGAACCGGTGCTCGTATTCGGCCGCGGCTTCCTCGGACAGGTTTTCGACCTTGACCGTCTTGATCGCGACGCGCCGGTCCAGGTTGGGATCGCGGCCCTCGTACACCACGCCCATGGCACCCTTGCCGAGGACCCGGAGTACTTCGTACCGACCCAGTTTCTTCAGAGTCACTTCAGCGCCGTGGAAACAGGTGGAAACCCATTCTAGCCCTCGGTCCCCCTGTAAAGCCGAGTTCCTGGCCCTCAGGAGCGTCCCGGTGTGTTGCGTTTCGCACGCACGAGTGCCCGCGCATACGCCCGGGCGAAGTGGCGGTCGAGCAGGTTCTGCGCCCAGGCCGGGTCGCCGGCCACCTGTTCGGCGTAGTCGCGCACGAAGGCCTCCCAGGCGCGGGCCGACTCGAAGATGCGCGGACCGCCGCCCAACAGGCGCTTCTTGAGCGCTTCGGGCGCGAACTCCTCGACGATCTTCTGCGCGGCCTCCCGCATCGCATCGCCCATGGCATGCTCGTGCGCCGTGAGTTCCGTCACGAGCTGCGCCACGGCGCGGTCCGGTTGCATGAAGCCCGCATGGGCGGCCTGCCCGCCGAACAGGTAGTGGAGCTTGGTTTCCGGCGACGTGTCCATGCGCAGCGGATTGAGCTCGCGCCCCTCGGCGATGGTGCGGTCCTCGGAGCGCGCTTCCTGGCGGGCGGCCCCGGCGGCGTGCGCCGCCTGCAGCAGCCCCAGCAGGGCCATCCGCGCCACGCGCCCGATGGTCTCCAGCTCGCCGTTGGTCAAGCCGGCCTCGCCCGGGGCTAAGCCCAGGCCGGTGAAGAAAGGCTGCAGGCTGGTGGCGGGCTGGAGCGCATCGGCCCGCAGCGCGCCGCCGGGCGAGCCGGGGGCGAAGGTGCTCTGGAAGCCCCAGTCGCCGAAAGGATCGTCCTCGCCCGCGGCAGGCACCGTCTCCGGGCCCATCTCGGGCACCAGTTCCGCGGCGGCGCGCTCGAACTCGGCCCAGGGGTCGGCGTCGACCGCCGTCGGTTCGTCGGCGGCCGGCGTCACGACCAGGCGGAAGGCCGACAGGCCCATCACCTCGCCGGCGGGCAGGATGCCGCGCGCTCCCGGCGGCAGCTCGCCCGCGGCGGTGTCGACCCCGTTCACCACCGACAGCACGTGGAAGTGCAGCTGGTCGCCCTCGTTCCACACGCTCAGGTGGCGGCGCGAGACGTTGCGCTCCGGGTCGGGCAGGCACACCGCGCAGTCGGTGTCGCGGCCCAGGATCAGCGCGGGTTCGCCGGGGGAGAGCCGCCGGTGCACGTCGAGGCCCGGGCCGGCTATGTGCAGGTCCAGCGGCATCCGGCTAGCTGACCAGCGAGAAGGTCGCGATCGGGGCCGCCTCCGAGTTGCGGTCGCAGCCGAGGGCGATCTGGCCCTGTCCGACCAGATAGCACTCGGTGCGGCGCAGCACCACGGGCTCCGGCTGGTTGGCGAAGTAGACCCAGGTGCCGAAGCTGGAGGCGTCGCTGAGCACGAAGTGGCCGCCGCGCCATTCGACGGTGGCGTGCACGCGCGACACGCGCGAATCGTTGACGTGCAGGTCGGCGGTGGCCGAGCGGCCGAGCGTGATCGCCTCGCCGCGCGGCGCCATGCGGCGCGTCTCGCCGGCGATGCTCAGTTCCAGGTGCGCGTCGGCGGGCTGGCCGAACATCGACACGCCCATGACGGTCGCCTCGGCGTCGCGCTCGGGCTGCCACTCGACGCGGAACACTTCGGTCGCCTCGGCCTTGCCGCGCAGGTACATGGGGCCCAGGCTGCGCAGCTTGGCCTGCTGCTCGTGCCGCAGGGCGCCGCGCACCCGCTGGGTCGTGAGGATCTGGTCGGCGCCGGCCAGGTCGGCCAAGCGCGCAGCGGTGTTCACGGCGTCGCCGTAGCAGTCGCCCTGGATCTCCACGACCTCGCCGGACTCGATGCCCATCTGCATCTGCACGGGGCGCCCCATCCCGCCGGGACGCACGGGCTTCTGCGAGAGGCGTTCCTGGATGGCGATGCAGGCGGTGAGCGCCTGCGATTCCTCGGGAAAGACGACGAACAGGCCGTCCCCGAGCATCTTGACCACGCGGCCGTTGTGCTGCTCGAAGATCTTGGCCAGTGCCGTGGTGAGCTGGGTGACGAAGCGTCCGGCGGTCTCGTCACCGAGGCGCTCGAAGATGCCTGTGCTCCCAACCAGGTCAGCAAATACGACGGAGGCCATGCGCGGCCATTATGCCGCGTCGCTTCCGTAAACGAAGCAGCCGGTTGGACCAAGTGGTCCAACCGGCTGTCCTGTGTTGTTGGTCGGCGTGGCGGGATTCGAACTCGCGACCCCTTGCACCCCATGCAAGTGCGCTACCAGGCTGCGCTACACGCCGAGCCGGCAATTCTAACCCGGAAAATCGCTGCTTCTCAGTGCAGGCCGAGCAGGTCGCGGATTTCGAAGAGTTCGCGCCGCAGCAGCTGCAGTTTCTGCGACATCGAATCGCGCTCCTCGGGCGGGGCGTCCTCGAACGTGCTTTCGCCGAAGGTGGACTCCTCGACCTCGATCACCTCCACGCCATCGAGCATGACCTCGCCGGCGCGGCGCTTGTCGCGTTCGACCTGCACGATTTCCTGCAGCTTGTTGCGCGCGCCGCTGATCGTGAAGCCCTGGTCGTACAGCAGGTCGCGGATGCGGCGGATCATCAGCACCTCGTGGTGCTGGTAGTAGCGCCGGTTGCCGCGCCGCTTCATGGGCCGCAGCTGGGTGAACTCCTGCTCCCAATACCGTAGCACGTGAGGCTTGACGCCGCACAGCTCGCTGACCTCACCGATGGTGAAGTAGCGCTTTGCAGGGATGGCCGGGAGGCCTTTCTCCATTGAAATCAATCCACTAGGAGAGAAAGCTTCGAGGTTACTCTAAGTGCCCGCCATTGCAAAGCACGACCGAACGGGCGGTGTTGCGCCGCTGCCGTATTTCCGTCGGGCGTTGGGCGTCAGGCGTCGAGCGGTCGTTTCCGGCGGTCGCCCGGCGCCCGATCCGGCACGCCGGACGCCGAACGTCCGTCGCTCAACCGGGCTCGGCCGGGTTGGCGGTGCCCTGGATCTGTTCCTTGAGCTTGTGGCTGGCGTGGAAGGTGACCACCCGCCGCGCCTCGATCGGGATCGCCTCGCCGGTGCGCGGGTTGCGTCCCGGCCGCGGCGCCTTGGTGCGGATCTGGAAGTTGCCGAAGCCGGAGATCTTGACGTCCTTGCCGTCGACCAGGCTGAGCGAGATCAGGTCGAAGAAGGCGTCGATCATGTCCTTGGACTCGCGCTTGTTCAGCCCGATCTGTTCGAACAGCAGCTCGGCGAGCTGCGCCTTCGTCAGCGCCGGGGTTTCCAGGCTCTCGACGGCAAACTCCATCATGTCCTCAGTCCTGAGCGCTGTTGTTGTGGCGAGGTCGGCCATGCTCATCCCCTCAGTCGGCCGCCGAGGCGCGCGGTGACCCTCTCCACCACGGCGCGCACGGCCGATTCGATCTGCTCGTCGGTCAGTGTGGCGTCGCTGCGGGCGAGCGTCAAGCGCACCGCGAGGCTCTTCTCGTTCATCCCCAGACCGGCGGTCGCCTGCTGCGGCTTGTAGACGTCGAACAGCAGCGCGTCGCGCAGCAATCCGCCCGTGTCGGCCGAGCGGATCGCGGCCATCAGCTGGTCGTGCGTGACCTTCTCGTCGACGATCACGGCGATGTCGCGTTCGGCCGGCTGGAAGCGCGGCACCGGCTCGAAGGACGGCACCCGGCGGGCGGTGACGGCGTCGAGGTCCAGCTCGAACAGCAGGGGGGTCTGCGGCAGCTCCCACTGCTGGCGCCAGCGCGGGTGCAGCTCGCCGACGAATCCGGCCTGCCTGCCGTCGATGCGGATCGCGGCACAGCGGCCCGGGTGCATCGCGGGGTGCGCGGCAGGCACGAATTCGGCCTGCAGCGGCGCCAGCAGCGCCTGCACGTCGCCCTTGATGTCGTAGAAGTCGCCCTGCCCCGCCTTGCGTCCCCATTGCAGGCCGTCGGGGGAGCCGTAGGCCAGCCCCGCCACCTTCATGGGTTGGCGCACGCCGCGCACGGTGGTGTCGGTGGTCTGCACCGAGGCGTCGCGCTCGAACACGCGGCCCAGCTCGAACACGCGCACCCGTTCGGCCTTGCGGTCCAGGTTGAACTTCAGCACCTGCAGCAGCGAACCGAGCAGCGAGGAGCGCATCACGCTCATCTGGCTGGCGATCGGATTCAGCAGCTTGATCGGGTCGGCATTGCCGGCCAGGTCGCGCTCCCAGTGCGCCTCGACGAAGCTGAAGTTGATCGTTTCCAGGTAGCCCAGGCCCGCCAGCAGGCGGCGCACCGCGTAGGGGCTGCGGCGGTTCTCCGGCGGCAGCTTGGCCGTGATGGGGGCCAGCGGCGGCGTGGTGGGCAGCTGCTGGTAGCCGATCACCCGCACGACCTCCTCGATCAGGTCTTCCTCGATCGCGATGTCGAAGCGGTACGGGGGCGGCGTCACGGTGATCACGCCATCGGCGGACTGGGCGGGCAGCCGCAGGCGCGCGAGGGCGTCCACGCACTGCTGCTCGGTCACCGGCATGCCGATCACCTTGGCGGCGCGCGCCACCCGCAGCCGCACCGGCTGGCGCTCGGGCAGCTTCACCACGTGGTCGTCCATCGGGCCGGCTTCGCCGCCGCAGATGTCCAGGATCAGGCGCGTGATGTACTCGATGTGCTCCACCGTGTGCACCGGGTCGACGCCCCGCTCGAAACGGTGGCCGGCGTCGGTGGAGAAGTTGTAGCGGCGCGAGCGCCCCTGCACCGCTTCCGGCCACCAGAAGGCGGCCTCGACGTACACGTTCTTCGTGTCGTCGGAGACGGCGGTGGCGTCCCCGCCCATGATGCCGGCCAGCGACTCCACCTGGCGGTCGTCGGCGATCACGCCGACCTTCTCGTCCACCTCGATCGTGTTGCCGTTCAGCAGCTTGAGCCGCTCGCCCGCGCGACCCCAGCGCACGTCCAG
>JALHLO010000249.1 GCA_022844525.1 Ramlibacter sp.
CCGCCCCCGCCGCCCGCCCCGGCCCCGGCTCCCCAGCCGCCCGCGGCCACCAAGGTGACCTACGCCGCCGACGCGTTCTTCGACTTCGACAAGTCCGTGCTGAAGCCCGAAGGCCGCGCCAAGCTGGACGACCTGGTCGGCAAGATCCAGGGCATCAACCTGGAAGTGATCATCGCCGTGGGCCACACCGACGCCGTCGGCAATGACTCGTACAACCAGCGCCTGTCCGTGCGCCGCGCCGAAGCCGTGAAGTCCTACCTGGTCTCCAAGGGCATCGAGCGCAACCGCGTGTACACCGAAGGCAAGGGCGAGAAGCAGCCCGTGGCGGACAACAAGACCGCCGAAGGCCGCGCCAAGAACCGCCGCGTGGAGATCGAAGTGGTCGGCACGCGCGCCAACCGCTGACACCAGCGCGAAATGGTGCACAAAGGGCCCGCGCTGCGGGCCCTTTTTTCATTTCCTCACGAGCTGCAAGCTCCACAATCTGGCCCAGCCATGAATGAAACCCTGAACGCCGACCCCGCGGAACTGGCCAAGTTCTCGGAGCAGGCCCACCGCTGGTGGGACCCGGACAGCGAGTTCGGGCCCCTGCACGCCCTGAACCCCCTGCGCCTGGGCTGGATCGACGGCCTGGCCTCGCTGGCCGGCAAGCGGGTGCTGGACGTCGGCTGCGGCGGCGGCATCCTGGCCGACAGCATGGCGCGCAAGGGCGCCAGCGTCCTGGGCATCGACCTGGCCGGCAAGGCGCTGCGCGTGGCGCAGCTGCACGCGCTGGAGGCCGGCACGCCCAACGTGGAATACCGGGAAGTGAGCGCCGAGGCGCTGGCGGCGGAAAAGCCGGGCGAATTCGACGTCGTGACCTGCATGGAGATGCTGGAACACGTGCCCCGGCCGGAGTCGGTGGTGCAGGCCTGCGCCACCCTGGTGAAGCCGGGCGGCTGGGTGTTCTTCTCCACGATCAACCGCAACCCCAAGAGCTTCCTGTTCGCGGTGGTGGGGGCCGAGTACGTGCTGAACCTGCTGCCCCGCGGCACCCACGAATACCTGAAGTTCATCAAGCCCAGCGAGCTGGCGTCCTGGTGCCGCATGGCGCGCCTGGACATCGCGCAGACGCAGGGCATGGAATACAACCCGCTCACCCGCCGCTACTGGCTGTCCGGCGACACGAGCGTCAATTACCTGGCGGCCGCCCGCAGGATGTGATGTTTGCGCAAGACGTGAAAGCCGTCCTGTTCGACCTGGACGGCACCCTGATCGACAGCGCACCCGACCTGGGGGCTGCCGCCGACAAGATGCGGACGGACCGCGGGCTGCCCTCGCTGCCGCTGGACAAGTACCGGCCCATGGCCGGCGCCGGCGCGCGCGGGATGCTGGGCATCGCCTTCGGCATCACGCCGGAGCACCCGGACTTCGGGCCGCTGCGCGAGGAGTTCTTCCGCAACTACGAAAGCTGCATGACCCAGCGGACGTATGCGTTCGAGGGCGTGGCGCAGATGATCGCGGCGCTGGTGGACCAGGGCGTGCCCTGGGGCGTGGTGACCAACAAGTCCATGCGCTTCGCCGGCCCGCTGACCAGGGGCATGCCGCTGTTCTCCACCGCCCGCACGGTGGTGGGCGGCGACTCCACCCCCCATTCCAAGCCGCACCCGGCGCCGCTGCTGGAAGCGGCGCGCCAGGTGGGCGTGTGCCCGACGCAGTGCGTGTACGTGGGCGACGACGTGCGCGACGTGCTGGCCGGCAAGGCCGCCGGCATGGGCACCGTGGCGGCCACCTACGGCTACCTCGGCAGCGTGGACGTGAAGGACTGGGGCGCGGACCGGCACATCGAGGCGCCGATGGCGCTGCTGGGGCTGCTGCGGTTCCGGCAGGCGGCCTGACGTTGGCATTCCTCCCTCCCCCCTGCGGGAGGGCTGGGGTGGGGGCGCTCAAGCCCTAGTTCTTGCGAAACACCCCCAGGATGGACGTCCCCCACGGAAAGTGCCAGTGCTGCCCCAGCGGCGTTTCCGCGCAGAACACCCACGAGAGTACGGTGTTCACCGGTGCCGCCGGAATCCTGTGGGATCGGACGAAGAGCTCCCGCTTCCTTTCCTCGCTCATCTCCGCGATGCCGGCGCGGTTGCGCGCCAGCCAGTAAAGGGGGCTCAGGAAGAACATGAAGTAGCGCGCGTCGCACAACTCCAGGCCGCATGCGGGTGCCAGCCGCTCGAAATCCGCCCGCGTGTAGCGGCGCAGGTGCAGCGCGAGCTCGTCGTTGTAGCTCCAGAAGGCGGGGAAGGCCGGGGTGGTGACGAACAGGTAGCCGCCCGGTTTCAGCGCCGCGGCCGCTTCGCGCAGAGCCGCCGCGTCGTCCGGCAGGTGCTCCAGCACATCGAGCAGGAAGGCGGCATCCCACTGGTTGCGCCACCGCAGGTTCATCAGGTCGATCTGATAGCGCCTGACCTCAGGCGGCAGCACCGTTGCGGCGGCGCCCAGTGCGACGGGGGACGAGTCGCCTAGGGCCAGCGAGGGCGCCCACGCCGGGCGATGGCGCGCCAGGTAGCGTACCCATCCGCCGCAGCCGCCACCCAGGTCGACCGCCGCGGCGGGCACGCCGGTGTCGCAA
Organism: Ramlibacter sp.; assembly: GCA_022844525.1. Classification (GTDB taxonomy): domain Bacteria; phylum Pseudomonadota; class Gammaproteobacteria; order Burkholderiales; family Burkholderiaceae_C; genus Ramlibacter. Next base: position 2,603 of record JALHLO010000249.1, read on the forward strand.
TGGCGGTCCAGCGCCGCCAGCAGGAACCGGTGCCGGCCACGGTACCAGAAGTGGCGCTCCTGCATCCGCAGCAGGAACTCGAAGCCTTCCTCGGCGTATTCCTCGGCGCGGTGCTGGACCGGGGCGGCCGGCCGGTAGATGCCGTCGCTTCCCAATGAGTATTCGCTGGCGCTCATGCAGGCGGGGTCCGTCGAGGTCCGCGCGGCCCGTTCAGTTCAGCGCCCGCAGGATGGTTTCGATCACCCCGTGCTGGTGCTGTTCCAGCCCGAGCCACAGCGGCAGCCGCACCAGCCGGTCGGACACGTCGTCGGTGACAGGCAGCGGCCCGTCCGCGCGCCCATGGGCCAAGCCCGCCGGCGAGCTGTGCAGCGGCACGTAGTGGAACACGCAGTGGATGTCCGCGCTGCGCATCTGCTCGATGAATGCCGTGCGCGCCGCGAGGTTCGGCAACAACAGGTAGTACATGTGCGCGTTGTGTTCGCAATGCGCCGGCACGATGGGCCGGCGCAGCTTGCCGGCCGCTTCCGCGGAGGCGAATGCCTCGTGGTACCGGTTCCACAGCGCCAGCCTCCGGGCGGTGATCTGCCCGGCCTCCTCCATCTGCGCCCACAGGAAGGCCGCGATCAGCTCGCCGGGCAGGAAGGAGGAGCCGACGTCCACCCACGTGTACTTGTCGACCTGGCCGCGGAAGAACTGGGAGCGGTTGGTGCCCTTTTCGCGCACGATCTCGGCGCGCGGGGTGAAGGCGTGGTCGTTGATGAGGAGCGCCCCGCCTTCCCCGGAGATCACGTTCTTGGTTTCGTGGAAGGAGAGGGCGCCGAGATGCCCGATCGTCCCCAGGGGCCGCCTGCGGTACGTGGACATGAGGGCCTGCGCCGCGTCTTCCACGACCAGCAGGTCGTGTTCCCGGGCGATGGCCATGATCTCGTCCATCTCGCAGCCCACGCCCGCGTAATGCACCGGGACGATCGCCTTCGTCTTCGGCGTGATGGCATCGCGGATCAGGGTCTCGTCGATGTTGAGGGTGTCGCGGCGCACGTCCACGAACACGGGCTTGGCGCCGCGCAGCACGAAGGCATTGGCCGTGGACACGAAGGTGAACGAGGGCATGATCACTTCGTCGCCGGGGCCCACCTGGGACAGCAGGGCCGCCATCTCGAGGCCGGCCGTGCACGAGTGCGTGAGCAGGGCCTTCTTGCTGCCTGTGCGCATCTCCAGCCATTCGGAGCACCGGCGCGTGAACTCGCCGTCGCCGGCAAGGTGGCCCGCCGCGTGGGCCTGGGAGATGTACCAGAGCTCCTTGCCCGTCATGTGGGGCTTGTTGAACGGGATTTTCATTGCGTGGGAACCGGTGCGTTGGCGGGTGGGCGCTCCGTGCGGAACACCCAGAACTTCTGCAGCAGGAACAGCAGGGCGGCAATCGCAAGGATGAGTATGCCTTGCGCCACCTGGTGCGGCTGGCCGAACACGTCCACCAGGAGAAAAAGTGCCGAAAGGTTGACTGCGTAGCCCAGGGCGTACGCCAGGAGGTAGCGGCGGAACTGCACTTTCGGCGGCCCGCCGCTGCCGAAAGACCAGCGCTTGTTGAACACGAAGGTCAGCGCCACGGCCAGCCAGTACAGCGCGGTCATGGCGAGCTTGGATGCCAGGCCCCAGTGCGTGAGAAGCAGGTAGGCCGCGTAGAGGGCGATATTGGAGCCGATGCCGACGGCGGCGTAGCGCCAGGCCTGTTCGAAGGTGCTGCGCGCGCTCACCGGAGCGCATCGCGAGGTACAGCGGCCCCACGCCCGTCACTGCTTTCGGCTGCGAGCTCCGCCCACAGCGCCTCGTCCAGCACGTCGCCGCCGAGATCGATGCGCGCGCTGAACATGCAGGGTCTTCCGAGGACGTCCCGGATTTCGCCGGGGAAGCCCGGGCGGTCCTTCAGCAGGACCTGGATCCCGCCCAGCAGGGCAAGGCATCCGCTGCGGAAGACCAGGTTCATGAGCGGACCGGGGGGCTCGCCGGGCTGCAGCGGGAAGACGGCCTGGGTCACCGGCCTGCCCCCGTCGACGGTTTCGTCCACTTCGTGGGTGGTCACGCCCGCGAAGCGGGCGCCGTAGTCGAGCGCGGCTTCGACCGGGCGCGCGCCGATGGAGCCGCCGAACGCCGGCAGCAGCGAGTAATGGAGGTTCAGCAGCTTTCCGCGGTAGGCCCCGACCACCTCCTTGTGAAGGATCCGGTGCACGGTGGTCACCACGAGGTCCGGCTCGTATTCCCCGAGCGCCTGCACCAGGTCGGGCTGGCCGGGCGCCTGGAAGTCGAGCGACCTCTCCGCGATACCCGCGGATGCGGCAAAGCTGTTGGCGGGGCAGTGCCGGTCGGTCAGGACCGCGGCGATCTCCGCATCCCGGATCCACCCGCGCTGTGCGGCGTGATGGACGAAGCGCAGGTTGCCGCCGCCGCCGGAGCAGAGGAAGACCAGGCGCCTGCGGCGTTCAGCTGCGCCCATACACCCGCCGCACGATGCTGTAGGGGCGGTGCTTGGATTCGGAGAACACCTTCGACAGGTAGATCCCGATGATTCCCATGAAGGAGATGACCATGCCGCCGAGGAGCCACACCGAGGCGATCACGGACGTCCAGCCTTCCACCGGCACATAGAAGAAGATGTGATTCACCAGGACGTACGCGATGTAGCAGCAGGCCAGCAGGAACACCCCGACGCCCACGTAGAAGATGCCCACCAGCGGCAGGTTGCTGAACGAGGTCACGGAGTTGACGAACAGCGCGATCTTGCGCCTGAACGAATACGTGGACGGGCTCGTGTCCAGCTTGTGGACCAGGTGCGGGCGCTGGTCGTAGCCGGTGATGAACCACAGGCCCGCCATGAACACCTCGCGCTCCTCGTGACGCAGCAGCGCCTCGACGTAGCGGCGCGTCATGAGGCGGGCGGTCAGCACGTTGGCGGGCAAGGGCAGGCCGGAGAGCACCTGGATGAGTTTCCAGAACACCTCGCCGCTCACGCGCTCGAACCAGCCGCCCTTGCGGCGCTCCTGCACCCCGTACACCACGTCGCAAGCCTTGTCTTCCAGCTCGCGCGCGAATTCCAGCAGGCACTCGGGCGGTTCCTCGAGGTCGCTGTCGATCAGGAAGACGTGGTCGCCGCGCGCATGCGCCAGGCCGGTCATCATGGCCTTGTGGTGGCCGAAGTTGCGGGAGAGGTCGACGACGACGAGGCGAGGGTCGGTCCCGGACAGCCGAATGGCTCGCTCGAGGCTGTCGTCGGGCGAGCCATCGTTCACCAGGATCAGCTCGTAGTCGTCTCCCGCGAGCTGCCTTGCCGCGGCCGACGCCCGCCGGTGGAATTCATCGACGTAAGGGGCCGACTGGTAGAGCGTGGCAACGACCGAAAGCCTCATGGCGACACGTGTTTCATGTAGCGCGGGGCACCGCGCCCGCAATTGAAGAGCAGGTCGAGTATAGAGACCGCGTGCACGAACTCGCCCCAGAGCTGCGGGTAGGGCGTATAGCCGGAATAGTCGAAC
>JALHLO010000250.1 GCA_022844525.1 Ramlibacter sp.
GGCTGCGCCAGATCCACAGCCACAACTACCTGCACGTGCACCCGTCCACCGCGCAGGCCGCGGGCGTCGCCGACGGCGGCTGGGCCTGGGTGGAGAGCCAGTGGGGGCGCGTGCGCTGCATGCTGCGCTACAGCGAGGCGGTGGAGCCGGGCACGGTGTGGACCTGGAACGCGATCGGCAAGGGCCGGGGCGCCTGGCGGCTCGCGCCCGACGCCGACGAGTCGCGCAAGGGTTTCCTGCTCAATCACGTGATCGCGAGCGAGCTGCCCGACCCGCGCGGGGGCGGGCGCGTCATGAGCAACTCGGACCCGGTCACCGGGCAGGCGGGCTGGTACGACGTGCGGGTGCGCATCCGCCCGGCCGCCGCCGGGGAGGCCGCGGAGAGCTTCCCGCAGGTGCCGGAGATGCCGGCCGTGCCCGGCGTGGGCCATGCGCGGCGGGTGGTGGCGTACTTCGCGGGGAGGAAGACCTCATGAGCGCGCGCGACATCGAGGAGACGCTCGCCGCCGCGCTGCCGCAGGAGACCCTCGCGAAGCAGCTGGCGCTGGTGATCGACCTCGACGTGTGCGTGGGCTGCCACGCCTGCGTCACTTCCTGCAAGGAATGGAACACCTCGGGCGCGGCCGGGCCGCTGACGGACCGCGCGGCCTACGGCGCCGGGCCGACCGGGACCTTCTTCAACCGCGTGCAGACCTACGAGGCCGGCACCTTCCCGGCCACCGAGACGGTGCACTTCCCCAAGAGCTGCCTGCACTGCCAGGACCCGCCCTGCGTCCCGGTGTGCCCCACCGGCGCGAGCTACAAGCGCAAGCAGGACGGCATCGTGCTGGTGGACTACGACAAGTGCATCGGCTGCAAGTACTGCTCCTGGGCCTGCCCGTACGGCGCGCGCGAGTTCGACGAGGAGCGCAAGGTGATGACCAAGTGCACCTTGTGCGTCGACCGCATCCACGACGCCTCGCTGGACGAGCGCGACCGCAAGCCGGCCTGCGTGAAGGCCTGTCCCACCGGCGCACGCCTGTTCGGCGACGTCGGCGACCCGCAGTCCGAGGTCTCGCGCGTGATCGCCGAGCGCGGCGGCTATGCGCTGATGCCGGAATGGGAAACGCAGCCGGCCAACCGCTACCTGCCGCGGCGGCCGCGCCCCGCCGCCGTCGACGAGGAGGCAGCGTGAATCCCGCCTGGTCCGTCGTGTTCTTCACCGTGCTGGCCGGCTTCGGCCAGGGGCTGGCGGTGGCGCTGGCCGCGGCCGTGCTGCTGGGGGCGCTCGCGCCCGACAGCGCCTTCCTGCTGCGCGGGCTGGCCGTGGCCATCGCCCTGCTGGCCGCCGGGCTCGCGTCCTCCTTCCTGCACCTGGGCCACCCGCTGCGCGCGTGGCGCGCGGCGGCGATGTGGCGCACGTCCTGGCTGTCGCGCGAGGTGATCGTGCTGCCGGCCTTCATGGGACTGCTGGTGCTGTGGTGGGGTCTCGCCTGGCGCGGCGGGCCGGCGGCGCTGCTGCCGTGGCTGCCGGCGCTGGCGATCGCCGGCGCGCTGCTGCTGTGGTTCTGCACGGCCATGATCTACGCCTGCATCCGCTTCATCCAGGAGTGGGCGCATCCGCTGACCGTGCTGAACTACGTGCTGATCGGCCTGTCGTCGGGCCTGGTGCTGGCCGTGGCGCTGGCCGCCGCGCGCGGCGAGCCCGCGCTGGCCGGCAGCCTGGCACTGCCGGCGCTGTTCGCGACCGGCGGGGCGGGCCTGGCGCGCCTGGCGAGCTTCCGGCGCAACGCGCATCTGCGCCCGCGCTCGACGCTGCAGTCGGCCACCGGCATCCGTGCCCCGCGGCTGGCGCAGATCAGCATGGGGATCTCCGCCGGCAGCTTCAACACCCGCGAGTTCTTCCACGGGCTGGCCGAGGCCGCCGTGCGCCGGGTGCGCATCGCCGCGCTGGTGCTGGGCTTCCTGCTGCCGCTGCTGCTGGCGCTGGCCGGCTGGCTCACGGGCGGCACGCTGCCCTGGGTCGCCGCGGTCGGGGTCCAGGCCGCGGGCCTGCTGGCCGAGCGCTGGGTCTTCTTCGCCCAGGCGCGGCACCCGCAGAACCTCTACTACCAGCGGGTGGCCTGAGCGGCGGCGTGGGATGGCGGCATTGCGCGCGTCCGCCCGGGTGAATACGTCACCGACGGGCGCGCCCGGGCTGCCTAAAGTGGGCAGCCACCGAGGTGCCCATGACGGACCACGCCCGACTCCTGCTGCGCCTGCGCCGGCGCGCCCTGCAGTGCTACGACCTGCTGCTCTACGCCATGCTGGTGGCGCTGGGCATCCTGGCCGCCGTGCCGGCCGCCTCGAACGAGGCGCAGGACGACACCGTTCACTGCGGGAAGATCCAGAGCAGCACGGTCGTCATCACGAAGTAGCGCAGGAACTTGCCGACGAGCATGTAGCCCGTGCAGGGCCAGAAGGGCATGCGCAGCCAGCCCGCCACCGCGCACAGCGGATCGCCGACGATGGGCAGCCAGGCCAGCAGGCAGGCCTTGGGGCCGAGCTTCTCCAGGAAGTCGAGCGCCTTCATGTGGTGGCGCGACTTGTGGTACTTGTCCGCCACCTCGTGCGCCCCGTAACCCAGCCACCAGTCCACCATGCCGCCGAGCGTGTTGCCGGCCGTGGCGACCAGCATGGCGCTCCAGAACAGATCCGGGTTGAGCTTCAGCAGCCCGAACAGCGCCGGCTCGGAGCCCATGGGCAGCAGCGTCGCGGAGACGAAGGCCGCCACGAAGAGGGTGCTGAGCCCGTATTCGGGCAGGGCGAGGATCGCCAGGGCGGACTGGAGCCAGGGTTGCATGCGCGCTCATCTTAGGAAACCCGGGCGCGCCCGGGTTGCCCTTGCGCAAGGGAAATGATTTTTCAGGCGCTGAAACGGCGCGGGCCTACAATCGTGCCTCTTTTTTCGGCAGCACGCTCTTCCCCTTCCATGCACATCGGCCAGTACACCCTCGCGAACAACGTGTTCGTGGCGCCGATGGCCGGAGTGACGGACCGGCCCTTCCGCCAGCTGTGCCGCGCGTTCGGCGCGGGCTACGCGGTCAGCGAGATGGTCACCTCGCGCAAGGAGCTGTGGAACAGCCTGAAGACCTCGCGCCGCGCCGACCACGCCGGCGAGCCCGGGCCGGTGGCCGTGCAGATCGCCGGCACCGACGCGCGCATGATGGCCGAGGCCGCCGCGTACAACGTCCAGCGCGGCGCCCAGATCATCGACATCAACATGGGCTGCCCCGCCAAGAAGGTCTGCAACAAGTGGGCCGGCTCGGCGCTGATGCAGGACGAGCCGCTGGCGCTGGCCATCGCGCAGGCGGTGGTGCGGGCCTGCGAGCCGCACGGCGTGCCGGTCACGCTGAAGATGCGCACCGGCTGGTCGGCCTCGCACCGCAACGCCACGAAGCTGGCGCGCGACTTCGAGTCGGCCGGGGTGCGCATGCTGACCGTGCATGGCCGCACGCGCGAGCAGGGCTACCGCGGCGAGGCCGAGTACGAGACGATCGCCGCGGTGAAGGCGGCGGTGCGCATCCCGGTGGTGGCCAACGGCGACGTCGATGCGCCGGGGAAGGCGCGCGAGGTGCTCGCGTGGACCGGCGCGGATGCGGTGATGGTGGGGCGGGCGGCGCAGGGCCGCCCGTGGATCTTCCGCGAGATCGCGCACTTCCTGGCCACCGGCACGCAGCTGGCGCCGCCGCTGGTGGCGGAAGTCCGGCGGGCGCTGGTGGCCCACCTGCAGGACCACTACGCCCTGTACGGGGAATTCACCGGTGTGCGCAGCGCACGCAAGCACATCGGCTGGTACGTGCGGGACCTTCCGGAGGGGGAGGCGTTCCGCGCGGAGATGAACGCCATCGAGGACTGCGAGCTCCAGGTGGCCGCCGTCAATCGTTTCTTCGACGCGCTCGGCGCACGGATGGACCGCATGCCGGCCGCCGGGGCCGCGGCGCGCCGCAGGGAATCTGTGGAAAGCGACGCATGAGCAAGAAACATATCGAGGACTGCGTCCGTGCCAGCCTCGAGGGCTACTTCCGCGACCTGCGCGGGACGGAGCCCGACGGCATGTACGAGATGCTGGTCAAGGTGGTGGAGAAGCCGCTGCTGGAGGTCGTGATGGCCAAGGCCGAGAACAACCAGTCGCGCGCCGCGGAGTGGCTGGGACTGAACCGCAACACGCTGCGCAAGAAGCTGATCGAACACAAGCTGCTGAAATGAATGCCCTCATCTCCGTCTCCGACAAGGCCGGCGTCGTCGAACTGGCCCAGGCCCTGCACGCCGCCGGCGTGCGCCTGATCTCCACCGGCGGGACCGCGAAGCTGCTGGCCGACCACGGCCTGCACGTCACCGAAGTGGCGGAGCTGACCGGTTTCCCCGAGATGCTGGACGGGCGCGTGAAGACGCTGCACCCCAAGATCCACGGCGGCCTGCTGGGACGGCGCGACCATCCCGACCACGTGGCGGCGCTGCACCGGCACGCCATCAGCCCGATCGACATCCTGGTGGTGAACCTCTATCCCTTCGAGGCGACGGTGGCCAGGCCCGGCTGCACGCTGGAAGACGCGATCGAGAACATCGACATCGGCGGCCCGGCCATGGTGCGCAGCGGCGCCAAGAACTGGAAGGACGTGGCGGTGCTGACCGACGCGTCGCAGTACCAGGGCGTGATCGACGAACTGAAGGCCAGCGGCCAGGTGTCGCAGCAGACGAAGTTCAAGCTGGCGGTGGCGGCGTTCAACCGCATCAGCAACTACGACGCGGCGATCAGCGACTACCTGTCCTCGCTGCAGGAGGATGGCACGCGCACGGCCTTCCCCGCGCAGGCCAACGGCCGCTTCGTGAAGATCCAGGACCTGCGCTACGGCGAGAACCCGCACCAGCAGGCCGCGTTCTACCGCGACCTGCATCCCGCCCCCGGCTCGCTGGCGGTGGCGCAGCAGCTGCAGGGCAAGGAGCTCTCGTACAACAACATCGCCGACGCCGACGCGGCCTGGGAGTGCGTCAAGAGCTTCGACACCCCGGCCTGCGTGATCGTCAAGCACGCCAACCCGTGCGGCGTGGCGGTGGGCAAGGATCCCCTGGAGTCGTACGGCAAGGCGTTCCAGACCGACCCGACCTCGGCCTTCGGCGGCATCATCGCCTTCAACCGGCCGCTCGACGGCGCCGCGGCGCAGGCGGTGAGCAAGCAGTTCGTCGAGGTGCTGATGGCGCCGGAGTTCTCGCCCGAGGCGCTGCAGGTGTTCGCCGGCAAGGCCAACGTGCGCCTGCTGAAGATCGCGCTGCCGCCGGGCGGCGACCGGCCCTGGGACAAGGGCCAGAACCTGATGGACATCAAGCGGGTCGGCTCGGGCCTGCTGATGCAGACCGCCGACAACCGCGAGCTCACGCTCGGCGAGCTGAAGGTCGTGACCAGGAAGCAGCCGACGCGCGAGCAGCTGCAGGACCTGCTGTTCGCGTGGAAGGTGGCGAAGTTCGTGAAGTCCAACGCCATCGTCTTCTGCAAGGACGGCATGACCATGGGCGTGGGCGCCGGGCAGATGTCGCGGCTGGATTCGGCGCGCATCGCCAGCATCAAGGCGCAGCACGCCAAGCTGTCGCTGCAGGGCACGGCGGTGGCCAGCGACGCCTTCTTCCCGTTCCGCGACGGCCTCGACGTGGTGGTGGACGCGGGCGCGACCTGCGTGATCCAGCCGGGCGGCTCGATGCGCGACCAGGAAGTCATAGCTGCCGCGGACGAGCGCGGCGTGGCGATGGTGTTCAGCGGGGTGCGGCACTTCCGGCATTGAGCCGGGGTGGGGGTGCCCTCAGAGGCCCTTGAAGACTTCCCGCGCCGCCCGCACCGTCTGCGCGATGTCCTCGTCGCTGTGCGCCCAGCTCACGAAGCCGGCCTCGTACAGCGCCGGGGCGATGTACACGCCGCGATCCAGCAGGCCGTGGAACAGCTTGCCGAACTTGGGCGCATCGCTCTTCATCACGGCCGGATAGTTCTGCGGCAGCTCGGGCAGCAGGAAGAAGCCGAACATGCCGCCTTCGCAGTCGGCGGCGAAGGGCAGGCCGGCTTCGGACGCCGCGGCCTTCAGGCCGTCGACCAGCGACTGCGTCTTCTTCGCCAGCGC
>JALHLO010000251.1 GCA_022844525.1 Ramlibacter sp.
CAGCGCGAGGCGCGCTACAGCATGCTGCGCGGGTATTTCCACGGCTCCGACGACCCCACCGGCCTGGACCTGGACCAGGAGCGCCTGGCCACGGTCACGCTGCCGCTGGGCGCCGACGTGCTGGGCCGCGCGCTCAGCCAGCTGCGCCTGGGCCTGCACGGCGTGCGCGTGGTGAGCCTGCGCCGCAGCAGCGGCCGCACCGTCGACCCCGCCACCGATCCCGCCCTCGAGGACGGCGACACCCTGGTGCTCCTCGGAAGGCCGGAGACGCTGGCCAACGCCGAGGAACTCCTGCTCAAAGGATGAACATGCAAGACGACGCCCTGGACGTCAGCGACTACCTGCGCCGCCACATCCGCACCGTGCCCGACTGGCCGGCGCCGGGCGTGCAGTTCCGCGACATCACGCCGCTGCTGCAGGACCCCAAGACCTTCCGCGTGCTGATCGACGCCTTCGTGCACCGCTACATGGACCGCCGCCCGGACGTGGTGGCGGGGCTGGACGCGCGCGGCTTCATCCTCGGCGCCGTGGTGGCCTACGAGCTGGGCGTGGGCTTCGTGCCGATCCGCAAGAAGGGCAAGCTGCCCTTCACCACGGTGGAGGAAACCTACGAGCTGGAATACGGCAGTGCGACGGTGGAACTGCACACCGACGCCGTCAAGCCGGGCCAGCGCGTGCTGCTGGTCGACGACCTGATCGCCACCGGCGGCACCATGATGGCCGGCAAGAAGCTGCTGGAGAAGCTGGGCGCGGTGGTGATCGAGGGCTGCGCGATCGTGGACCTGCCGGAGCTGGGCGGGTCGGCGAGGTTGCGCGAGGGTGGGCTGGAAGTGTTCACCTTCGTGCATTTCGAGGGGCATTAGCGCGGGGGGGTGTCGCGGTTCGGGCTGCGCCGCTCACCACGACCTACGGGAGGCCCGCAGGCACGCTCAGCGCAAGGCCCCGTACTGCGTCTTGCTCAACTGACCCTCTTCCCCCTCGGCCATCTCGGTGTCCTCGAAGCCGGTGAGCAGCGTGTAGCTGGGCCCGCCCTTGCCATTGCCGGCCGAGGCCAGCGCCTGCTCGCCGCGCACGCCGGCGTCCAGCGCCTTGCGGAAGGCGGCCACCTCGTCGTCCTGCAGCGGCTCGAAGCGGCGCGCCGGCAGCGGCGGCGCCTCGCGCAGTTCGGCCGGGCGCGAGACGGGCTCCGGCAGCAGCGGCGCCGGCTGCGAGATCAGCGGCTTGTGCGAGGTGAAGTGCGCGGGGTCGCCGATGGCGACGTGCTCGTTGGCGCGCCAGTACACGGCGCTGACCATGATGTCGTAGCGCGCCTTGGCCGACTGCGCCACCATCGCCTCGATCTCCGCCAGGCGCGTGGTGTCGCTCGCGGCGCCCCGCGCCAGGTCGACCATCACCATGAACTGGCGGCCGCGCGCATCCAGCGACAGCACCTTGAACTTGTAGCTGGAAGACAGCACGCCGGCGCGCACCATCGCTTCGCGCACCACCGCGTACAGCAGCTCGCGGCGCTCCATGCGCTCCTGCTTGCGGTTGCCCGGCTGCGCGTTGCCCCCGGAGCCGTTGCGCATCTGGTGGTGGGGCTTGGTGGATTCCAGGCGCGAGAGGCCCGAACTGGGCAGCACACTTTCCTGTGCGTCGCCCTTTTTCTTGGGTGCAAACCAGCTGAGCAAGGACATGGATCTCTCTTTTGGTACGTCTTGTACGTCTGCGCCCAGTGTGGCCCCCTTTTGTTACCACGCTGTAAGGCGCTCCCTCGGGCGGACGGGCGTCGCATGCCGCGTGACGAGCGGCGCGCGCCTTTCAGGTCACTGCGATGCGCTTGGGCCGATTGCTCAGACGGCGCGACACCAGCGAGCCGAGCGCCATCGCGACTTCCACTGCGAGGGCCGGCTGCCGGTTGGTGAGTTCGGTGAAACGGATGGGATTGAGCGTCCACAGCTTGCAGGCGGTGGCGGCCTGCACGGTCGCATTGCGCGGCATCCGCGTGAAGAACGCGCCCTCGCCGACGGCGGAGCCCGACTCCACCGAGGCCAGCCGCAGGCGGCCCTTGTCGTCCTGGTAATGCACCGTGAGCGAACCGGATTCGACGAAGTACACGGTGCGGTCGCTGGCGTTCTGCTCGATCACCACCTGCCCCTGGCGCACCGCGAACGGCTGCAGGTAGGTCCCGAGCAGCTCCCACTGCCTGGCCGTCAGGTTCGGGTGGAACGCGTCGAGCGACTGGTTGTGGGCGACGGCGTGGACCAGGCCTTGCACATCGAAGTGGAGGGGGTTGGGCAGCGGGGCATTCATGGCTGAACAGTACGTTCCGCCCCGCTGCCTTTACAAGCGTTCTAGCGTTCGATTACACGAGATACGCGGCGGCGGCGGCCTGTTACGCGCGAAGCTTCCCGAGGCCGGACAGGCGGCGGGATGCGCAGCCCGAACGGCATGCCGCAGGATTTTTTCGGCTTTCGCGCGCGTGACCTGGGTCACCTCCCCGCGCGATGCGCGCCCTCACTGCGACCGCGCTTTCCAGCTTTCCTGCGTGATCTTCCAGGCCCCGTTGATGCGCTGGAAGCGCAGGCGCTTGTCGCCCATGTCGCGGTGCTGCCCCGAGGCGTAATGCTGCACGAACTGCACTTCGGCTTCGTCCGCGCCCAGCATGCGCGTGCGCAGGCGCTCGAAGCGCACCTCGATGTCCTTGTGGGCCAGGCGCGCGCGGCGCAGCTGCTCCCATTGCGTGCGCGAAGCGGCATCGCCCTTGAAGGAGGGGTCGTAGAAACGCAGGTAGGTGTCCGCTTCCCCCAGTTCCCAGGACAGCTTCCAGGCCTGCACCGCCAGTTCGACCTCGCCCCTGCGGTCGACCGAGGCGGGCTGCGTCTCGGGCGGCAGGATCACGACGGCGCCGGCGCCGAGGGTGGAGGTGGCGGCGGCCACGGGGAATGCGCATGCGCCGAAGCACGCGGCGGCGATGGCAATGGCGGCGCGCGCGCCGATGCGACTCTTCTTCATCCTCAGCTCCCGATCTGTGACGGGGAACTTACATCATTTTTTCTGCAGCGGCCGGAGGGCCGCCTTCATTTTCCGATGCAAAACCGGCTGAAGATCACGCCCAGCAGGTCGTCGGCGCTGAACTCGCCGGTGATTTCGGACAGGCTGTTCTGCGCGAGCCGCAGTTCCTCGGCCAGCAGGTCGAGCGCCTGCGCCTGGCGCGCGAGCAGGCCGGCGGCTTCCATCAGGTGGGCGTCGACCTTGCGCAGCGCCTGCAGGTGACGTTCGCGGGCGATGAAGACGCCTTCGGGGGCGGCCTGCCAGCCGGCGATGGCCAGCAGCGTGCGGCGCAGGGCGTCGAGGCCTTCACCGGTCCTGGCGGAGAGGACCACCGTCGTCCCCCCCGGCGCAGGGAGGACGGAAACCGCATCCGCCTTGTTCCACACATCCACCACCGGCACGTCCCGCGGCAGGCGCGCCGCGATCGCCGCATCGGCGGCCTGGTAGTCCGCCGCCTGCGCCCGCGTCAGGTCATGCAGGAACAGCACCGCATCGGCCTTCTCGATCTGCCCCCAGGCGCGCGCGATCCCGATCTGTTCCACCTCCTCGGCGCCTTCGCGCAGCCCCGCGGTGTCCACCACGTGCAGCGGCACGCCCTCGATCTGGATGGTCTGGCGCACGATGTCGCGCGTGGTGCCGGCGATCGGCGTGACGATCGCCAGTTCGGCCCCCGCCAGCGCATTGAGCAGCGAGCTCTTGCCCGCGTTCGGCTGGCCGGCGATCACCACGTGCAGGCCTTCGCGCAGCAGCGCGCCCTGCTGCGCGCGCTGCATCACGCGCGCCAGGTTCTGCTGCAGGCGTTCCAGCTGGCCCTGCGCATCGGCCTTCTGCAGGAAGTCGATTTCCTCTTCCGGGAAGTCGAGCGTCGCTTCCACCAGCATGCGCAGGTGGACGAGGGCGTCGCGCAGCGCGTGGATCTCGCGCGAGAACTCGCCGGCCAGCGAGCGGGTGGCGCTGCGCGCGGCCGCCTCGGTGCTGGCGTCGATCAGGTCGGCGATGGCTTCGGCCTGCGCCAGGTCGATCTTGTCGTTCAGGAAGGCGCGCTGGGTGAACTCGCCCGGTTCGGCCACGCGCAGCCCGATGGCAGCGCCCGCCTCCAGGCAGCGCGCCAGCAGCAGCTGCAGCACCACCGGCCCGCCGTGCGCCTGCAGCTCCAGCACGTCCTCGCCGGTGTAGGAGTGCGGGGCGGGGAAGTGGATGGCCAGGCCCTGGTCGATGGCGCTGCCGTCGGCCGCGCGGAAGGGCAGGTAGGTGGCCTCGCGCGGTTTCAGCTCGCGCCCGCAGACGGCGGCGACGATGGGCCGGACGTCCCTGGCCGACACCCGCACGATGCCCACCGCGCCGCGGCCGGGGGCGGTGGCGATGGCGGCGATGGGCTGGTCGAGGCGGGCGAGCATGGGGGGATTGTGCCGGGGGTGTCGCGGTTCGGCGCTGCGCGCGCTCACCACGACCTACGGTAGGTCGTGGTGTGCGCGAAGCCGAACCGCGGCACCAAAGAGAAAGGGCCGCGCAAGCGGCCCTTCCCGGCAAACCCGAAAGCTCAGGTCTTGAACTTCGGCAGATTGAACTCCGGCGGCACGCCCATCCGCACGTTGATCAGCCACTGCTGCGCGATCGACAGGATGTTGTTCGTGATCCAGTACAGCACCAGGCCGGCCGGGAAGAAGAAGAACATCACCGAGAAGATCAGCGGCATGAACCACATCATCTTGGCCTGCATCGGGTCCGGCGGCACCGGGTTCAGCGCGGTCTGCAGCATCGTGGTCAGCGTCATCACCACCGGCAGGATGAAGTAGGGGTCGGGCGTGGACAGGTCGCGGATCCACAGGATCCAGGGCGCGTTGCGCATCTCCACCGAGGACAGCAGCACCCAGTACAGCGCGATGAACACCGGGATCTGCACCAGGATCGGCAGGCAGCCGCCCAGCGGGTTGACCTTCTCCTCGCGGTAGATGCGCATCATCTCCTGCTGCATCTGCTGCGGGTTGTCCTTGAAGCGCTCGCGCAGCTGCATCACCTTGGGGTTGATGGCCTTCATCTTGGCCATGCTCTCGTAGCCCTTGGCCTGCAGCCAGTAGAAGGCGATCTTGATGATCAGCACCAGCGCCATGATCGACCAGCCCCAGTTGCCGATGAAGCCGTGCAGCTTGTCCAGCAGCCAGTACAGCGGCTTGGCCAGGATGGTCAGCCAGCCGTAGTCCTTCACCAGGTCCAGGCCGGGGTAGATCTTCTCCAGCGTCTTTTCTTCCTGCGGGCCGGCGAAGAAGCGCGACTCCACCACCCGCGCCGCGCCGGGCGCGATCGCCGGCAGCGGCGTGATCATGCCGGCGGAATACAGGTTGTTGTCCACCTTGCGCATGAACAGCTCGCGCTGGATGCCGTCGGCCAGCAGCCAGGCGCTGGCGAAGTAGTGCTGCACCATCGCGACGTAGCCGGTGCTGGCGGTCTTCTCGAAGCTCGCCTTGTTCTTCTCGATGTCGCTGAATTCGACCTTCTGGAACTTCTGCTGCTCGGTGAAGACCGCCGGGCCCGTGAAGGTGGAATAGAAGGAGGACTCGCCCGGCAGCGGATTGCCGTCGCGCACCAGCTGCAGGTACAGCTGCGGCGACACCGGCGCGCCGCCGGCGTTCACCACCTCGTGCTTCACGGCCACGTCGTAGGCGCCGCGGCGGAAGGTGTAGGTCTTGAGCAACTTCACGCCGCCTTGCACCGGCGACTCGAAGCGCACCACCAGTTCGCTGGCGCCATCCTTGAGCGTGCGCTCGCCCGGCAGCGCCGTCATCGGCGTCTTGTGCGTGGGGAAGTCGCCGCCGATCAGGCCGGACTGCGCCACGTAGACGCGGTTGGCGCTCTGGTCCAGCAGCACGTAGGGCACGCCCGGCTTCTCGCCGGCCAGCTTGGGGAACTCCGTGTGCACGATCGAGGCGCCTTCGCTGTCGAAGGTGACGCGCAGCACGTCGGTGGCGACCACCACGCGCTCGCGCGGCGCGGTGGCCTGGGCGCTGGTGGCGGTGGGCGGCACGCCGCCGGGCGGGGTGGCCGCGGCGGTGGTGCTGGTGCTGGGCACGCTGGAGGCGCCCG
>JALHLO010000252.1 GCA_022844525.1 Ramlibacter sp.
TTCGCCGCTCACCACGACCTACGAGGCACGCCGCAGGTCGCGGTGAGCAAGGAGCCGAACCGCGACACCAGAGCCATGCCGTAGGTCGTGGTGAGCGCGAAGCCGAACCGCGACACCAGGGCCACGCCGTAGGTCGCGGTGAGCGCGCAGCCGAACCGCGACCCCAGGGATACAACACCCCAGGTCTTTGCTAGAGTGGCCTTTTGGCTCCGCTTGCCCCCCCATGCCCACCGACGCTCCGGCCCCCCGCCACATCCGCCTGACCTCCCACGCGGGCGGCCACGGCGCCTTGCCCATCCTCTGGGGCGCGGCGACGCCGACGGAGCGCGGGCCCATCGTCGGCACGACGACCAAGCGCGCGCACCGCAACGTGATCGGCACCCACAGCGGCTCGTACAGCGTGTACCGCGCACTGGCCGTCGCCGCCGGCGCGCTCAGCCGCGATCACAAGGCCGACCTCACCAACACGGCGCCGACCGACGAGATCGGCCCCTACCCGCAGTGGACCGACCCCGGCAAGATCGTCAGCCTCGACCCCTGGGGCGCCGCGGTGGCCGACGTGTACTCCGCCGAACTCGCGGCCGGCTACGACATCCGCCCCACCATCGCCGTGACCAAGGCGCACGTGATCCTGCCCGAGGTGATCGAGGCGATCCAGAAGGGCCGCCTGAAACCCGACAACGGGATCCTGCTTGCGGGCGGCGCGGCCTGCGTGACCAAGGCGGCGATCGAGCCCGTGTGGTGGCTGCCCGGCGTGGCGCAGCGCTTCGGCTGCAGCGAGGCCGACCTGCGCCGCGTGCTGTTCGAGGAAACCGGCGGCATGTACCCCGAACTCGTCACGCGCAGCGACCTGGAAGTCTTCCTGCCTCCGATCGGCGGCCAGACCGTCTACATCTTCGGCAACCCGCGCGACCTGGCCAACCCCGAAGTCGAACTCACCGCCCGCGTGCACGACGAATGCAACGGCTCCGACGTGTTCGGCTCCGACATCTGCACCTGCCGCCCCTACCTCACGCACGCCATCGAGGAATGCATCCAGGGCGCGCAGCGCGGCGGCGTGGGCCTGGTGTCCTATTCGCGCAAGGAAGGCCGGGCGCTGGGCGAAGTGACCAAGTTCCTGGTCTACAACGCGCGCAAGCGCCAGGTGGGCGGCGACACCGCCGACCAGTACTTCGCCCGCACGGAATGCGTGGCCGGCGTGCAGGACATGCGCTTCCAGGAGCTGATGCCCGACGTGCTGCACTGGCTGGGCGTCAAGAAGATCCACCGCCTGGTCTCCATGTCGAACATGAAGTACGACGCCATCACCGGCCAGGGCATCGAAGTCGGCGAGCGCGTCGACATCCCGGAGAACCTGATCCCCGCCGACGCCCGCGTCGAAATGGACGCCAAGAAGGCCGCGGGCTACTTCACCCCCGGCGCTGTCCCCGACGCGGACGCGCTGAAGCAGACCAAGGGGCGCGGGCTGTGAGCACGGAGCATTTCGTTCACGGCGCAACCGAAGCCGAAGAGGCGGCGAGCACCCTGCGCTCCACGCACACCATCCGGGAGCGCTGCGGCCAGCTGCTGGCCCGCGCGCGCAACGGCGAGTCGCGCTGGTTCGTGGTGGAAGACGGCGCGATGGGCACGGCCGCGAGCGAAGTCGCCGATGTCACCCGCAGGCGCTACCCCAAGGGCCACATCCCGCTGCACAGCCGCTGGCGCCACCTGGAGGCCGGCGGCGTGGACCGCAAGGCCGAACTCGAGCGCCAGCTCGGTCCCGTGCCCAGGGCGGTGCTGGGCGAGGCGATGGTGGACCTCACCTTCATCAGCGTGCTGCTCGATGCCGGCGCCGGCCCGGCCTGGAAGTACGTCGAGCCCGCCACCGGCCAGACGTTCACGCGCTCGGAGGGCCTGGGCGTCGCCAGCTTCCACGCCTTCACCGCCGGCCTGTTCTCCAGCGACAGGAACCATCCGCTGCAGGCCGACGCCGCCGGCCTGCGCGCGCTGTCCACCGACCATCTCGCCTCGGCCTTCCAGGTGCGCGACAACAACCCGCTGGTGGGCATCGAGGGCCGCGCCATCCTGCTGCGGCGCCTGGGCGAGGCGATGCAGGAGCAGCCGGAGGTGTTCGGGCGCGAGGTGCCGCGTCCCGCCGGTATCTACGCGCAGATCCTCTCGCCCGCCCCGGACGTGCCGCGCACGGCCGACGTGGCCGCGCACGACATCCTCTCGCAGATCCTCCTGAGCTGCTCCGGCATCTGGCCGTCCAGCAACGCGGTGGGCCCGGTGCCGCTGGGCGACTGCTGGCGACACGAAGCGGTGCGCGGCGAGGGCCTGAGCGACGGCTGGGTGCCTTTCCACAAGCTGTCGCAGTGGCTCACCTATTCGCTGCTGGAGCCGTTCGCGTGGTCCGGCGTCAAGGTCCGCGGGATCGAGGCGCTGACCGCCCTGCCCGAGTACCGCAACGGCGGCCTGCTGTTGGACACGGGCGTGCTGCGGCTGCGCGACGACTCCGCCGCCCGCGAGACCTGGAAGCCCGGCGACGAGCTGATCGTCGAATGGCGCGCCTTGACCGTGGCGCTGATGGACGAGCTCGCGGTCGAGGTGCGCAAACTGCTGCACCTCGACGCCGAGCGCCTGCCGCTGGCCTGCGTGCTGGAAGGCGGCAGCTGGGCCGCCGGCCGCGAGCTCGCGCAGCGGCACCGGGGCGGCCTTCCCCCCTTCAAGATCGCCAGCGACGGCACCGTCTTCTGAGAAACTCCGGACCATGCAGAACAACAACGTCCACGTGATCGACCACCCGCTGGTGCAGCACAAGCTGTCGCTGATGCGGAACAAGGAAGCCAGCACCAACAGCTTCCGGCGCCTGCTCAACGAGCTCGCGATGCTCATGACCTACGAAGTCACGCGCGACGTGGCGACGCAGGAGGTGGACGTCGAAACGCCGCTGGAAAAGACCAAGACGCGCGTGATCGACGGCAAGAAGCTGGTGTTCGTGTCCATCCTGCGCGCCGGCACCGGCATCCTGGACGGCATGCTCAGCGTGGTGCCGGGCGCGCGCGTGGGCCACATCGGCCTGTACCGCGACCCCAAGACGCTGATGGCCGTGGAGTACTACTTCAAGATGCCGCACAACATGGAGGAGCGCGACGTGATCGTGGTCGACCCCATGCTGGCCACCGGCAACTCCGCCATCGCGGCGGTGGAGCGGCTCAAGGAGCTGAACCCCAAGTCGATCAAGTTCGTGTGCCTGCTCACCTGCCCCGAGGGCGTGGCCAACATGCAGAAGGCGCACCCGGACGTGCCGATCTACACGGCGGCCATCGACCGCGAACTGAACGAGCACGGCTACATCCTGCCGGGCCTCGGCGACGCCGGCGACCGGATGTTCGGGACCAAGTAAGCCGGCGCATGAGAAAGACGGCATCCGCGCGCGCCGCGGCCGCGGCCTGGTGCGTGTTCGCCGCCTGCGCACAGGCCGCGCCGTTCACGCCTTCGAGCGACGGAGAAGTGATGGAACGCCTGCCCGTTGCGAGCGACCCCGCCCTGCGCGCCGTCGAATCCCAGCGCCGCCAGCTCGCCTCCCGGCCCGACGACGCGAAGCTGCGGCTGGACATCGCCGAGCGCTATTTCGCCCTGGCCATGGCGCAGGGCGATCCGCGCTACGTGGGCTATGCCACGTCCACCCTCGCGCCGCTGGAGACGACCGCCGCTGGCGACAGCCGCTACTGGCTGGTGCGCGGCCAGCTGCAGCAGTACGGCCACGACTTCGCCGGCGCCCTGGCCAGCCTGAAGCGCGCCAGCGAGCTCGAACCCACCGCGGTGGACCCGGTGGCCTGGCGCGCCGCGATCCACATGGTGCAGGCGCGGTACGCGCTGGCCGCCGCCGAATGCGACCAGCTCGCCCGCATGGCGCAGCCGCTGTTCGCGCAGGCCTGCACCGCCTACGTGCGCGGCACGACCGGGCAGCTGATCCCCGCGTACGACCTGCTCTCCAAGGCGGTGGCGGCGGAGAAGGACGTTCCCCCGGAGCTGATGCTGTGGGTGCAGACGCGGCTGGCGGAAATGGCGGTGCGGCTGCAACGCTGGGGCGACGCCGAGCGGCACTACCGCGTCGCGCTGGCGCAGGGCATCACCGACCAGTTCCTGCTCGGATCGTTCGCCGACTTCCTGCTGCAGCGCGAACGCGCGCCCGAGGTGCTGCAGTTGCTGGCGGGCTGGGAGCGCTCCGACATCCTGCTGCTGCGGCTGGCGCTGGCCGGGCGCGCGGCCAAGGATCCCGGGGTCGCCGGCTGGGAGCGGCAGCTGCGCGAGCGCTTTCAGGCCGCCGCGCAGCGCGGCGACCGCCTGCACGAACAGGAAGCGGCGCGCTGGGCGCTGGAGATCGAGAACGATCCCGCCCGTGCGCTGGAGCACGCGCGCAGCAACTACACGCGCCAGAAGGAGCCGCGCGACGCGGAGATGCTGCTGCGCGCCGCGCTGGCGGCGAAGCAACCGGCGGCGGCGCAGGCCGCGCTGGAGTGGTGGAAGGAGAGCGGGTATGAGGACCCGGTGCTGGCCGCGCTGGCGCTGAAGCTGGGGGCGGCGCGGTGACGCCGGGCGTGGTCATCGCGTGGCTCGTCGCGGCCGCGGTTCGGCTGGCGCGCTCACCGGCGACCTACGGGCGCCTTGCGACGCGGCTGTGTGCTGCCGCGGTTCGGCTGGCGCGCTCACCGGCGACCTACGGGCGCCTTGCGACGCGGCTGTGTGCTGTCGCGGTTCGGCTGGCGCGCTCACCGGCGACCTACGGGCGCCTTGCGACGCGGTTGTGTGCTGCCGCGGTTCGGCTGGCGCGCTCACCGGCGACCTACGGGCGCCTTGCGGGGCGGCTCTGCGCTGTCGCGGTTCGGCTGGCGCGCTCACCGGCGACCTACGACGGAATGCGGACGTCGCCCTGTAGGTCGCTGGTGAGCCCGAAGGCGAACCGCGACATGCAGCGCACGCGAACGCTGCCCCACTACGCGATCTTCGTCGCCCTCTCCCTCTTCTTCCCGCTCGCCCACGCGCACAAACCCAGCGACTCCTACCTCACCCTGCGCGGCGAAGCCGAAACCATCGCCGCCCGCTGGGACATCGCCCTGCGCGACCTCGACTACGTGCTGCAGCTCGATCGCGAAGGCAACGGCGAGCTGACCTGGGGTGAGGTGCGCCAGCGCGGCGCCGACATCGAGCGACTCGCCGCCGCGCGCCTGGCCCTGTCCTCGCAAGGCGAACCCTGCCCTCTGCAATCCGCCGGCCCGCTCATGCTGGAGCGCCACAGCGACGGCACCTATGCCGTGCTCACGCTGCAGGCACGATGCGCGCGCCTGGCCGACACGGTGCAGGTCGACTACTCGCTCTTCTTCGACGTGGACCCGACGCACCGCGGCCTGGTGCAGTGGACCCCCGCCGGTGCCACCCAGCCCCAGGCCCTGATCTTCGCCACCGATTCCGCGCGCCAGCAGCTGCGCCTGGCGGCACCCAGCGCCTGGGAGACCCTGCGCCAGTACGTGCTGGAAGGCATCTGGCACATCTGGATCGGCTTCGACCACATCCTGTTCCTGGTCGCCCTGCTGCTGCCGGCCGTCCTCGTGCGCAACGACCGCGCCTGGACGCCCACGCCCAGCCTGCGAAGCGCGAGCATCGAGGTGCTGAAGGTCGTCACCGCCTTCACGGTGGCGCACTCCATCACCCTCAGCCTCGCGGTGCTGGGCTTCGTCAGCCTGCCTTCGCGGCTGGTGGAGTCGGTGATTGCCGCCTCGGTGGTGCTCGCCGCCCTGAACAACCTGCGCGGCACCGTGGACCGGCGGCGCTGGGTGATGGCCTTCGTGTTCGGGCTGGTGCACGGCTTCGGTTTCGCCTCCGTGCTGGCCGACCTCGGGCTGCCGCAAGGTGCCCTGGCGCTGGCGCTGGTGGGCTTCAACGTCGGCGTGGAACTGGGCCAGCTGGCGATCGTCGCGGTCTTCCTGCCGGTGGCCTTCGCCCTGCGCGCCACCAGCTTCTACCGCATCGGCGTGCTGCGCTTCGGCTCGCTGGCGGTGGCGGCGCTGGCCGGCTG
>JALHLO010000253.1 GCA_022844525.1 Ramlibacter sp.
GCCGGCCGCCCGGGCGACCGCGGCGCCGGCCGGCCCGCTGCCCGTCAGGCTGACCCCGCGCACCAGCGGATGGGAGACCAGCGCTTCGACGTCCCCGCTGGCCAGCAGCAGCACCCGCAGCAGGTCGCGCGGCAGCTCGGCGCGCACGAACACGTCCTCGATCGCGAGCGCGCAGCCCGGCACGTTGGACGCATGCTTGACCACCACCGCGTTGCCCGCCATCAGCGCCGGCACGGCCATCCGGAACACCTGGTGGAACGGCCAGTTCCAGGGCTCGACGCCGACCACCACGCCGAGCGGCCGGCAGACGACACGGCTGCGGCTCCACCCGGTGGCGACGGGCTGGTCGGCCAACATCGCGGCCGCGTGCTCGCCGTAGTGCCTGCACAGGGCCGCGCAGGCGTGCACCTCCTCCAGCCCGGTGCGCACCGCCTTGCCCATTTCCTCCGCCATCAGCTGCGCGTACTCGCGCTGGTTGCGCAGCAAGATGACGGCGGCGCGCTCCATCGCCGCCGCGCGCTCCGCGAAGGCGGTGCGCCTCCAGTCCAGGAAGGCTGCGTGCGCGCGTTCGACGATGCCGGGCAGCGCGGAGGCCGGCGTCAGCTCGTAGGAGGCGATCGCCTGGCCGGTGGCGGGATTGATGGATTGGATGGTCATCGGACTCTCCCCTCAGCGCGGCAAGTGCACGCCCGCAACCGCCTTCTTCAGGTGCCGCTCCTGCTGCGGCGTCAGCGTAGTCCGGGCGATGCGGGCGCCGAAGGGCTCCAGCTCGCGCGCCAGCCGTTCGAATGCGACCTGCCGCAGCAGGATGAACAGCGCGGAGGAATCGGGTGCCATCTCGCGCGCGGTATGGCGGATGAAGCCGTCGGCGATGCCGTAGTCCGCCAATGCGCCGGAAACCGCGCCGGCGCCGCCGCCGAGCACGAGGCCGGCCGCCAGTCCCGCCAGCGGGTTGAGCAGCAGCAGGCCCGCCAGGGTCCCGAGCAGGCCGCCCCAGGCGAGGCCGCGCGTGGCGCGCAGGGTGAGCGGATCGATGGTCTGCTGCAGCCGCACCTTGCCGTCAGCCCCGCGCACCGCCACGACGGCGTCTTCCACATCGGCGACGATCGCCGGTTCCAGCGCCAGCAGTTTCTCCAACGCCTGCGCGGCGCTGTCCGCGCCGCGAAAGGCGGCGACGATGAGCTCGCTCATGTCACGCTCCGTTCCCACATTCGACTCTCCTTGAGGCGGTCACCTGACCACCCGGCCATGGCACCCATGCTGCACCGGCCGGCCCGCCGCCGCGAGGCGCAGTCCTGCGGTGCATGTCGCATCCCTGCGCTTTCGCGGGCGATGCCGCCGCACGGGGACGCTGCCAGGCGTAGCCTCGGTTCCTTGCCACCACAGGAAGAGCCATGACAGTCATTGCAGGCATCCCCCGCATCGAGCGCCTCCTGCGCTCAGCCGCCGGGCTCGATTTCGACAAGAACGACCTGCGCCGTCACGAGCAGTTCGTCAACCGCAAGATCCACGACCTGCTGCAGCGCGGCTGCGCGATCGCCAAGGCCAACGGGCGCGACGTGCTGCTGCCGCACGACGTCCCGATCACCGGCGGCCTGCAGCGATGCATCCACGAATTCCGCGCGCTTGACGAGGACATCGAGCTGCGGCCCATCCTCGACCAGCTCGCGAAGCTGCCGCCGCTCGAACTGGAGTTCAGCGATGTGCTGGCAGCCAACCTGGCGGATCTCGCCGGCGGGCTGACCATCGCGCTGGCGCGCAGCTTCAAGATCGTCGCGCCGGGGATCAAGAATCCCGACACGGGCGACTGGGACCGCGCGTTCGCGCTGTTCGACCTGCTGCTCTGAATGAATGTTCCCTCCGTCCTCGACATCGAAGCGTCCGGCTTCGGCCGCGGCAGCTACCCCGTCGAAGTCGGCTACGTGCTCGAGGACGGCGACTCGCAATGCATGCTGGTGCGGCCCGCACCGGGCTGGGACCACTGGGACGCCGCCGCGCAGGCGCTGCACCGCATCAGGCGCACCGACCTGCTGGAGTGCGGCCTGCCGGCCGCCGTCGTCGCGGAGGAACTGAACCAGGCCCTGCGCGGCCGCACGCTCTACACCGACGCCTGGGGGCACGACTATTCCTGGCTGGCCTTGCTGTACGACGTCGCCGGGCGTGCGCCGACGTTCCGGCTCGAAAGCCTGCAGGCGCTGCTGACGGACACGGAGATCGCGCACTGGGCAGAACTGAAGGAGCAGGTCGCCATCGTGCTGGGCCTGCCGCGACATCGCGCCTGCGCGGACGCGCGCCTGCTGCAGGCAACCTTGGTCAGGCTGCGCTGCTGCGGCCACGCCCCTTTCCTGCCAAGTCATTCCGCCAGCACGCCGGCCACGATCACGTCGACGTAGCACCAGACCCAGCGCTCGCCCGGTTCGATCGAGCGGATCAGGGCTTCAGTGCTGCTTGTCGGGGGACTGGCTCTCGGCGCTGCCGCCGTCGCCCTGTGCGTCCGGCTGCCCCTGGCCGCCGGTGCCGCTGCGGACCTGCACGCGGCGCGAACGCGCCTGGCTGCCCTCCTTCTGGATCGTGACGGTGAGCACGCCGTTGTCGAAGCTCGCCTGCACCTTGCCCGCATCGACCGGCGCCGGCAGCCGCAGCGCGCGCTGGAACACGCCCTTCGAGCGCTCCACCACGTGGTAGTTGCGGCGATGGGTCTCGCGCTCCTGCGTCCGCTCGGCGCGGATGGTGAGCATGTCGTCCTCGACGAGCACCTCCACGTCCTCGGGCCTGGCGCCCGGCATCTCGGCGACGACCTTGAACGCCCGGTCGTCTTCACTGATGTCCATGCGCGGCGCGACGATGTTGCCGCGGCCGGCCGCCTCGCCCTGGGTGCCGTCGGTGTCGTCGAACAGCTGCTCCAGCTCGCGCCGCAGCAGCTGGAATGGGTCGCCGCGCTGGCTGCCGAAACCAAAGGGCGTCAGGTGTCCTCGTGCCATGAAGTGCTCCTCGTGCAGGGGGGAAGAAGCGCCATCGTGCGCTTCGCGGCGGCGAGGCGTTTCCCCAATGCTGCGTTTTGCGCCCCAGGGCTGCGGCGCGAGCGGGTCCGCCGCCCAGGCCCCTAGCGGGCCGCCACCTCGGGCTGCCGGCGTCCTTGCAGCTCCCGCAGGAACTGTTCGACCGGCAGGTAGAACGGGTTCTCGTGCAGCAGTCCGCCCAGGATCACGACCGGGTGCGTGCGCAGCACGTCGGCGACGAGGGCGGCCGAGGTTTTCGAGAGGTCGTAGAGGCAGACCACCGTATCGCGGCCCTCCGGCACCACGTCGTTCAGGCGCGCCTCGTACTCGAGGAAGGTCTGCATGCCCGGCCAGTCCGCGCCGGCCCATTCGGCATGGCCGGTAATGCGCGAGATCGACGGCTCGTCGCCGGCCGACAGGCGTTGCCGGATGGCAGCGAGCATGCGCTCGATGTCGATATGGCCGTCACGCACGTAGTGGTCGTTCACCGACAGGATTTCCAGCTGGCCGCTGCGCTCGTGTGCCTCGACGTCCACGCCGCCCGCCTGCAGGTGCCGCCGCAGCGCCGGACGCTGCTCGGGATCCACGATCTGGGAAATGCGGTCGCCGCGCGCCAGGCCCTCCTTGATGAAGGGAACCATGACGCGGTACTCCTCCTCCGCATCCCGGAAGAAGGCGCAGACGTGGCGGTGCCGGCCCAGCGTGGTGCCGGCGATTTCGATCGGTACCGGGCAACCGCAGGCTGTGGCGGAGGCGTTCATGGCTTCTCCTGATTGCGCGAGGGACGCCGGCCGCGGCGTGCAGCCGACGAGGCCTACCCTATCCGCCCGCGTGCCCCCTGTCTACTCCCCGGCAGCTGTGGCACAGAATTCAGCAGGATTTGATCCAGAGCATGCGCTGTTTGCCCCCGCGGCACGCTCATCCGGAGCATCATGGGGGCCCTCGCCATGGCCGAACCGTCCGCCGAAATCCGCCGCCTGCAGGACTGCATCAACGGCCTGGTCGGGCTGCTGGCGCTGCCCGCCCTGTGGGAAGGCGCGGCGCCGGAGCTGGTGCTGCGCACCGTGCTGGAGGTGCTGGCCCGCCTGCTGGACCTGGAGCTGGCCTACGCCCGCTGGAACGACGGCTCGCTGCCCATGGAGCTGGAGCTGGCGCGCAGCGAACGCGATGCGGAGGTCACGACCCGGGCGCAAGAGATCGGCGGCCAGCTGGCCCCGTTGCTGAAGAAGCAATGGCCCGGGCTGGCGTACAGCGTGCCCCACCCCTTCGGCGCCGGCGACCTGCGCGTCACGCATCTCTGGCTCGGCATGGACAAGGAGAGCGGCTTCCTGCTGGCGGGTTCGCGGCGGCCCGGCTTCCCGACCACCACCGAGATGCTGCTGCTGCGCGTGGCGGCCAACCAGGTCGCGGCGGAGTTCCAGCGGGTCCAGCTGTCGGCCGCGCGGCTGCGCGCCGACGCCGCGGAACGGCTCAACGACGAGATGCGGGCGCGCAACGCCTACCTGCACCAGGAGACCGAACGCTTCTGGGGCGACCTGGTCGGCGGCAGCAAGGCGCTGGAGGCGGTGGAGGCGCTGGCGGAGCGCGTGGCCCCGACCAATGCCTGCGTGCTGATCCAGGGCGAAACCGGCACCGGCAAGGAGCTGGTGGCGCGGGCGGTGCACGAGCTGAGTCCGCGCCGGCAGCATCCCTTCGTGCGCCTCAACTGCGCGGCGATTCCGGCCAGCCTGCTGGAAGCGGAGCTGTTCGGGCACGAGAAGGGCGCCTTCACCGGCGCCGTGGCGCGGCGCATCGGCCGCTTCGAGCTGGCCGACGGCGGCACCCTGTTCCTCGACGAGGTCGGCGAGATTCCGCTGGAGCTGCAGGCCAAGCTGCTGCGGGTCATCCAGGAGCGGGAGTTCGAGCGCCTCGGCAGCAACCACACACTGCGAGTGGACGTGCGCCTGGTGGCGGCCACCAACCGCGACCTGGAGCAGATGGTGGCGGACCGGGTTTTCCGCGACGACCTGTACTACCGGCTGAAGGTGTTCCCGATCAAGGTGCCGGCGCTGCGCGAACGGGTCGAGGACATCCCGGTGCTGGCGCGCCATTTCATGCGCCTGCATGCGCGCGCCCACGATCGGGCGGTGCGCTCAGTCGGCCCGGACGCGCTGGCGGCGCTGTGCCGCCATCCCTGGCCCGGCAACGTGCGCGAGCTGTCGCACTTCATCGAGCGCTGCGTGATCCTCTCGCGCGGCGAAACGCTGGAGATCCCCGAAGGCGAAATGCTGCCGCGGGCCGTGCACGACGCCTCGGACGCCAGTCTGGAGGGGGTCGCGCGCGAACACATCCTGCGCGCGCTGGATGAGTGCAACTGGGTTCTCGGCGGCCCCGCGGGGGCGGCCGCGCGGCTCGGCATGAAGCGCACTTCGCTGCAGTACAAGATGCAGCGGCTCGGCATCACCCGCCACTAGGAGCCCGGGCGCTGCCGGAGGGCCGGCACGGTTGCCGGCCCTCCGGCGGCGCGGGCCCCCGGTATCGCTGGGCCACCATCGCAACTCCTTGATCCCAAAGGGAAATCCAGACCCCGGCACGACCGGGCCCGGGCGGGCACGCCCTATGCGATGCCAGTTCATGCTGCCGTCGCCCCGACGGCCGCAGCCACAAGAAAGGACGCGTTCGCCATGCTGGAAGCCACGCTTACCTGTGCCCCCGGCCCGACCCTTCCCAACCAGGATGCGCGCTGGCCGGCTCCCTCCATCCAGGTCGCGTACCTGGGCCCGGCCGACATCGGCGTGCTGCGCGTGCGCGACTCGCTCGACATCCTGGTGCCGACCGTGCGGGCTCGCCTGTTCACCACGTTCCGCGACGGCGCCGGCCGGGAGCGGACCGCGTTCGTGCGCGCCCCGCTGGTGTCGGTGCTGCCGCCCGGGCTGCCGCACGCGCTGGCCGACGAGCCGGGGCCGCGCACGCTGGTCCTCAGCATCGCGGCGCCGCTGTT
>JALHLO010000254.1 GCA_022844525.1 Ramlibacter sp.
GCCGCGCTCGCTGTAGGTCGTGGTGAGCGGCGCAGCCCGAACCGCGACACCCAACCCTCAGTTCATGATCCCCGTGCGCGTGAGCACGTCGCTCACTAGCTCCAGTCGCACCAGCGGATTGTCCAGCTCCATCAGCCTCTGCTTCAAGGCCACCGGCAAGGGCAGCAGCTCGCACCAGCGATTCGCCACCCACCCGCAGTCGTCCAGCTTCCAGGGCGGCAGCAAGGGCGTGGGGCCGACCTGGCCCGGCTTGAGCTGCAGCGACTGGATCAGGCGGTGCAAGGCATCCGCCGTGGGCTGCAGGTCCTCGGGAATGGGCACGGCCATGTCGGCCGGCAGGCGCTCGACGTTGGCGACCCACAGGCCGTGCTTGAGCTGGTCGCTGGACGTGATGCGGAAGCGCTGCGCGCCGGTCGCGCGCACCAGCATCAGTCCCGGCTGGGGCTGCTCGAATTCGTGGATGGTGGCCAGCGTGCCGACGCGGGAGAAGGCCTCGGTGCCGCCCGGCTGCCGCACTTCGCTGCCCTGGGTGAGCGATACCACGCCGAACGGCGCCCCCGCCTTGCGGCATTTGCTGATCATGTCGAGGTAGCGCACTTCGAACACGCGCAGGGACAGCAGACCGTCGGGAAACAGCACCGCGCTCAGCGGAAAAAGGGGCAGGGACTGCAGGGTGAGGGT
The DNA here is from genome assembly GCA_022844525.1 of Ramlibacter sp. Lineage (GTDB taxonomy): Bacteria > Pseudomonadota > Gammaproteobacteria > Burkholderiales > Burkholderiaceae_C > Ramlibacter. Next base: position 682 of record JALHLO010000254.1, read on the forward strand.
GGCCGGCACGGTGTTTCCAGTGGCTGCCGCTATCATCCCACGACTCCACCTGATCCATGTTCTTCCAGATCACATCCTTCCTGCTCGACGTCGTCGCCGGCCTGCTGGGCGGCGCCTGCCTGTTGCGGCTTTACATGCAGCTCCAGCGCGTGCCTTTCGGCAACCCGGTGGGGCGCTTCATCTTCGCCCTGACGGACTGGATCGTGCTGCCCTTGCGCAAGGTCCTGCCGGGCTGGAAGAAGTGGGATTTCGCGAGCCTGGTGGCCGCCTATCTGTTCGAGCTGGCGCAGTTCGGCATCCTCGCGCTGATGGTGGGCGCTGGCTACGCGCTGGTGCCCGGGCTGGCGCTGTTCGGGCTCATCCGGCTGGCGATCTCCGGGATGATCGGGCTGGTGATCGTCTATGCCGTGCTGTCCTGGGTGCAGGCCGACTCGCCGATCGTCGACGTGATCGACCGCATCACGGCACCGCTGCTGCGGCCTTTCCGCAAGATCATCCCGCTGGTCGGCGGCTTCGACCTGTCGCCGCTGGCGCTGCTGGTGGTGCTGCAGGTGGCCGCGATCATCGTGGCCAACCTGCAGGGCGCGCTGCTGCGCTAGTTACTCGACCGCGTCGGCCGACTGCCGCGTGAGCATCGCCAGCAGGCTGGCGACGGTCTTGCGCAGTTCGCGGCGGTCGCAGATGAAGTCGACCGCGCCCTTTTCCTGCAGGAACTCCGCGCGCTGGAAGCCTTCCGGCAGTTTCACGCGCACCGTGGATTCGATCACGCGCGGCCCGGCGAAGCCGATCAGCGCCTTGGGCTCGGCGATCACGACGTCGCCCACGAAGGCGAAGCCCGCGCTCACCCCGCCCATGGTCGGGTCGGTCAGCACGCTGATATAGGGCAGGCCCTTCTTCGCCAGGCGCGTGAGCGAGGCGTTGGTCTTGGCCATCTGCATCAGCGACAGCAGGCCTTCCTGCATGCGCGCGCCGCCGGTGGCGGTGAAGCACAGGAAAGGCACCTTCTGCTCGATCGCGGTCTCGACGCCGCGCACGAAGCGCTCGCCGACCACGCTGCCCATGGAGCCGCCCATGAAGTCGAACTCGAAGGCGGCGGCCACCAGGTTGATGCTGTGCACCGAGCCGCCCATCACGATCAGGGCATCGGTCTCGCCGGTGTTCTCCAGCGCTTCCTTCAGGCGCTGCGGGTACTTGCGGCTGTCCTGGAACTTCAGCGGGTCGACCGGGATGACTTCCTGGCCGATCTCGTAGCGGCCCTCGGCATCGAGGAAGGCGTTCAGGCGCGCGCGCGCGCCGATGCGGTGGTGGTGGCTGCAGGTCGGGCAGACGTTCTGGTTCTGCTCGAGGTCGTTCTTGTACAGCACCGTCTCGCAGCTGGGGCACTTGATCCACAGCCCTTCCGGCACGCTGCGGCGCTCGTTCGGATCCGTGGGCTGGATCTTCGGGGGCAGCAGTTTTTCCAACCAGCTCATGCGTTCACTCCTCAGGCAGTCTTCAAGTCTAGCGCGGTGCGGATGCCGGCCAGGAATTCGGAAATCGCGGGCAGGACCTTTTCCCGCGGCTGGTCTTCCACGACCTGGATGACCTTGGTGCCGATGACGATGGCGTCGGCCACCCGGCCGATGGCCCGGGCGGTGGCGGCGTCGCGGATGCCGAAGCCCACCCCCACGGGAATCTTCACGTGCTTGCGGATGCGCGGCAGGGCTTCCTCCACGGCCGCGGTGTCGAGGTGGCCCGCGCCGGTCACGCCCTTGAGCGACACGTAGTACACGTAGCCGGTCGCGACACGGGCGACCTGCTGGATGCGCTCGTCGGTGCTGGTCGGGGCCAGCAGGAAGATCAGGTCCAGGCCGCTTCTCTTCAGGTCCGCCGCGAAGGCTTCGCACTCCTCGGGCGGGTAGTCCACGATCAGCACGCCGTCCACGCCCGACGCGGCGGCGTCACGCGCGAACGCGCCCTTGCCGTGGGTGAGTTCGTAGCGCTCCACCGGGTTCGCGTAGCCCATGAGGACCACGGGCGTGTTCGCGTCGCGCTGCCGGAAGGTCTTCACCATCGCCAGCACCTGCGCCAGGCCGATGCCGGCCGCCAGCGCCTTCTCGCCGGCCTTCTGGATCACCGGGCCGTCGGCCATCGGGTCCGAGAAGGGCACGCCGAGCTCGATCACGTCGCTGCCGGCCGCGACCATCGCGTGCATCAGCTCCGGCGTGATGTCGGCATGGGGGAAGCCGGCGGTGATATAGGGGATGAGCGCCTTGCGCTGCTCCCGCGCGAGTCGCTCGAAGGTGGGCTGGATGCGGCTCATTGCCTGGGCCCTCCCTTGAGCGAGAGGCCGCGCATCGAGGGCCGGTCGTAGAACTCCACGCCGGCCAGGTCCGCCACGGTGCCGATGTCCTTGTCGCCGCGCCCCGAGAGGTTCACCAGGATGTGCTGGTCCGGCTTCATGGTCTGCGCCAGCTTCATCGCGTAGGCGATCGCGTGGCTCGATTCCAGCGCGGGAATGATGCCTTCGGTGCGGCAGAGGTAGTGGAAGGCCTGCAGCGCCTCCTGGTCCGTGATGCCGACGTATTCGGCACGTCCGATGTCCTTCAGCCACGCATGCTCCGGGCCCACGCCGGGGTAGTCGAGGCCCGCGCTCACGCTGTGCGTCTCGATGATCTGGCCGTTGGGGTCCTGCAGGATGTAGGTGCGGTTGCCGTGCAGCACGCCGGGGCTGCCGCGCTGCAGCGAGGCCGAGTGCTTGCCGCTGTCCAGGCCTTCGCCCGCGGCTTCCACGCCGATCAGGCGCGTCCTTTCGTGCGGGATGTAAGGGTGGAAGATGCCCATGGCATTGCTGCCGCCGCCCACGCAGGCGATCACCGCGTCGGGCTGGCGGCCGGCCATCTCGGGCATCTGCTGAAGGCACTCCTTGCCGATCACGCTCTGGAAGTCGCGCACCATCATCGGGTAGGGGTGCGGGCCCGCCACGGTGCCGATGATGTAGAAGGTGTTCTCGACGTTGGTGACCCAGTCGCGCATCGCCTCGTTCAGCGCGTCCTTCAGCGTCTTGCTGCCGGACTCCACCGGTACCACCCGCGCGCCCAGCAGGTTCATGCGGTAGACGTTGGGGCTTTGCCGGGCGACGTCGTTGCTGCCCATGTAGACCACGCACTCCAGGCCGTAGCGCGCGCAGATGGTGGCGGTGGCCACGCCGTGCTGGCCGGCGCCGGTCTCGGCGATCACGCGCGGCTTGCCCATGCGGCGCGCGAGCATCGCCTGGCCGATCACGTTGTTGATCTTGTGCGCGCCGGTGTGGTTCAGGTCCTCGCGCTTGAGGTAGATCTGCGCGCCGCCCTGTTCGCGGCTCATGCGCTGCGCGTGGTAGATCGGCGAGGGGCGGCCGACGAAGTGCTTGAGCTCGTACTCGAATTCGCGCAGGAACTCGGGGTCGTGCTGGTACTTCGCGTAGGCTTCTCGCAGTTCGGAAATGGCGTGGGTCAGCGTCTCGCTGACGAAGCTGCCGCCGTAGATGCCGAAGTGGCCGGTGGCGTCAGGCTGCTGGTAACTGGACATGGGATGACCTTGCAAGGCGTTCGTCCGCGGAACGCACCGCGGCCACGAACTGATGGATCTTGGCGGCGTCCTTGACCCCCTTGGAGGCCTCGACGCCCGAACTCACATCAACGGCCAGCGTCCGGAAACGCGGCCGCACTTGCACGATGCCATCGGCCACGTTTGCAGGTGTGAGCCCACCAGACAAAACGGCGTGAAAGCTGGCGCTTGGAGGAAGGCGTGACCAAGGGAATGTCCGGCCGGCGCCGCCGTAGCCCTCGACATGCGCGTCGAGCAGCAGGGCCTGCGCCTGTGGGTAGTCTGCGGCGAATTTTAGCAAGTCGAAGGGCTCGGCGGCGTCCAGCGGGATCCGCGCGGCCCGCAGGAAGGGCCGGGTGCCGCCGGTGGCCTGCCGGCAGTAGTCCGGCGTCTCGTCGCCGTGGAACTGCAGCAGCGCCTGCGGGTTGCGCTCGCAGGCGGCCCGCACGCCCTCCAGCGGCTCGTTGACGAACAGCAGCACCGGCGTCACGAAGGGCGGCAGGCGCTGCGCCAGTTGCGCCGCGCGGTCGGCGCTCACGTGGCGCGGGCTCTTCGCATACAGCACGAAGCCGACCGCGTCGGCGCCGGCCGCCACGGCGGCATCCACGTCCTGCTCGCGCGTCAGGCCGCAGATCTTGATGCGGGTGCGAAGGGCAGGGCTGTTCATGGCAGCCAATCATACGCAGCGGCCTGGCCCGGCAGCCCCCAGTGCGGCTCGTAGACGGGACCGAGGAAATAGAGGCCGTCGGGCGAGAAGGTGGGCGCCGCGGCGTCGCGGCTGCGCGCCTGCAGCACCTCGCGCATCCAGCCCGGCTCGTGCAGGCCCTGGCCCACCGCGACCAGGCAGCCCATGATGTTGCGGATCATGTGGTGCAGGAAGGCATTGCCCTGGAACTCGAAGCGCCAGTAGGGGCCGCGGCGGGAGATGGCGACGGGCGCCAGCGTCTTGACGGGCGTGGGCGACTGGCAGGAGGAAGCACGGAAGGACGTGAAGTCGTGCTCGCCGACCAGGTGGGCCGCGGCCGCCCGCATCGCCTCCGCATCCAGCGGCCGGAACACCCAGCCGACGCGCCCGGCTTCCACGCTGGGCCGCACGGGCGATTCGAGCAGCACGTAGGCATAGCGGCGGCCCCTGGCGCTGTTGCGGGCGTGGAAGGCATCGGGCACCTGCTGCGCCCATTGCACGGCAATGTCCGGGGGCAGGAAGGTGTTGGTGCCGCGCACCCAGGAGAAGTCCTCGCGCTTCAGGTCGGTGTCGAAGTGCACCACCTGCATCAGGCCGTGCACGCCGGCATCGGTGCGGCCGGCACAGACGGTGGCAACCGGGGCAGTGGCGAAGCGCGCGAGGGCGGCCTCGAGCCGGTCCTGCACGGTGCGGCCGGACGGCTGGCTCTGCCAGCCGTCGTAGGGCTGGCCGCTGTAGCTGATGCCGAGGGCGATCCTCATGGGGTCAACGGGATCGAGGACTCGTAGGTCGGCGGTGAGCGCGAAGCCGAACCTCGACGCGTGCCTGCGATGTCGAGGTTCGGCTTCGCGCTCACCCCGACCTACGGGGTGGCGGGATCAGCCGATCTCCGCCAGCAGGCGCTGCGCGCGCGACTTCAGGTCGCCCGAGGCTTCGGCCAGCACTTCCTCGGCGAGGCTGCGGGCGCCGTCGGCGTCGCCGATCGCGTTGAACTCCTCGGCCAGCGCCAGCTTGGTGGCCAGCGGGCTGTCCGATTCCCA
>JALHLO010000255.1 GCA_022844525.1 Ramlibacter sp.
CCTCGCCCTCCTGCGCACCCGCGGCGGCCGGCGCGGCGGCAGTGGCGGAAGCGGGTGCCGCGGCCGCCGCGTCGTCGCGCGCCTGCAGCGCCTGTTCCAGGGCCGCCATGGCAGAACGGATCTTCTGCGCGTCGCCGCTGGCGGTCGCCTCTTCCACCGCGCGCGAGGCATCCAGCACCGCGCGGTCGCGGCTGCTCATGGCCGCCGAGGCCTTCTCGCGTTCGGCCGTCTTGCGGTTGAAGGCGTCGTCGATCGGCTTGCGGAACGCGTCCCACAGCTTCTGTTCCTGCTTGCGGTCCAGCGGCACGGCCTGCGCTTCGGCCTGCCAGCGCTGCTGCAGCGACTTGACCGCGTCGATGCGCAGCATGGGCGCCTCGCCCAGCGCCCTGGCCTCCTCGATCATCGCGTTGCGGCGCTCCACGCTCGCCTTCTGCGCGCGCTCGAGCGGCGCCGCGGCCTGGCCGATCGCTTCCTTCCACTGCGGCTGCATCTCCGCGAAGGCCTTCTCGCTCAGGTGCCCCGCCTCGCGCCAGCGGTCGGAGAACTGGTGCAGCGCGCGGTTGAAGCCCTTCCAGTCGCCGTTGGGCGCATCCGGATGCGCGGCCGCCCAGGCCTTGACCTCTTCCATCAGCGCGATGCGCTTGGCGCGGTGCTCGGCGGCCTCGGACTTGACCTTGTCCAGCCACTCCTGCACCACCTTGTAGGCCTCGTTGCAGGCTTCGTCGAAGCGCTTCCACAAGGCGTGGTTGGGCGGGCCGCCCTGGTCGACCTGCTTCCACTGCTCGCGCAGGCTGCGCAGGGTCTCCTGCATCTTGCGGCCGCCCAGGCGCGGCCTGCGCGTCACGGGCGGCGGCGGCACGGGCTCGGCGGCCGGCGACACCGCCTCGGCCTCGGCCACCGCGGCATCATTGCTGTCCGCGGGGGGCGCGGCGGGCGCGACGGGCACGGGCACGGTCTCGAACAGGCCTTCGGCCTTGGCCACCAGTTCCTGGCGCAGCTGGTCGGCGCGCCAGCGCTGCCAGCCTTCCAGCTCGGTCGCGGCACCGAGGGCAGCATGCGCCTGCGCCTCCAGCTTGTCGTCGACCAGCCTGCCGTGTTCCTTCAGCGCGTTGCGCAGCGCATTGGCCGCGCCCGCGCTCGCCTTGCCGTGGCCTTGCGCCACTTCCTGTTCCACCTTCGCCAGCGCCTCGCCGACCACCTGGTTGGCCCTGGCGCGCAGCTCGGGGTCGACCTTGGGCCGGGGCGGCTTGGCCGGGGCGCTCTCGGGCGGCAGGCCGCGCCCCTGGCGGAGCTCCTCGGCCCACACCGGCACCGGCGGCAAGGGAGCTTCCGGGCTCGTGGCAGCCGCGGTGGCCTGCGCCAGCGCGCTCTCGAAGGCGTCCCACACCACCTGCAGCTGCGTGCGCGAAGCGTCCAGCAGCGGCGGGAACTTCGGGTCGACGCTGACCCAGTTGGGGTCGTCCAGCAGCCCCTGCGCCTGCGCCCGCCACTGCGGCACGTCCACGCGCAAGGCCTCGGCCGCCGCCTCGGCGTCCTTCCACGACTTGGTGGACAGCACCTCGATGCGCTGCGCGAGCAGCACGGCCGCCTCGCGCTGCACCTGCACCCGGGTCTGCAGGTCCTCGATGCCCTTGACGCGGTCCGCCAGTTCCGCCTTGACCGTGGCCAGCGGCTCGCGGCTCAGGGGCGCGCCCGCCTTGGCCGCGTCGCGCTGCCACGCCATGGCATCGGCGATGTTCAGGCGCGGCTGCGCGAGCAGGCCGCGCGCCTTCTCGGCCCATTCGGCGGCGATCGCCTCCTGGCCCTTGGCGCGCTTGATCTCGTCGAGCTTCTCGCGCAGCAGCCGGGCGGCGCCCTTGTCGCGCGCGCTGAGTTCGCGGAACACCTCCTGCATCTGCTCGGCGCTCGGTTCGGCGGCCAGCCAGTCGCGCACGCGGGCGGCGCGTTCGCCGGAAGTCGGCGCGGAAAAGGCACCCCCGGTCAACGCGTCCAGCGCCTGGGTGTCATGGGTTTTCAAGGTGCTCACTGCAGATTCGTCGGTGGGAAAGGAAAGCCCCCGGACGGGGGGCAAGGGCCGTATTCTCGCCGCGAATCGAAAGCGCATGGCGCATGCACGTCATTCGATCGCTGCGGGCACCGAAGCGGCGAGCCCAAATGAAAAGCCCGGCCAGGCGCCTGAGGCCACCTGCCGGGCTCGACGGTCCGACCTGAAGTCGCTGCCGCCAGGGATCGCAGCACGGACTTGGTGTCCGCACTGCGCCGGAAGCAAAGATTGCTTCCAAGGGGGGCCGGGGCTGCCACGGGATGTGGCCCTACCGGCTGATTGCCTGATCACTCAGGCCCTACCAACATAGGTGAGGGCCCGCGGGATTGCAAATGCGGGTTTTCAATGGCGCAGTGCAGCACGATTGTGGCGCCAGCGACGGTTTGCCGCCAAAGCACTGTCTTTCCTGACAGCCGGCAGCCCGGACGTGGACCGCCCGACGAGCGGTGGCCGAGCACCCGGCCAAGCGCTCGCGCTATTGAATCCATAGCGTCCGACAAGGCGTCAGGCGTGGCCGACAGGCGTCGACGGTTTATTCCCACGGAACTTCCGGCTGGCTCAGCCCTAAATTGTCGAGTCCGTTATAGTTGTTTGTGAATAAGTTGGCGTCTAAACATCCTTGACCGGGTATTTAGCGCCTGCCTAGAATCCGCCCGTTCCCGGACCTGCCGTCCGGGCGCGACCAGACAACCCGCTGCCGAACCCGGCGAGTCGGAACTGTGACAGGCCCCGGATGCGGGCCTCCGGTCCGACGGCGTACCAATCCAAACGAGGAGCCGACGGTGAAAGCGTTGCCCACGGGCGCGCGGACCACGCGGTTCCACGCGTAGAAAGGAAGTGCTATGACAGCGTTAGGAAAACTGGCCCGCGGCGTGCAGACATTCGTCAGCGATATCGCCCAAGGCTTCTTCGAGATCACGCACAACGGCTTCGCGGTGGTGGGGCTGGCGGTGGTGTTCTCCGTCCTGACCCTCCTCGCCCGGCCCGACCTGCGTCAGGCCGGCGAATCGCAACTCATCACCTGGCTGCATGCGCGCCAGGCGCAGGCGCTCGGCCTCGTGCCGGAGCTCGATGCCATCGACCGGGCCACGGCGCTGAACCCCAAGGACCTGCCCAAGCAGCAGGCCGCCGTCGCCTACTGGCTCAGCAAGAAGTACCGCGTGGCGCCCGAGCCGCTGTCGGCGCTGGTGGCCGAAGCCTATGAAGTCGGCGAGCGCACCCGCATCGACCCGCTGCTGCTGCTGTCGGTGATGGCCATCGAGTCCAGCTTCAACCCCTTCGCCCAGAGTCCCGTCGGTGCCCAGGGCCTGATGCAGGTCATGACCGGCATCCACAGCGACAAGTACGAGAACTTCGGCGGCAAGCTGGCCGCCTTCGACCCCGTGACCAACCTGCGGGTGGGCGCCAAGGTGCTGCAGGAGTGCATCCAGCGCGCCGGCTCGGTCCAGGCCGGCCTGAAGTTCTACGTGGGCGCCGCCCTCCACCCGGACGACGGCGGCTATGGCGACAAGGTGCTGGCCGAACACGCGCGCCTGCAGGCGGTCGCCGCAGGCCGGGTCGTTCCGCTGACCAACCCGCAGCCGCTGCGCACGGTCGCCCCGATCGAGACCCCTCCGGCGACCAAGTCCGACGAGCCGGCACCGGCGGTCTGACCGGGTAAACTAGCCCGGTACGCGACTGGCGATAGGCGCCCGCTGCCGCAAGGCAGGGGCGCTGACGTGGAATCCGGCGGGGTCCGCCGTTCAACCACTGGGGAGCGTACCGCGGTCCCGCTATCCGCCTTCCGCGCCCTCGAAAGGGCGCTGCGCTGCAACGCCGCCTCTGGCGGCTCGCAGCGCGACGGCGTTTCGCGGGCCCGCGTTCCGCCGTTCGCCTGGGCAGCCCTGGTACCCGCAACAGGGATTTCGTCCGAACGACTGCCATGTACGACCGCAAGATCCTCATCGAACAGACCGACCCCGAACTCTGGGCCGCCATCCAGGCCGAGAACCGCCGGCAGGAAGAGCACATCGAGCTCATCGCGAGCGAGAACTACGCCTCGCCCGCCGTGATGGCCGCCCAAGGCACCCAGCTCACCAACAAGTACGCCGAGGGCTACCCCGGCAAGCGCTACTACGGCGGCTGCGAGAACGTCGACGTCGCCGAGCAGCTGGCGATCGACCGCATCAAGCAGATCTTCGGCGCCCCGGCGGCCAACGTGCAGCCGCACTCGGGCGCGCAGGCCAACGAGGCCGTGTTCCTGGCCTTCCTCAAGCCCGGCGACACCATCATGGGCATGAGCCTGGCCGAAGGCGGCCACCTCACCCACGGCATGGCGCTGAACATGAGCGGCAAGTGGTTCAACGTGGTGAGCTACGGCCTGAACAAGGAAGAAGCCATCGACTACGACGCGATGGAGCGCAAGGCCCACGAGAGCAAGCCCAAGCTGATCATCGCCGGCGCCTCGGCCTACTCCCTGCGCATCGACTTCGAGCGCTTCGCGAAGGTGGCGAAGGACGTGGGCGCCATCTTCATGGTGGACATGGCGCACTACGCCGGCCTGATCGCCGCCGGCGTCTACCCCAACCCGGTGCCGCACGCGGACGTGGTGACCTCCACCACCCACAAGAGCCTGCGCGGCCCGCGCGGCGGCTTCATCCTGATGAAGCCGGAGCACGAGAAGGCGATCAACAGCGCCATCTTCCCCGGCCTGCAGGGCGGGCCGCTGATGCACGTGATCGCCGCCAAGGCGGTCGCCTTCAAGGAAGCCCTGTCGCCGGAGTTCAAGGCCTACCAGCAGCAGGTGGTGAAGAACGCGAAGGTCGTGGCCGAGACGCTGATCGAGCGCGGCCTGCGCATCGTCAGCGGCCGCACCGAAAGCCACGTGATGCTGGTGGACCTGCGCTCCAAGGGCATCACGGGCAAGGAAGCCGAGGCCGTGCTGGGCGACGCGCACATGACCATCAACAAGAACGCGATCCCGAACGACCCGGAAAAGCCGATGGTCACCAGCGGCCTGCGCGTGGGCACGCCGGCGATGACCACGCGCGGCTTCAAGGAGGAGGAAGCGCGCCTGACGGCCAACCTGGTGGCCGACGTGCTGGACAAGCCGCGCGACGCGGCCAACATCGCCAGGGTGCGCGAGCAGGTCAACGCCCTGACCCGCCGCTTCCCGGTCTACCGGTAGGCTGACATGAAGTGCCCGTTCTGCGGTCACGCCGACACCCAGGTGGTGGAGACGCGCATGGCCGAGGACGGGGACTTCATCCGCCGCCGCCGCCAGTGCGCGCACTGCGAGAAGCGCTTCACCACCTACGAGCGGCCGGACGTCACCTTCCCCGCGGTGGTGAAGAAGGACGGACGCCGTATCGACTACGACCGCAGCAAGCTGCTGGCCTCCTTCAACCTGGCGCTGCGCAAGCGCCCGGTCAGCACCGAGCAGATCGACGGCGCGGTGGAGCGGATCGAGGAAAAGCTGCTGAACCTGGGCGTGCGCGAGATCCCGAGTTCGCGCATCGGCGAGCTCGTGATGCGCGAGCTGAAGAAGCTGGACAAGGTGGCCTACGTGCGCTTTGCCAGCGTCTACCGCAGCTTCGAGGACGTCGACGACTTCAAGAACGTGGTCGACGAGATCCGGCGCTGATCAGGAGCGGCGCCCGCCGGGCGCGTGGAACTCCACTTCCAGCCGCAGCTGGGACCGCACCGCCACCCGCTCCAGCTCGCCCGGCGTGAACTTCGCCGCGCCGAAGCTCTCGCGGATGCTGCGCTCGAACGAGGGATGCACGCCGGGCGTGTCCACCCGGATGCGCTGCACCGTGCCGCGTTCGTCGATGAAGAGCGTCAGCCGCACCTGCAGGCTGACGACGCCCGTGATGTCGTCGGGAAAGGGCACGTCCAGGCTCCCCACCAGGCGCGGCGGGACGGTGAGCTCGCCGCGCGGCAGGTAGG
>JALHLO010000256.1 GCA_022844525.1 Ramlibacter sp.
AAGCCACGCCCCCTGGCCCACCTCGCTGTGGGGCCCGGCTCCGAGCACCACCTGCGCCACCGCCTGCGCGATCTGCGCATAGGCGCCGCAGCGGCACAGGTTGCCCGACATCAGCTCGCGCACGTCGTCCAGCGACTTCGCATGTCCCTCGTTCGCCAGCCCGAGCGCGGAGCACAGCTGCCCCGGAGTGCAGTAGCCGCACTGGAAAGCGTCGTGCTGGATGAAGGCCTGCTGCAACGGGTGCAGCTGCTCGCCCTGCGCGAGTCCCTCCACCGTGGTCACTTCGCTGCCATCGTGCATGACGGCGAGGGTCAGGCAGGACAGCACGCGCGTGCCGCCGACGAGCACCGTGCAGGCGCCGCACTGGCCGTGGTCGCAGCCCTTCCTGGTGCCGGTGAGGTCGAGGTGGTCGCGCAGGAGGTCCAGCAGCGGGGTCCAGCTGTCGACTTCGAGATCGTACGGCGTGCCGTTGATGCCGAGCCGGATGGCGTGGCGGGAAGGCAGGGCGGGTGACGGCATGGCCGGCCTCCAGAAAGCGGGAGCGGGGAAAAACATTCTGGAAGCCTGCGGGCGACGGGCGTGTCGGACGGCGCCCCGGCCGGGCGGCGCCGGAGTTGAACAAGTCCCGCAGCAATCCGCAAGATTCGCGGCGCCTGTGCCGCTACGCTGTTTCCGGTGCGCTGCGAAGCGCAAGGGGAAAATGCATGTTCAAGGTCGACGCTACCGCCCGCGTGGAAGATGCCCCGGGTTTCCACCGCATGTTCGCGCCCGGGCGCCTCACGCTGGGCCTGTTCTTTCCCATCGAAGCCTTCCGGCACGACCAGCCGACCATGCGCGACCAGGAGCGGCTGGCGACCCGGGCGCAGGCGCTGGACTTCGCGGCGCTGTGGTTCCGCGACGTGCCGCTGCGCGACCCGACCTTCGGCGACGTCGGCCAGGTGTACGACCCGTGGGTGTACCTGGGCTGGATCGCCGCCATCACGCGCAACATCGCCCTGGCGACCGGTTCCATCGCGCTGCCGCTGCGCCACCCGCTGCACGTCGCCAAGGCCGCCGCCTCGGTGAGCCAGCTGTCGCGCGGGCGGCTGGTGCTGGGCGTCGCCTCGGGCGACCGCCCGGTGGAGTTCCCGGCGTTCGGCGTCGACAGCGTACGCCGCGCCGCCCTGTTCGAGGAGGACTTCGAAACGATCCGGCGCGTGCTCGAGACCGAGTTCCCGGTGCTGAAGACCTCGCGCAGCGTCCTCACCGGCGCGGCCGACCTGGTGCCCAAGCCGGTCGGGCGACTGCCGCTGCTCGTCACCGGCCACAGCGGGCAGCCGCTGCCCTGGATCGCCGCGCATTCGGATGGCTGGATCACCTACCCGCGATCGCTCGAGGGGCAGGCCGAGACGGTGGCGCGCTGGCGCGCGCAGGTGCAGGAGGCGGCGCCGGGACGCTTCAAGCCGTTCGCCCAGTCGCTCTACGTCGACCTCGATGCCGATCCGCACCTGCCGCCCACGCCCATTCATCTCGGCTTCAAGTCCGGCCGGCATTTCCTGCTGAGCTTCCTGGAGGCCTCGCGCGGCATCGGCGTCAACCACGTGATCCTGAACCTGAAGTACGGCGCGCGGCCCGCCGCCGAGGTGCTGGAAGAGATCGGCCTCGAAGTGCTGCCGGGGCTCGCGCGCGCCGGGAGCGAAACCAGCGCGGACACGGCCGGCACCCTCGCCTGAGCGTCTGGAGCAGCCCATGAAACGCATCTTCCTGTTCCTGGCCACCAACCTCGCGGTGATGCTGGTGCTGTCCGTCACCGTGCGGCTGCTCGGGATCGACCGGTTCGTCAGCGCCGGGGGCCTGGACCTGGGCACGCTGATGGTGTTCTCGCTGGTGGTCGGTTTCACCGGTTCGATCCTCTCGCTGCTGCTGTCCAAGACCATGGCCAGGTGGTCCACCGGCGCCCGCGTCATCGATGCGCCGCGGACCGCCGACGAGGCCTGGCTGGTGAGCACGGTGGCCAGGCTCGCCGACGGCGCCGGCATCGGCCGCCCGGACGTGGCGGTGTACGAGGGCGCCCCGAATGCCTTCGCCACCGGCGCCTTCCGCGATGCCTCGCTGGTGGCCGTCTCCACCGGGTTGCTGCAGGCCATGAACCGCGACGAGGTCGAGGCGGTGCTGGGCCACGAAGTGGCGCACGTCGCCAACGGCGACATGGTGACGCTGGCGCTGATCCAGGGCGTGGTCAACACCTTCGTGGTGTTCTTCGCGCGCATCGTCGGCTACGTGGTCGACAGCACGCTGTTCAGCCGCGGCAGCGACCGGCAGCACGGCGGCACCGGGCCGGGCTACTACGTCACCGTGTTCGCCTGCGAGATCCTGTTCGGCCTGCTGGCGTCGATGGTCGTCGCCTGGTTCTCGCGCCAGCGCGAGTTTCGCGCCGACGCCGGTTCCGCGCGCCTGCTCGGCACGCCGGCGCCGATGATGGCGGCGCTGGCCCGGCTCGGCGGCCTGTCGCCAGGAGCGCTGCCGCAGTCGCTGCGCACTTTCGGCATCACCGATGCGCCGGCCTGGCTCAGCCTGTTCGCGAGCCATCCGCCGGTCGAGGCGCGGATCGCGGCGCTGCATCACTACCAGCTGGCAGGCGCCGCGAATTGAGCTCCCGGCTCACTGCACGGGAGCCGACAGGCGCGCGAGGCGCACGGCAAAGCGGAACCAGAGGGGCCGCGCGCGCAGGTCCGCCGCGCGCATGCGCCGCGCGTGCCCGAAATCGCGCTGGAGCATGGCGTGCACCTGCGCCGCCAGCGCCCGGTCCAGCACCGCCATCGTCACCTCGAAATTGAGGCGGAACGAGCGGTTGTCGAAGTTGGCCGTGCCCACGGTGCACCAGTCGTCATCGATCAGCATGACTTTCTGGTGCATGAAGCCGGCCTGGTAGCGGTACATCGCCACCCCGGCCTGCTCCAGGGCCTCGACATAGGACCACCCCGACAGGTTGACCAGCAGGTTGTCCGAACGCTCCGGCAGCAGCACGCGCACGTCCACGCCGCGCAGGGCCGCGAGCTGGAGGGCGGTCACGAACTGCTCGTCGGGCACGAAGTACGGGCTGGCCACCCACAGGCGCGAGCGCGCGCGCCCGATCGCGGCGATGAAGAACAGGGTGCAGGTCTCCAGTTCGTCGGCCGGGCCGCTCGGCAGGCACAGCACCGGCAGGCCGCCGCCGGCCGCTTCCACCGGCTCCCATTGCAGGCGCAAGGGCAGCCCCGCCGCCCAGTGCCAGTCCTCGCAGAAGGCCACCTGCACGCACTGCACGGCCGGCCCCTCGACGCACAGGTGGGTGTCGCGCCAGGCGCCGATGCGCGGGTCGCGTCCAAGGTATTCGTCCCCCACGTTGAGGCCGCCGACCCAGGCCCGTCGCCCGTCGACGACCACGATCTTGCGGTGGTTGCGGAAGTTCAGGTGCAGCCGCCCGGCCCCGCGGCCCACCGCATGGAAGGCGTGCACTTCCACGCCACCGGCGCGCAGTGCGCCGGTATAGGCGCGCGGCAGGCTGAAGCTGCCGACCTCGTCGTACAGCAGGTGCACGCGCACGCCGGCCGCCGCGCGTTCGAGCAGCCGCGCCTGCAGTTCGCGCCCGATGCCGTCGTCCCGCAGGATGTAGAACTGCACCAGCACGTAGTCGCGCGCGGCGGCGATACCGTCGAGGATCGAGCCGAAGGTGGCCGCACCATCGACCAGCAGCGCCGCCGCGTTGCCGCGGGTGAAGGGCAGCTTGGCCAGCCGCTCGAACGGCACGTCGCGGGTATAGGGGGTCGCGGTGAGCAGGCGGCGCCGCCGCAAGGCCGCCTGCATGTCCTGCTGCGCACTCCGGAACGCGGCCAGCGCGGCCCGCCGTGCGGCCACATAGTCGGCGAACCGGCTCTGGCCGAACACCAGGAACAGCGGCAGGGCCAGCAGCGGGAAGGCGACCAGCGCCACCGCCCAGGCGGCGGCGCCCTGGGCGGTGCGGGCTTCCATCACGGCCCGGCCGGCGGCCAGCAGGCCGAACGCCTGCAATAGCGCGTAGGACGCGCCGAGGACGCCCGCTTCCGATGCCGTCATGCGAGCGGGTCGCGCTCGCGCCGATGCGGCCGGGTGCGGTCGTCGCGCTCGCGCAGCAACCAGTAAACGAGGCCCAGGACCAGCGTGGTGCCCGCGAGCGCGGCCACCATCCCCGGCTCCATGGTCTTGGTATCGAGCACGACGAACTTGCGGCTCAGCGCCAGCAGGGCGATCAGCAGCACCGTCTTGACCTGCACCACGCTGTCGCTGCGCAATGCGACCCGCACGATGGAATGCTTGAACTCCAGCGCGATCAGCAGGGTCATGATGCTGCCGAACAGGCCCTGGAAGACCTGGTGGTCGAGCGGGTCGAGCGCGCCGGTCAGCAGCAGGGGCACCACCTGCAGCAGCAGCTGGATCAATGCCACCGTGATCAGCATGGCGATCACGAAGGACAGCAGGAAGGCGACGGCATGCTCGAAGCGCTCGTAGGCCGACATCACCGGCCAGTAGCGGCGCGTCTCGCGCAGCAGCCAGGGGTGGCGCACTGATGCCATGGCGGCCTCCGGTCTGGGGGAACCGCCATTGTGTCCTCACCGCGCATTGCCGGGACCGGCGCCGCTGCAGCACCGCCGTCCTGCGCCAAGGAGCGCAAGCGGATGGAAGAAGGCCGCGCGGCGGCTCCCTATGCTCCAACAGACAAGGAGAGCCCCATGAAGATCCTCCCACCCGCCCTTGCCTTCGCCCTGGGGATCGCGGTCGCGGCCGCCGCCGGGCCACGCTCCGGCGGCGAGCACGCAGCGCCTTCCGCCGCGGACCTGCCCGGCGGGCTGCTGCTGCTCACCGTGGACGAAAAGGGTGCCATCGTCGACATGGTCGAGGCATCCGGTGTTGCCGACGCCATCGGCGCCATCGAAAGCAGCACCCCCGCCGCCACGCAACTCCTGATCCTGCTCGTCCCGGTGGCGGGGAACGCGTGCGACGCGCCGCGCGCACTGGCTGCAGGCCAGCCGCGCCCGGCCGCGACCGCCCGTCCAACGCTCTGAGGCGTGTCCCCCGCCGCAACGCAAGGCAGCGACCCGCTGGTGACGCTGCCGGTGCTCCCTACGCCACGACCACCGTCTTCACGTTGACGAATTCGCGGATGCCCCAGGTGGACTGCTCGCGGCCGTAGCCGGAATCCCTGATGCCGCCGAAGGGCAGGCGCGGATCCTCCCGGACGCACGCATTGACCCAGGCCATGCCGCAATCGAGCAGGTCGGCGGCGATGCGTTCGCCCCGCTGCAGGTCCCGCGTGAGCACGCAGGCGCCGAGGCCGTAGGCCGAATCATTGGCGGCCGCGATCGCGGCGCGCTCGTCCGCTACGGGCACGATGGCGGCAACCGGGCCGAACAGCTCCTCGTCGAAGGCCGGCATGCCGCGCCGCACGCCCGTCAGCACCGTGCTCGGGTAGAACGCCCCCGCGCCTTCGGGCACCACGCCTCCGAGCAGCAGGCGCGCGCCGGCCGCCACGCTGGCCTGCACCTGGGCATGCAGCGCGTCACGCAGGTCACGCCGCGCCATCGGGCCGACCTCGGTTGCGTCCAGCAAGGGATCGCCGACCCGCGCCGCGGCCATCAGCGCGACGAACCGGGCCTCGAAGGCGGCACGCACGTCCTCCACCACGATCATCCGCTTGGCCGCGATGCAGCTCTGGCCGCCGTTGCCCAGGCGGCCTTGCGCACACACCCGGGCGGCCAGCTCGATGTCCGCATCGGCGAGCACCAGGTACGGGTCGCTGCCCCCGAGTTCCAGCACCGACTTCTTCAGCTTGCCGCCGGCCGCCCGGGCGACCGCGGCGCCGGCCG
>JALHLO010000257.1 GCA_022844525.1 Ramlibacter sp.
CAAGCCGGCGCGACCGGCGCGCACCAAGCCGGCGGCGGCCAAGCCCGACCGACCGAAGGCGGTCGCGGCCGCTGCCGCGCCCGCCGTGCAAGCCGCGCCATCACCGCCCACCCAACGCGCGCCGAAGCAGGCAGTCGACGACCGCGCCGCTCCTGACACGCGCGTTCCCAACGACGTGGGCCGCGGCACCCACTTCGCCCGCAAGCCCCTCGGCCCCGGCGCCTACTTCAGCAGCAGGCACCAGGCGCTGGTGCGCAAGTACTACGAAACGAACCCGGTCCGCGGCCCGGCCGCCGGCTGGAAGATCGGCGAGCCCGTGCCGCCGCGCGCCAAGCTGACGGGGGTCCCCGATGACCTGCGCGGCGCGCTGCCGCCCCTGCCGCCGGGGCACCAGTACGTGCAGCTGGACGGCGAGGTGATCCTGGTCGCGGTGCAGTCGCGCATGGTGGTCGACGGCGTCAGCCGCGGCCTGCGCTGAGCCGCGCCCCGCATCCTTTCAGCGCTGCACCAGCACCCCGAGCACCACCGCCCCGTTCAGCAGGATCCACCCGATGCAGGCGACGTAGATGGTCTTGTCGCGCAGCGCCAGTCCGTGCACGAACCAGAGGCACGAGCCCAGCAGGTAAGTCCCCCAGGACAGCAGCGACACGCCGGCCACCTGCCCGTCCACCCACACCGTCCAGACCTGCGGCAGCGTCATCACCATGGTGGCGATGGACACGAAGGGCAGGATCTTCGCCACCGGGCTGTCCGGGGTGGCTGCTGGCGGCGAGGCGCCGGGTCCGTGGTCCATGGGACGCTCCTTGGGGGCCGGGACGGGAGGCCCGACCCCGATTGTCCCCATTGCAGGGCGCACACAATCCGCGGACGCGGGCCGCGGCCATGTTCGCCTGGTTCTTCATGTCGGCGCTGTACCCACCAGGGCATCGGCGTGAACGCACCGCGGTTTCGCATCGACAGGGTCCTGGAGGGTCCGGACGCGACGCACCTGCGTCATGTGCGGCAATGAGGGGTCAGCGCACGATCAGCACCGCCGCCAGGACCAAGGCCGCCATCCAGAGCGTTTCCGCCAGCAGCAGCAGCAGCGGCTTCCAGCCCGCCCGCGCCAGTTGCGCGAACGAGGTCTTCACGCCCAGGCCGGCGATGGCCAGGACCAGGCAGGCGCGCGAGGCCTCGCCCAGGTCGTGCTGCACGCGGGCGGGGACCACTCCGAGGGAATTCGCGATCACCAGGGCCACGAACAGCCACAGGAACCACGGGACCAGCGCCTGGCGAGGCTTGCCGTCGGCCGGCGGCGAGTCGGACGCGCGCGCACGTTCGGCCTTGAACAGGGCGGCGATCACGACCACCACCACGGCCAGCATGGACACCCGGAACAGCTTCACGACGGTCGCATAGTCGCCCGTCTCCTGGCCCAGCGTGTAGCCCGCACCGACCACCTGCGCCACGTCGTGGATCGTTCCGCCCAGGAACAGCCCGGCGAGCTGCGGCGGCAATTCGAGGACGCGCGCCAGCAGCGGATAGGCCACCATGGCCACGGTGGACAGCACGGTGACCGAGACCACCACCATGAGCGTGAAGCGCCCGCTGTCCTTGTCCCGCGGCAGCACGGCCGAAATGGCGAGCGCGGCGGAAGCGCCGCAGATGGCGACCGCGCCGCCGGACAGCACCGACTGCGGGCCGGTCAATCCCAGCCGCCTTCCGAGCCAGGCGCCGCAGAGGAGGGTGGTCACGACCGCCACGATCACGATGGCGGCGGTCGTCCAGCCCAGTGAAGCGATCTGGGCGGCGGTGATGCGCGCGCCGAGCAGGCCGACGCCCACGCGCAGGACGGTCCTGGCGCAGAACTCCACGCCGGGCCGCGTGGCCGGGTCGTGGCTCAGGTAGTGGAAGGCGATCCCGAAGAACAGCGCATACAGGAACTGCGGTCCGCCATGCAGGCTGGCGACGAAGGTGGCCGCGAGCGCGATCACCGCGCACAGCGCGCTGCCCGGGAGGACCGCACGCAGCGCGCGCACGCGCGCATGCTCGAACCAGCCCGCCAGCCCGATGGCGGGCCGCGTCGAATCCGCCCTCACGCCTGCGCTTCGGCCCGCACCACGTTGCGCAGCGTTCCGACCCCGCTCACCTCCACTTCCACCACGTCGCCCGGCTGCATGAACAGCATGGGCTCGCGCGCCATGCCGACGCCGCCCGGCGTTCCGGTCACGATCACGTCACCGGGATCGAGCGGCAGCAGCGTGGAGCAGTAGGCGATGAGCTCCGGGATCGAGAAGATCAGCAGGCTGGTGTCCGCGTGCTGCACCACCTGGCCGTTCAGCCGCGTGGTCAGCACCAGCGGCCGCGCCTGGGCGTCGATTTCGTCGGCCGTCGTCATCCACGGGCCGAACGCGCCGGTGGCGGCGAAGTTCTTGCCGGGACCCCACTGCGTGGTGTGGAACTGCCAGTCGCGCAGCGAGCCGTCGTTGTAGCAGGCGTAACCGGCCACGTGCTCCCAGGCGCGCTCCGGCGCGATGCGGCGGCCGCCGCGGCCGATCACCAGGGCCACTTCCCCTTCGAAGTCGAATTGCGCCGCCTCCGGCGGCAGCAGCATGTCCTCGCCATGCCCGACCTGCGACTGCGCGTAGCGCATGAACACGGTGGGATGCGCGGCCCGGCTGATCTTCGTCTCTTCCAGGTGGTCCGCGTAGTTCACGCCGATGCACCAGATCTTCCCCGGGTTGGGGATCACCGGCAGGAAACGCACGTCGTCCTGGCGCAGGTCGGGCCGCAGGGCGGCGCATTCACGCGCCTCGGCGAGCCCGTGTTCGGCGGCGAGCAGGCTGCGCAGGTCGGGGCAGCGCGAACCGAGGCGCAGGCCGAGGTCGACGATGCCGTCGGCACGCACGGCGCCGTAACTGGCGCGTCCGGCGGCCACGAAGGAGGCAAGCTTCAAGATTGTTTCCCGGCGACAGGTTGGTAGCGGATGGCGGTGGCCACGCCCTTCCAGCGGGCCGAGTCCTGCGCGACATACGAGGCGAATTCCCTGGACCCCAGCGGCGTCAGGACGCTGCCCTGGCGCACCAGCGCGTCCTTCACCTTCGGGTCGCCCATGACCTTCAGCAAGGCGGCGGAAAGCTTCTCCACGATGGGCGCGGGCGTGCCGGCCGGCGCCAGCACGCCGTTCCAGAAGCCGATGACGAAGTCCGGCTGGCCGGCCTCTTCCATCGTCGGCACGTGCTCCAGCGCCGGCAGGCGCTCGGCGGAGGTGACGGCCAGCACCTTGACGCGATTCGTGTTCGCGTAGGGCATCAGCGGCACCGGGTTGCTGAACATCACCTGCACCCGGCCGGCCACGAGGTCGGCCAGCGCCGGCGCGCCGCCCTGGTACGGCACCTGCACCCAGTCGAGCCCGGCCTTCACCTTCATCAGCTCGCCCATCAGGTTCTGCGGCGAGCCCGGGCCCGTGGAGGCGTAGTTGATCCTGCCCGGGTTCCCGCGGCTGTACGCCACCAGTTCCTTGACGCTCTTGACCGGCAGCGAGCTGCTGACGGCGAGCGCCACCGGCGACTCCGTCAGCAGGCACACCGGCGCGAAGTCCGTCGGCTTGAAGGGCGTGCTCGGCTCGATGGCCGGCCGCAGCGTGGAGTTGCCCGTGTCGAGCAGCAGCGTGTAGCCGTCCGGCGTGGCGCGCGCCACCTGGCCGGTGCCGATCAGGCCCGAGGCACCGGCGCGGTTGACCACCACGACCGACTGGCCCAGTTCCTTGCCGAGCCCGTCCGCGATGAGCCGCGCCAGCGTGTCGGTGCCGCCCCCGGGCGGGTAGGCGACGACCAGCTGCACCGGCTTGGAGGGATAGTCCTGCTGCGCGCGCGCTCCCAGGGCTGCGGGGGCGGCCAGCGCGGCCGCCACGATGCGCAAGGCGGCGCGCCTGTCGATGTTCATGTCCATGATGGGGCTCCGGAGGGATGTGGGGGACGAGTCACTCGGCCGTGACGCCGAGCCGCTGGACCACCTGGGCCCACTTGTTCGATTCGGATTGCACGAAGGCGGCGAAATTCCGTGTCGCCGGATCGACGGCGGTTTCCAGGTACATCGCCTCGAACCTGGCGCGATTCTCGGGCCGCGCGATGGCCTGGTCCAGCCGCGTGCGCAGGCTTTCCACCACCGCGGCAGGCGTGCGTGCGGGCGCGAACAGGCCGAACCAGCCGGTCTCCTCCACGCTGGGGTAGCCCAGTTCGACGACGGTCGGCACGTCCGGAAAGAAGCGGCTGCGATCGCGCGAGGTGACGGCGATCGCCTTGAGCTGGCCCGACTTCAGGAAGGGCACCACGGCACCCGGCGTCACGAACATCATCGTGATCTGGCCACCGATCAGGTCGGTGAGTGCCGGTGCGCTGCCGCGGTACGGCACGTGCTGCAGCGGCACGCCCGCGGCCTTCGCGAGCGCGAATCCGGCGATGTGCTGCGGCAGGCCGACGCCCGGCGAGCCATAGGACAGCGGCGTGGCCGACGCCTTCGCCCTGGCGATCAGGTCGGCCATGCTGTTGATGCCGCTCTTGGCGGAGACCACCAGCACGTCGGGCGCGGTGCCCACGATGCCGATCGCGATGAAGTCGCCCACCGGGTCGTAGGGCCGGGGCTTGACCAGGGCCGGAACGATGGCGTTCGTGGCCACGTGCCCCATCAGCAGCGTGTAGCCGTCGGCCGCCGCGGAGGCGACGTACTTGGTGCCGATGATGCCGCCGGCGCCGGAGCGGTTTTCCACCACGAAGCTTTGCTTGAGGCTGGCGCCCAGGTCGGTGGCCACGATCCGCGCGATGGCGTCGGTGCCGCCGCCGGAGGGCCCGGCCACGACGATGCTGACGGGCCGCGCGGGCCAGTTCTCGGCCTGCACGGGAGCCACTGTCGTGGCGACGGCGGCGGCGAACAGGGGAATGCACAACTTCTGCATCCAGGTCTTCATGGCTGTCTCCTTCACGGTCTGTCGGGTGGGCGCCCGTCGCGCTGGCGCCTCGGGCCTGTCACTGCTATGCGGTCACGCGGGACGCGCTGAAGCCGCGCTCCCGCCGCGTGCACGCGGCCAGCACCTCGCGGTCGAGGCGCGGCCGGTAGCCCGCGGGGATGCGGACGGCGCCGCCGGCGAACGGCAGCGGGTTTTCGAAGAGGCGGATGCGCGGCTTGAGGAAACCGTTCATTTCGCCCGCGTTGTCGATCGCGCGGGCGGCGACGCAGCACTCCGCCCAGCAGCCGACCTCCAGCGACACGCCATCGCCGAGCACCGGGGTCATGCCCTGGGCGCGGATGCGGGCGAGTCCGTCGAGCAGCATGTCCACGCTGCCGATCTTCTTGAGCTTGAGCTTGACGAAGCCGACCCCGTCGATGGCGCCCGCGCGGTCGATGTCCGCCAGGTCGTAGATCGACTCGTCCAGCATCACGGCAACGGTGGAGGCGCGTGCCACCACCGCGTTGGCCTTCCAGTCGTCCATGTGGCAAGGCTGCTCGAACAGTTCGATGCCGCGCGGGTCCAGCCGGCTGGCGAAGGCCTCTCCGTCGCTGGAGTCGAAGCCCTGGTTCGCGTCCAGGCGCAGGGTGGCGCGGCCGGCCGCGAGTTCCTGCACCGCCTGCACCCGGCGCAGGTCGTCCTGCCAGTCGAAGCCGACCTTCACCTTCAGCGTGCGGAAGCCCTGCGCGAGCTTCTCCTCGATCTCCTGCGCCATCTCCGCCGGCTCCATCGCGTTGAGCGGCGCGAGCAGCGGCACCACGAGGTCCTCGGCGGGCACGAGCACGGGATGGCCGGCCAGCATGTCCAGCGCGGCGAGCACCGCGCTGGCGGCGGCGGCGCCCTCGGGCACGGCCCGGCGCGCG
>JALHLO010000258.1 GCA_022844525.1 Ramlibacter sp.
CTCACCGCGACCTGCGGCGTGCCTCGTAGGTCGTGGTGAGCGGCGAAGCCCGAACCGCGACACCCCAGGACGCTATTCCCCGAACTCCCCGCGGATCGCCGCATCGATCCCCCAATCCGCCGGCAACCGCCCGGCCCGCACGTACTTGTGCAGGCTCGAATACGGCCACTCCCTCGCCCGCAACACCCACCCGTGCTTCACCGGGTTGAAATGGATGTAGTCGACGTGGCGCTGGAAGTCATCGTCGTCGGTGATCTGGTGCTCCCAGAACCTGTTCTGCCACAGGGACCGCCTGCCGCGAACGCGCGATGCGGCGGCGGCGGGTTCCAGCACGCCGCCGGCTTGCAGGCGGCGGGTGAAGGCCTGCTTGACCAGCATCCAGCGGGTGGAGAAATCGGGATCGTCCGCCGGCAGGGTCCAGATCGCGTGCAGGTGGTCCGGGAGCACGACCATGGCATCGATCTGCAGGGGGCGTTTCGCCTTCAGGTCGGCAAAGCAACGCCGCAATTCGGCCACGTGGTCGACCAGGTAGCGGGCGCTCCGGTCCTGCAGGACCACGGTGAAGAAGTAGGTGGCGCCGGCGGTGCGGGCACGGATGTAGCGGCTCATGGTGCGTGTAACGCGCCGCGGCCGCCTGGGTGTTCAGCCGATTGGGGGAGGCGCGCGTGTCGCCGTTCGGGCTTCGCCGCTCACCACGACCTACTCTCACCCCGTAGGTCGTGGTGAGCGCGCAGCCGAACCCGACGCACTTGGCCCCTACCGCCGCTTCGCCCCGCCCAAAATGCTCCCCAACACCCCCCGCGCGATCTCCCGCCCGACCGAACTGCCGATCGTGCGGATCGCCGACTTCGCAAA
Organism: Ramlibacter sp.; assembly: GCA_022844525.1. GTDB lineage: Bacteria > Pseudomonadota > Gammaproteobacteria > Burkholderiales > Burkholderiaceae_C > Ramlibacter. Next base: position 856 of record JALHLO010000258.1, read on the forward strand.
ACTCTCCGCCAGGCCCTCGCGCTTGCCGCCGCGCGGCCCGGTGGAGCCGAACAGAACGTCCGACAGGCCGCCGAGCACGCCACCCCCCGGCGCCTGCGCGCCCGCGGCGCCGCCCGTGCTGCCCGCCGCCCCCGCCTTCACCGACTCCGCGGCGCGCGCCTTCAGGTGCTCGTAGGCCGACTCGCGGTCCTCGGTCTTCTCGTACACCCCGGCCACCACGGAATTCGCCACCAGCGCCTTGCGCTGCTCGGGCGTGACGATGCCGATCTGGCTGCCCGGCGGGATCACGTAGAGGCGTTCGGTGACGGTGGGACGCCCCTTGGCGTCCAGGAAGCTCACCAGCGCCTCGCCCACCGCCAGCTCGGTGATCGCCGCCTCGATGTCCAGCCCGGGCTTGGGCCGCATGGTCTCGGCGGTGGCCTTCACCGCCTTCTGGTCGCGCGGCGTGAAGGCGCGCAGCGCATGCTGCACGCGGTTGCCCAGCTGGGCCAGCACCGAATCGGGAATGTCCAGCGGGTTCTGCGTCACGAAATAGACGCCGACGCCCTTGGACCGCACCAGCCGCACCACCAGCTCGATGCGGTCGACCAGCACCTTGGGCGCCTCGTCGAACAGCAGGTGCGCCTCGTCGAAGAAGAACACCAGCTTGGGCTTGTCCGGGTCGCCGATCTCCGGCAGCGTCTCGAACAGCTCCGACAGCATCCACAGCAGGAAGGTCGCGTACAGCCGCGGCGAGTTCAGCAGCTTGTCGGCCGCCAGGATGTTCACGATGCCGTGGCCCTTGCTGTCGGTCTGGATGAAGTCCTCGATGTTGAGCATGGGCTCGCCGAAGAACTTGTCGCCGCCCTGCGCCTCGATCTGCAGCAGGCCGCGCTGGATCGCGCCCACGCTGGCCGGGCTGATGTTGCCGTACTCGGTGGTGAACTGCCTGGCGTTGTCGCCCACGTGCTGGAGCATCGCCCGCAGGTCCTTCAGGTCCAGCAGCAGTAGGCCGTTGGCGTCCGCGATCTTGAAGACGATCTGCAGCACCCCGGCCTGGGTCTCGTTCAGGTTCAGCATGCGGCCGATCAGCAGCGGCCCCATGTCGGTGATCGTGGCGCGCACGGGGTGGCCCTGCTCGCCGAACACGTCCCACAGCGTGGTCGGGCAGGCGAGCGGTTCCGGCGAGGGCAGCCCGCGCTCCTTGATGGCCGCCGCGAGCTTGCCTTCGAGCCTGCCGGGCTGGCTGATCCCGGTGAGGTCGCCCTTGATGTCGGCCAGGAACACCGGCACGCCGATGCGGCTGAAGCTTTCCGCCAGTTTCTGCAGGGAAACCGTCTTGCCGGTGCCCGTCGCCCCGGTGATCAGCCCGTGCCGGTTGGCCAGCGCGGGCAGCAGGTGCGCTTCGGTTTTGCCGTTCTGGGCGATCAGCATCGGTTCGGCCATGGTGCGAAAAGTAGAATGGGGGTATCCGTAGAGTAACTCAGAAGATTACAAGGACAGATTCGTGGCCGGACACAGCAAATGGGCGAACATCCAGCACCGCAAGGGGCGCCAGGACGAGAAGCGGGGCAAGGTGTGGACGCGGGTGATCCGTGAAATCATGGTGGCGGCCCGCCAGGGCGGCGGCGACCTGTCGGCCAACCCGCGGCTGCGGCTGGCGGTGGACAAGGCCAAGGCGGCCAACATGCCCGCCGACACCATCAAGCGCAACATCGACAAGGCCACCGGCAACCTCGAGGGCGTGAGCTACGAGGAGATCCGTTACGAGGGTTACGGCATCGGCGGCGCGGCCATCATCGTCGACACCATGACCGACAACAAGGTCCGCACGGTGGCCGAAGTGCGGCACGTGTTCAGCAAGTACGGCGGCAACATGGGCACCGAAGGCTCGGTGGCCTTCCAGTTCAAGCACTGCGGCCAGCTGATCCTGGCGCCCGGCACCAGCGAGGACAAGGTGATGGAAGTCGCGCTGGAAGCGGGCGCGGAAGACGTCATCTCGGACGACGATGGCGCCATCGAGGTGATCACCTCGCCCGGCGACTTCGAAACGGTCAAGAATGCCCTGGAAGCCGCCGGCCTGAAGCCGGAAGTGGCCGAAGTGACCATGCGGCCCGAAAACACGATTCCCCTGGCCGGCGAAGACGCCGCGCGGATGCAGAAGATCCTCGACATGCTCGAAGACCTCGACGACGTCCAGAACGTCTATCACAACGCGGAAATCAACGAGTGAAGGTTCTCGTCATCGGCGGCGGCGGCCGCGAGCACGCGCTGGCCTGGAAGCTGGCGCAGTCGCCCAAGGTGCAGGCGGTCTACGTGGCGCCCGGCAACGGCGGCACCGCGCTCGACGCCCGGCTGGAGAACGTGCCGATCACCGACCTGCGCCAGCTGCGCGACTGGGCGCTCAAGCAGAAGATCGCGCTGACGGTCGTCGGTCCCGAGGCGCCGCTGGCCGCCGGCGTGGTCGACGACTTCCGCGCCCACGGCCTGCGCATCTTCGGCCCCACGCAGGCGGCCGCGCAGCTGGAAAGCTCCAAGGCCTTCTCCAAGGCCTTCATGGTCCGCCACAAGATCCCGACGGCGGAGTACGAGACCTTCACCGACGCCGCGCAGGCGCATGCGTACGTCGACCGCAAGGGCGCGCCCATCGTGGTCAAGGCCGACGGCCTGGCGGCCGGCAAGGGCGTGGTGGTCGCCACCACGGCCGCCGAGGCGCACGAGGCGATCGACTTCATGCTCCTGGACAACAAGCTGGGCGTGACCCACAACGCCGGCGGCGCGCGGGTGGTGATCGAGGAATTCCTGCAGGGCGAGGAAGCCAGTTTCATCGTGCTGTGCGACGGCCGGAACGTCACCGCCCTGGCCACCAGCCAGGACCACAAGCGCCTGCTCGATGGCGACCTGGGGCCCAACACCGGCGGCATGGGCGCCTATTCGCCCGCGCCCGTGGTCACGCCCGAGGTGCATGCGCGCGCCATGCGCGAGATCATCCTGCCCACCATCCGCGGCATGGAAAAGGACGGGATCCCCTACACCGGCTTCCTGTACGCCGGGCTCATGATCGGCAAGGACGGCCAGGTGAAGACGCTGGAGTTCAACTGCCGCATGGGCGACCCGGAGACCCAGCCGATCATGATGCGGCTGAAGTCCGACCTGTACGACGTGATGCTGGCGGCCACCTCCGGCGGGCTGGACCAGGTGGACCTGGACTGGGACCGGCGCGTCGCGCTCGGCGTGGTCGTGGCCGCCGCGGGCTACCCGATGGACCCGCGCAAGGGCGACGTGATCCACGGCCTGCCCAAGGACACCGACGATGCCGTCGTGTTCCATGCCGGCACCATCGCCAAGGACGGCCAGACCGTCACTTCCGGCGGCCGCGTCCTGTGCGCCACGGTGCTGGCCAGCACCGTGAAGGCGGCGCAGATGCACGCCTACGACCTGCTGCGCGGCATCTCCTTCGACGGCGCCCAGTACCGCCACGACATCGGCCATCGCGCCCTGAAAGGCTGACGATGGAGCCCGGGATCATGGCGGTGCGCGGCTGGCTCACGGGCCTGCAGCAGCGCATCACCACCGCCGTCGGCGAGATCGACGGCACGCCCTTTCGCGCCGACGCGTGGACCAAGGAACCGGGCGAGCCGCTGCAAGGCGAGGGCGTCACCATGATCCTGGAAGAGGGCAAGGTGTTCGAGCGCGCCGGCTGCGGCTTCTCGCACGTGCGCGGCCCGAAGCTGCCGCCTTCGGCGACGCAGCACCGGCCGGAGCTGGTGGGCGCCTCGTTCGAGGCCATGGGCGTGTCGCTGGTGTTCCACCCGCGCAACCCGTTCGCGCCCACGGTGCACATGAACGTGCGCATGCTGGCCGCGCTGCCGGACAACGCACCCGCCGTCTACTGGTTCGGCGGCGGCATGGACCTCACGCCCTACTACGGCTACGAGGAGGACGCCGTCCACTTCCACGCCACCTGCCGCGACGCGCTGCGGCCCTTCGGCGAGGACAAGTACCCGCGCTTCAAGAAGTGGTGCGACGAGTATTTCTTCCTGAAGCACCGCAACGAGCCGCGCGGCATCGGCGGCATCTTCTTCGACGACCATTTCGAGGACGGCTTCGACGCCAGCTTCGCGCTGCTGCAGTCGGTGGGCGACCATTTCCTGGACGCCTACCTGCCGGTGCTCAAGCGCCGCAAGGACAACCCCTACACCCCGTGGGAGCGCGAGTGGCAGCTGCTGCGCCGCGGCCGCTACGTCGAGTTCAACCTGGTGTGGGACCGCGGCACGCACTTCGGCCTGCAGTCCGGCGGCCGCACCGAGTCCATCCTGATGTCCATGCCCCCGCATGCCGCCTGGGCCTACCAGCACCAGCCCAAGCCCGGCTCGCGCGAGGAAGAGCTGCTCCAGCGCTTCCTGGTGGCGAAGGACTGGGTTTGAGCCACGCCCCCACGCGCGTGGGCATGTTCGGCGGCGCCTTCGACCCGCCGCACCGCGCCCACGTGGCGCTCGCCCGCGCGGCGGTCGCCCAGCTCGCCCTGGACCGGCTGTATGTCTTCCCGACCGGCAATGCCTGGCACAAGGCGCGCGCCCTCACGCCCGCCGAACACCGGTTGGCAATGGCCCGCCTGGCCTTCGCCGCCTTGCCGCAGGCCCAGGTCGACGACCGCGAGCTGCGCCGCACCGGCGCGACCTACAGCGTGGACACCTTGCGCGAGCTGCGGGCCGAGCACCCCGGGGCGCAGCTGCACCTGCTGATGGGCGAGGACCAGGCCGCCAGCTTCACCACCTGGCGCGACTGGCAGGAGGTCGCCCGCCTGGCCGTGCTGTGCGTGGCCGGCCGCGGTTCGGGGCAGGGCGTTGCCGCCCTGCGCGCGCTGCCCGGCGTGCGCGTGGAAACGCTGGAACTGCCGCAGATGCCCGAGAGCGCCACCGACATCCGGGCCCGGCTGGCAGCCGGGCAGGACATCACCGAGCTGGTTGAGCCAGCCATTGCCAGTTATATTGAATCCCAACACCTCTACC
>JALHLO010000259.1 GCA_022844525.1 Ramlibacter sp.
TGTCCTGCTTCACGCGCGACGGCAACGTGGCGCGCGAGTTCTCGCGCCGCGTGCAGGTGGGCATGGTGGGCATCAACGTGCCGATCCCCGTCCCGATGGCGTGGCACGGCTTCGGCGGCTGGAAGAAGAGCCTGTTCGGCGACATGCACGCCTACGGCGAGGAAGGCGTGCGCTTCTACACCAAGCAGAAGTCGATCATGCAGCGCTGGCCCGAAAGCATCGGGAAAGGCGCCGAGTTTGTAATGCCGACGGCCAAGTAAGGCTGTTCACTCCCTCCCCTTCCGGGGGAGGGTTGGGGTGGGGGCGGCGCGCGACGCGCGCTCCGAGGAGACAACAAGGCATGAGCGACACGACGTTCGATTACGTGATCATCGGCGCGGGGACCGCGGGCTGCCTGCTGGCCAACCGCCTTTCCGCCGATCCTTCCAAGCGCGTGCTCCTCATCGAAGCCGGCCGGCGCGACGACTACCACTGGATCCACATCCCCGTCGGCTACCTCTATTGCATCGGCAACGAGCGCACCGACTGGCTGTACTACACCGAGGAAGACGCGGGCCTCAACGGCCGCAAGCTGCGCTATCCCCGCGGCAAGACGCTGGGCGGCTGCTCCAGCATCAACGGCATGATCTACATGCGCGGGCAGGCGCGCGACTACGACGGCTGGGCGCAGCGCGTGGGCGACGCGAGCTGGACCTGGGACAACTGCCTACCCTACTTCAAGAAGCACGAGGACTACTACAAGGGCGCCGACGCGGTGCACGGCGCCGGCGGCGAGTGGCGCGTGGAGAAGCAGCGCCTGCGCTGGGACGTGCTGGACGCGTTCGCCAAGGCGGCGCAGGAAGCCGGCATTCCGCACAGCGAGGACTTCAACCGCGGCAGCAACGAGGGCGTCGGCTACTTCCAGGTGAACCAGAAGGACGGCTGGCGCTGGAACACGGCCAAGGCCTTCCTGCGGCCCACCTGCTACGGCCGACCCAACTTCGAACTCTGGACCCACGCGCAGGTGACGCGCCTGTTGTTCGAAACCGATGGCACGAAGCGCTGCACCGGCGCGGAGGTCTGGACGGGCACCGAGATGGCACGGGTCGAGGCGACCGTCGAGACGCTGCTGTGCGCGGGCAGCATCGGCTCGCCGCAGATCCTGCAGTTGTCCGGCGTGGGTCCCGCGGCGCTGCTGCAGCAGCATGGCATCCCCGTGGTGCACGACCTGCCCGGCGTCGGCGAGAACCTGCAGGACCACCTGCAGGTGCGCGCGGTGTTCAAGGTGGACGGCGTGGCCACGCTCAACACGCTGGCCAGCAGCTGGTGGGGCAAGCTCAAGATCGGGATGGAGTACGCGCTCAAGCGCAGCGGGCCCATGAGCATGGCGCCCTCGCAGCTGGGGGCCTTCACGCGCAGCTCGCCCGAGCAGCCTTACCCGAACATCGAGTACCACGTGCAGCCCCTGAGCCTGGACGCCTTCGGCGAGCCGCTGCACAGCTTCAACGCGTTCACCGCCAGCGTGTGCAACCTGAACCCCACCAGCCGCGGCTTCGTGCGCCTCCGCAGCAACCGCTTCCAGGATGCGCCGGCGATCGCAACGAACTACCTGAGCACGCCGGAAGACCGCAAGGTGGCGGCCGATTCGCTGCGCGTCACGCGCCGCATTGCCGCCCAGCCGGCGCTCGCGCCGTTCAAGCCGCAGGAATGGCGGCCCGGAACCCAGTACCAGAGCGACGAAGACCTCGCGCGCCTGGCCGGCGACATCGCCACCACGATCTTCCATCCGGTGGGCACGACCGCCATGGGCCGCGACGACGACCCGCGCGCGGTGCTCGATTCGCGCCTGCGCGTGCGCGGCATCGCCGGCCTGCGCGTGGTGGACGGCGGCGCCATGCCCACCATCACCAGCGGCAACACCAACTCGCCGGTGCTGATGATGGCGGAGAAGGCCGCGGAGTGGATCGTGCAGGACGCGCGGCGCTAGAAGGCGCGGCGGACCTGCAGGGAGAGGTCGTCGATCTCGATGCGGGGCTGGTGCACGGTGCCTACCGGCACCCCGCCACGGAACAGGGTCGCTTCGGCGCTGGCCGGCTGGCGGGCGCGGGTCCACGCGATGCGACCGCTCCACGGCGACCCGGGCGCCGACACATCGAGCGCGAGCACGGCTTCGCGCCGCCGCGCGCCCGTGATGTCCGCCGTATCGAACACGCCGCCGAAGTCCACTTCCAGCCGGTGACGCACGCTGGTGCGAAGTTCAATCGAGGGTTGCCACTGCCAGCCGGCGGCGTCGATCGCGTGCGCCCAGCGCGCACCCATGGACAGCAGCCGCGACGTTTCGCGCAGGCCGGAAGCCGTTGCGGTGGATGCGATGCGGCGCCGCTGGTCCAGCCCGCGCAGCACCAGCCAGGCCTCGCCCCAGGCCTGCGCCCGGAACGGCCGCCACGCGAGGGCGATGTCGAGGTCGCGATGGCGGGTCTCGGTACGCAGCGGCGAACCCAGTTGCGTCTGCCCGTCGTAGTCCAGCCTGCCGCCCGCCGCACCCGCGGAGCCGCGTAGCACTCCGCCGTTCGGCAGGCGCAGTTGCGCATCGACGGCGAGCCGCAGCATCGGGCCATCCTCCCTGACAAGTCGGCTGCCATCGGCGTCGCGCTCCACCAGCCGCCGGTGCAGCGCCGTGGCGGACGCGCCCCAGGAAAGGTGCTGGTCGCCTGCGGGTTGCGCGACGGCCCCCGCCGCGGCCAGGGCGAGGAGCGCAGCAGGACGGTGCGGATGGCGGATCTTCAAAGCAGGAGGTTCAGCGCGGACTGCGTGATGAACCTGGAGGACTCGTAAGTGCCGTCCCCATTGGCATCTACCTGGAGATTGAAGTTATTGGGGGAAACCACGCTCAGCAGCAGCGCTGAATTGTTGCCCGTGATCTTCATGACTCCGGAGCGGATGTTGACGGCATCGGTCACGAGGCGGGTCGGCGTCGTGACCTGGTAGCTCACGCCGGCGGCGTCCACGTCCGCGTTGTTGCTTTCGACCACGGCGGTGATGGAAGTCTCGGTGGACGTGTCCCCCACCACTTGGTTGATCCGGTAGTTCTTGAGCTGCACCGTGCGCGAGGGAACGACACTGCCGCTGAAGGTGCGAGACAGCACCGAACCAAGGAGGTTGACGGTCCCCGTAAAGGCGCTCGTTTCCGTGACATCGATGACCATGTCGCCGTTCGTGGTCACGATGCGTCCGTCGGCGAGGGTGTGGGTCGACAGGTTCGTGGAGACGCTGGACAGGACCACCCGCTGGGGATAGCTGGCCGGGGCCAGGCTGAGCCGGCCGCCTGCGACCAGGATCGTCGTCGCACCGGACGTCACGGTCCCGGGATCCCTGCAGTCGTTGAAGGTGACCGCCAGTGTGTCGTTCGTGGCGAGGGTGCCATCGCGGGCGAGGTTGCCGGTGATCGTGACGCTTCCGCTGACAAGGCACGGCTCCGTGGCGCTCAAGGCGACGCCGACGGCGAGCCGCGGTTGCGCGCTCGCGATCCGTACAGCGCGTAGCGCGATCGCGGCGAGGTCGGCGCGCGTGTCCACCTGGGCGCCCAGGGCCATTCCGGCGGTGTTGAGTGCTCCAGAGGTGCCGTTCAGCGTGGAGCTGAGCCCCTCGGCAGCGACTTCACTCGAATTGCCAACGGTGATGTTGACCCCTGCCGCGATGATCGCAGCAGTGGCGGGCGTTGGCACGGTGATCTCGGTCGTGGACTGGCCACCGGCATCGCCTCCGTCGCCGCCGCCCCCGCCCCCGCCACATGCGGACCCAAGCAGTGCGCCAAGGACAAGCAGGGCGCGAGACAGAATGAACTTCATCACTTCCTCCGAGTTCGACGACAAGGGCGGCTGAGCTTATGGGTGGGGTCCGGGAGACAGACCTAGGGTTTGACCGACACGTTAACTTTTCACAGGAACGCCGCTCCTTGACCCGTCGCAGCGACCTGCGCGGCAGCCGGGAAACCCCCTATGCACCGCGCTTGTGCACCCCTGTACATTCCACGCACTCGCGTCGTGCCCCCGGGCGCGACAGAACGAGGGACCGAGGAGACAAGCCCCCCGAAGAACATCGAGACAGATCCGGCCGGCACCGCGCAAAGCGGGCCGCGCACCCTCAAGGCGCCGCTGATGCGGCGCCTTTTCTTTGTCCGCCGGAATGCCCCGGGGGCCGCCTGCGACAATCCCGGCGATGGAGTTGCTGCTGGTGTCGCTGGCCTCGGTGCTGGCGGGTTTCGTCGATGCCATCGTGGGGGGCGGGGGCCTGGTGCTGGTGCCGGCGCTGTTCGCGGTGTTCCCCACCACCCATCCCGCCACCCTCTTCGGCACCAACAAGAGCGCCTCGGTCTGGGGCACGGCGATGTCGGCCGTGCAATACAGCCGCCGCGTGGACATGCACTGGCCCACGCTGCTGCCGGCCGCGGCCGCGGGCTTCGCGGGCAGCTTCCTGGGCGCCTGGGCCGTGACGGTGATCTCGCCGGAGTTCCTGCGCCGGCTGTTGCCTTTCGTACTGCTGGGCGTGCTGCTGTACACGCTGGCGCGCAAGGAGCTCGGGCGCGAGCACGTTCCCCGCCTGGCGGGACGGGCGCAGACGCTGGCCGCCTGCGCCATCGGCAGCGTGCTCGGGTTCTACGACGGTTTCTTCGGTCCCGGCACGGGCAGCTTCTTCGTGTTCCTGTTCGTGCGCGTGCTGGGCTACGACTTCCTGCATGCCTCGGCATCGGCGAAGCTCTTGAACACGGCGACCAACCTGGCGGCGCTGATCCTGTTCGCGCTCAAGGGCCACGTGTGGTGGCACTACGCGCTGGCGCTGGCCGTGGCCAACGTCGCCGGCAGCCTGCTGGGAACGCACATGGCGCTCAAGCACGGCGCCTCGTTCGTGCGGGTCGTGTTCATTTTCGTGGTCAGCGCGCTCATCCTCAAGACCGGTTACGACGCCTTCCTGCGCTGAGCCCGCGCGCCCATAATGGGCCGATGGACGACATCGTGCGCCAGGCGATGGCCAAGTGGCCCAACGTGCCGCACTGCTATGGCTGGCTGGGCCTGGACGAGCGCGGCAACTGGTACATGCGCGACGACCGCGTGCAGGCCGCCGGCCCCTTCCCGGAATCCAAGGGCTCGTTGCTCAGGCACGAGAAGCTGATCGATTTCATCCAGCGCAACTACGAGCAGGACGGCGAGGGCCGCTGGTTCTTCCAGAACGGGCCGCAGCGCGTCTACGTCGAATTGCAGGCCACGCCCTGGGTCTGGCGCGTCGCCGCCGACGGCAGCGTGGCCAGCCATACCGGGCTGCCGGTGCAGGTGCAGTCCTGCCTGGTGGACGAGAGCGGCCGGCTCTACCTGGAAACCGACCGCGGCATCGGCATCGTCCACACCCAGGACATCGTGCAGGCCTCGGAAGCGGTCGAGGCGGGCCGCTGGCAGCCTCGGGATGTGCGCAGCGCCGACCTGCCCGCGCGCTTCGGGTTCGAGCGCAGTCCGGCGCGGCGGCAGGCCGCCGCCGGCGCGCGCTGATCGCCCCCAGGAAAAAAGCCGGCGCGAGGCCGGCTTCCCGCGGTGCGCGAGGCTCGCTTACTTCGACTGCGCGACCATGTATTCCACGGCCGCCTTGATGTCCGCGTCGGGCGCCGGGCTGCCGCCCTTGGGAGGCATGGCGCCCTTGCCCTTGATCGCGTTGGTCACCAGGGCCGGCATGCCCTGGGCGAGGCGCGGCGCCCACGCGGCCTTGTCGCCGAGCTTGGGAGCGCCGGCCACACCCGCCGCGTGGCAGGCGACGCAGGCCTGCTGGTACACGGCCTGGCCATT
>JALHLO010000260.1 GCA_022844525.1 Ramlibacter sp.
TCTCGATCACTGGCTGCACCACTACAACTGGCACCGCCCGCACCAAGGCATAGGAGGTGCTGCACCCATGTCCCGACTCAACAAGTCAAGAAACAACCTCTTGACTCTTCACACCTAGCGGATGTCGCGGTTCGCGACACCGATCACGCCGCGAACCGCCGCCGCGTCAGCGCCAGCGCCACCCAGAACGCCGCCACCGCATACCCCGCCAGCACCAGCAGGTGCTTCACCGGCTGCTGCGGCCAGCGGTCCATGAACATCGGCCGCACCAGTTCCACCGCGGCCGTCAGCGGCAGCCAGTCCGCGAACAGGCGCACCAGCTCCGGCAGCTGCTCGCGCGGGAAGAACACGCCGGAGAGGAACATCATGGGCGTCAGGAAGAGCGTGAAGTAGTAGGTGAAGAAGTCGTAGCCCTTGGCCAGCGCGTTGAAGATCAGGGCGATGCAGGAGAAGGTGATGCCGGCGCCGGCCAGCACCAGCCAGGCCGCCAGCAGCTTCGGGCTGTACGAGATGCCCAGGCCCAGCATCACCAGCAGGATGGCGGTGACGGTGAAGATCGCCTTGTAGGCGGCCCACAGCATCTCCGCCGTCACGATGTCGTCCAGGCTCACCGGCGCGTTCATGATGCCGTCCCAGGTCTTCTGCACGTGCATGCGCGAGAAGGCGGAATAGAGCGCCTCGAAGGTCGCCGCGTTCATCGCGCTCATGCAGATGGAGCCGCTGGCGAGGAACAGGATGTAGGGCACTTCCAGGCCTTCGAAGCGCACGCGCCCCACCAGCGCGCCCATGCCGTAGCCGAAGGCCACCAGCCAGATCAGCGGCTCGGCGATGTTGCCGATCAGGCTGGGGATGGCCAGCTTGCGCCACACCAGCAGGTTGCGCCGGAACACCGGCCACCAGCGCATGGACAGGGACGGCGCCCGCCACGTGTTCATGGACCGTGTCATCCATCCTCCCGGATCTGCCGGCCGGTGAGCTTGAGGAACAGGTCCTCCAGGTTCGCCGGCCGGTGCAGCGTGCGCAGCCGCGGGTGCTCGCGCCCGAGCGCCTCCAGCAGCGGCGCCGCATCCTGCGTGTAGAAGAACACCGTCTCGCCGCTCACCTCGGTGCGGCCCGCCAGCTGGCGCAGCGGCGATCCGGCGAGCGACAGCGCGCCGTTGCCATAGGCCTCCACCACGTCGGGCTCCAGGTGCTCGGCGATCAGGTCGCGCGGCCGGCCTTCCGCGATCTTGTGGCCGTGGTCCAGCACCAGCAGCCGGTCGCACAGGCGCTCGGCCTCGTCCATGAAGTGCGTCGTCAGCAGGATGGACTTGCCCTGCTGCAGCAGCACCTGCAGCCGCTCCCACATCAGGTGGCGCGCCTGCGGGTCGAGGCCGGTGGTGGGCTCGTCCAGCATCAGCAGCCGCGGGTCGTTGACCAGGGCGCGCGCCAGCGACAGCCGCCGGCGCATGCCGCCGGACAGCTCGCCCGGGCGCGCGTCGCCCTTGTGCGTGAGCGCCGCGAATTCCAGCAGCTGCGGGATGCGCTCGCGGATGCGCGGCTCCGGCATGCCGAAGTAGCGGCCGTACACGAGCAGGTTCTCGGCGCAGCTGAAATCGGGGTCCAGCGAGTCGAACTGGCTCACCACGCCGAGCTGCGCCTTGATGGCCAGCGCGTCCCGCGGCATGCGCAGCCCGAGCGCGCGGATCTCGCCCCCGTCGGGCTCGGTCAGGCCCAGGCACATGCGGATGGTGGTGGTCTTGCCGGCGCCGTTGGGGCCGATCACGCCCAGGCATTCGCCCGCGGCGATGCTGAAGGAAAGGGCGTCGACCACGGTGGTGCTGCCGTAGCGCCTGGTGAGGTCGCGGACTGCGAGGAGCGGCTCGGTCATGGGCGGCGGCCATTGTGGCCCAACCCGGCCGTGCGCGCGCCGCCGTAGAATTTTCGTTTTGCCACGAAGGCCGAGCTTGTTCCCCTTGCTACCCCCGCTCCCCATCACGCAGCAGTACCTGTTGCCCAAGAAGCTGTTGACGATGCTGATGGGGAAGCTCGCGAGCATGCGGCTCGGCCCCTTCACCCACGCGATGGTGCGGCGCTTCGTCGCCCACTACCAGGTCGACATGAGCGAGGCGGCGGACCCGCGCATCGAGAGCTACGCCAGCTTCAACGACTTCTTCACGCGCCCGCTGCGCGAGGGCGCGCGCCCGCTTTCCGCGGCGCCCTTCGTCTGCCCGGTGGACGCGGCGATCAGCCAGTTCGGCCCGATCGAGCACGACCAGATCTTCCAGGCCAAGGGCCACAGCTACTCGACCCGGGCGCTGGTCGGCGGCGACCAGGCGCTGGCGCACCGCTTCGACCACGGCCACTTCGCCACGCTCTACCTCGCGCCCAAGGACTACCACCGCATCCACATGCCGTGCGAGGGGCGCCTGAAGCGGATGATCTACATCCCGGGCGACCTGTTCTCGGTGAACCCGCTGACGGCGCGCCACGTGCCCAGCCTGTTCGCGCGCAACGAGCGCGTGGTCTGCGAGTTCGAGTGCGCGCACGGGCCGATGGTGATGGTGCTGGTGGGCGCCACCATCGTTGGCAGCATGGCGACGGTGTGGCACGGCGTGGTGAACCCGCCGCGCACGCGGGCGCCGCGCGAGTGGCGCTACGACGACCAGCAGGTCGTGCTGGCGCGGGGCGCGGAGATGGGGCGCTTCCTGCTGGGCTCGACCGTGATCATGCTGTTCCCCAGGAACGTGCTGACCTTCACGCCCGACTGGGCGGCCACCAGGCCGGTGCGGCTGGGCGAGGCGATGGCGACGGTGATCGAGTCGGAAGCCGCGCTGTAGCGGGCGCGCACTGTCCAGCATCTCTCCAATGCAGGTGATTGCGGGCGCTTCGCGCCAGGAGTAGCTTTTCGCACTCTCCCTGGAGCCCGCGATGAACTACCGCTGTCCCCAATGCGCCCGCATGCTGAACGTGCGCAGCCTCTTCTTCCACGACATCTCCGCCTGCGCGAGCTGCGGCCAGAAGGTGGTGCTGGGCGATTTCCTGGCCTTCTCCATGGCCGCCCTGACGATGCTCGCGTCCGCGCTGACCGCCCTGTACATCCTCAGCCAGGAACTGGAGTACTTCGTGGCCGCCGGCTATGCGATCACCATCGGCATGGTCTCGGGGATCGTGGTGCTGTTGCTGCTGGGGCGGGCGACGCCGTTCCGGCGCCTGGGCCGCCGGCCGGACCCCGCCCGGCCCGAGGGCGCGCAGCCGGCCGCCAAGGGCTGACGGCCCTTACTGGAACGCCACCTCGTCGAAGGCCCGCAGCTTGCGGCTGTGCAGCCGCTGCGAGCCCTGGGAACGCAGGATCTCGATGGCGCGCATGCCGATGCGCAGGTGCTGGTCCACGCGCTCGCGGTAGAAGGTGTTGGCCATGCCGGGCAGCTTGATCTCGCCGTGCAGCGGCTTGTCGCTCACGCACAGCAGCGTGCCGTAGGGCACGCGGAAGCGGAAGCCGTTGGCGGCGATGGTGGCGCTCTCCATGTCCAGCGCCACCGCGCGGCTTTGCGAGAAGCGGCGCTGCGGCTCGTTGCCGGGCAGCAGTTCCCAGTTGCGGTTGTCGGTGCTGGCGACCGTGCCGGTGCGCATGATCCGCTTGAGGTCCGCGCCCTTGCACTGCGTCACGTCCGCCACCGCGTGCTCCAGCGCCACCTGGATCTCGGCCAGCGCCGGGATCGGGATCCACAGCGGCAGTTCCTCGTCCAGCACGTGGTCCTCGCGCACGTAGCCGTGCGCCAGCACGTAGTCGCCCAGCTGCTGGCTGTTGCGCAGCCCGGCGCAGTGCCCCAGCATCATCCAGGCGTGCGGGCGCAGCACCGCGACGTGGTCGGTGATGTTCTTCGCGTTGGCGGGTCCCACGCCGATGTTCACCATCGTGATGCCGCTGTGGCCCTGGCGGATCAGGTGGTAGGCCGGCATCTGCGGCAGCCGCGGCGGCGGCGCGCCCAGGCTGTCGTAGGCTTCGCGCGGCAGGCCGACGCGGCGCGTCACCACGTTGCCCGGCTCGACGAAGGCCACGTACTCGCTGTCCGGCCGGTTCATCTCCTCGTGACCGAGCTTGATGAATTCGTCGATGTAGAACTGGTAGTTCGTGAACAGCACGAAGTTCTGGAACCAGTCGGGGGTGCTGCCGGTGTAGTGGCGCAGCCGGTGCAGCGAGTAGTCCACGCGCGAGGCGGTGAACAGCGACAGCGGATGCGCGCCGCCCGGGTCGAAGCGCATGGTGCCGTTGGCGATGCCGTCGTCCATGTTGCCCAGGTCGGGCAGGTCGAACAGGTCGCGCATCATCATGCGGCGCGGCGGCGGCAGGTTGCCCTCGATGTGGTCGTGCTCCGCGAACGAGAAGTGGATCGGGATCGGCTCGTTGCTGGTTCCCACTTCGAGCGGCACCGCGTGGTTCTGCAGCAGCAGCCGGAACTGTTCGAGGTAGTAGTTCGCGTACAGGTCCGGGCGCGTCAGCGTCGTCTCGTAGCGCCCGGCGCTCGCGACGAAGCCGTACGACAGGCCCGCGTTCTCCAGGGCCGCCTGCGGCACCACGCTGTCGGTGTGGATGCGCACGTAGGGGTAGCAGGCGCGCACGCGCGCGGGCATGGCCTCGCCGGACACGAAGCGCTGCATCGCCTCGCGCAGGTGGTTGATCTGCTGGGCGTAGATCGCGCGCACCTGGTCGAGCGCGCTCTCCGCATCCTGGTGGAAGGTGGGGGAGATGAAGGGCGGCATGAAGGGCATGCGCCTATTGTGCAACTCCGCTTGCAACCCCCTGCAACCCGACCGGCGGTGCGCCCACGTCCTACAAGGTGTAACGGACTCGGCTGACCTTGGTTTCTGGGGCGCCCGACGACAGTCTGCGTCATCCAGAACAAGGTCGCGAAAGAGCGCGAATTCAAGGAGTCCAAGAACATGACGACAGCGTTGGCCGCCAATCCCTTTGCCCTGATGGTCGATCCCGCCCAGGTCCGTGCCCACATCGACCAGTCCCAGGAGCTCACCAAACTGAGCCAGCGCCAGTGCCACCCCCTGGACCGCGCCGTGATCCGCTGCGCGAGCGCCGAGATCGCCGCCTTCGACGCCAAGATCGACCGCACCACCATCTACCTGCCGCCGGAAGAAGACAAGCCGTCGGCCGTGACCCGTACCTACACGCGCCGCGTCAACTGACCCGGCGGGCCGGCACGCCCATCGGGGCGGGCCGCTGCGGCTGGTAGGCCGGATAAGGCTGCGGCACCTGCTGCTGCCGCAGCCACACTTCCTGCTCCCGGCGCTCGTGATCGCGCCGCGCCTGCTCCGCCAGGGCGCGCTCGCGGCGCCAGGCTTCCTCCCGGCGCGCCTGGTCCTCGCGGCGATACTGCTCTTCGCGACGGGCTTGGTCTTCCCGGCGGGCCTGCTCCTCCCGGCGCTCTTCCTCCGCCCTGCGCGCCAGCTGTTCGCGGCGCGCCTGCACCGACTGCTCCTCGCGCTTCGCCTGTTCCTGCAGGCGGGCGAGCTGGCGCCGGCGGGCGTCGGCGATCTTCTGCGCTTCGACCTTGCGCGCGGCCGCCAGCCGCTTTTCCTCGGCGGCCCGCTTCGCCTGCAAGGCACGCCGCTCGTCCTCGGCCCGCCGGGCGGCAGCCATGCGCTTGTGTTCCTGCTCCCGCTTCGCCGCGGCCTGCGCCTGCCGGCGCTCTTCCTCCGCCCGCTTCGCCGCGGCGGCGGTGCGGCGGCGGTCCTCGCTGCGCTTCGCGTCGGCACGCTGGCGCTGTTCCTGCTCGCGCTGCG
>JALHLO010000261.1 GCA_022844525.1 Ramlibacter sp.
CGCGCGGCCGACCCCGCCGCGACTGCGCCAGCGCGCCGCCGCGCCGTCGCCGAGCCGCGCCTGCAAGCCGGCTGATCCAAAGGAGCACGCCATGTCCAGCAAAGGCAGGAAAGGCGCCGGCGAAAGCGAGCGCGCGGGCAACACCCTCAAGGTGTTCCAGGTCAACACGCAGGGCGGCAAATCGGACATCCTGACCCACGGAAGGCAGCTCCTGGAGCAGTCGAAGGAGACCGCGTTCTTCGCCGTGCAGGAGGCCGGCAAGGCGTTCTGGGACCGCCTCGATCCCCATCCCACCAACCCGGACCTGCGCTTCGGCCAGCTCACGTCCCCGCGCTCCGGCTCGCGCGCGAAGCCCTTGTTCGCGGCAATGCAGCGGCCCCGGGGACGCAAGGCGCAGCACCCGTGGCGCAACGCGCAGGCGATGGTCTCGAACGTGCCGATCGAGGACGTGCAGGAACTGACATCGGGCAAGCTCGGCAAGGGCCTGCGCCCACCGATGGCGGTCGAAACCGAGGGCGAGATGGTCGCGACCGTGCACGCGCCCTCCGGCAAGCCGAAGTTCGCGGCCTCGCAGCTCGCAGCGCAGATGACGGACTTCTTCGGGCAGGTGAAGCGCAAACGCAAGGCCGGCGCCTTCGTGGGCGACTTCAACGCATCCCGCAAATACGTCGAACCCGTGCTGCCGCCCCGCACGCACTTCGTCATGCCGGAGACGGCCACGCAGCAGTCCGGCGGCACCCTCGACGGCGGCGTCTTCACCGATCCGGCCGAGGTGCGGCAGGGCACGGCGATGGCCGGCGACCACACCTACCAGGAGTACGAGATGCTGCGTCCCACCAAGAAGCGCAAGGGCTAGCCGGCGAGCGACATCCCCTTTCCACGCAACAGGAGCAAGCCATGGCCGCACCTTCCGGAAAACGGCGCCAGCCGCTGCCGTCCCACCTCGCCGACGCCTCGCCGGAAACGCTGCGCCAGCACAGCGCGGCGTTCACGATCCAGGGCGCCTTCCGCGGCTACCGCGCGCGGCAGGAGCTGCAGCGCCTGAAGACGCTGGACACCGCCGGCGCAGCCGTGTACGGGAAGCTGCGCGTCTACCACGGCACGCACGAAGAGTACGCGCACGGCATCCTGCAGACCGGCCTGGTGCCGCAGGGGGGACAGGGACTGACCGGCATGATCGGCCACACCACCGCTTCGCTGGGCAAGGTGTTCTTCACCCGCGACAAGCAGCAGGCCGCGTATTACGCCAATACGCTGTCCGGGATGGAACAGGCGGACCGCGTGCACGCCGCGAACCGGATCCACGACTACGACGCCGCCTGCGACGCGATGAAGTCGCCCAAGGCCCCGACCATCATGCGCGTGCTGGTCCCGCCGTCGGTGCAGAAGGACGCGGTGCACGACGACAAGGGCGGCGACGACGACTACACCCTGGCCCGCAGCCTCCAGCCGGGCCTGGTGCTGCCCGGGCACCTGGACCCGGACGCCGACGTCACGCAGCGGCGCGGCGCGGTGACGCTGTTCCAGCGCGAGCTGACGCGCAGCGGCGTGAACACGACGCGCGCGGAGGCCGAGACGACGCTCGCGCGCCAGCGCCGCAAGTCGATCTCCGGCGACACGGCGGCACTGTCCTCGCCCTATGCCGTCGAGAGCGCGAAGCAGGACGTGCTCATGTACCGGTTCAAGAAGGGCATGAGCTGATCGCCGGCCGGCTCAAGGAGGACCGTCATGTCATCGAGCGGCAGGAGCAAGGGCGGCAAGGGCCTGGGCAAGGGCGGCGGCCGCAAGGCCGTGCCCACGTTCAGCGCCGGCGTGCAGGCGCCGCACCAGCGCAAGGACCACCGGAACCTGGGACTGCCGGCCGGCATGACAGCGACCGGGCTGGCGCTCGGCGTGCTCAAGGACGACGCGAAGAAGCTCGCGCACACGCCCTCGGTCCAGAGCGCGGCGTCCGACATCACTGCCAGCCTGCGCAGGAGCCGGCGGCAGCAAGCCCTGGACCCGGAGAACGAGGGCCTCAGCCGTCCGGACCGCACCGGCGGCGGCGGCCTGCTGTCCGGCCGCGCCAAGCCGAGCACCACCAGCGCGATGGACACGACGCAGGACAACAAGTCCGTGATGACGCCGCTGCTGGCCAACAAGTCCTTCAAGGAGGGCACCTACCGCGTGCACGTGAAGGGCGCGCGCGACAAGGCGGGCACCTCCGGCATCCGGCCGTACTTCACCCAGAGCGGCACGCGCGCGTGGACCGAGGAGCACGAGACGGTGCGCAATGCGCTGGGTGCCCGCCTGATGGCGGACAAGGGGTTCACCCCGCTGAACTCCGGCACCAGCAGCTGGGGCGCGGAGAACTCGCACATGGCCCGCAAGGCCATGCACGGGCCGGACGACGTGCTGAACGCGCCACCCGCCAGCGTGCACCAGAACACGGAGATGCTGGGCATCGAGACCGGCGTGGAGCACCTGGAGAAGCAGTGGGGCGACCGGCTGCGCGTGAAGATCACCGGCTACATCCACGACGAGAAGCAGGGCACGCTGGCCGGCACCCTCAAGGCCTTTCGCTACAAGATCCACCTGCAGGACGACCAGGGGGAATGGAACAAGGTGTTCGACCACATCGGCTCCGGCCTGCGCGGCAACATCGACCAGAACGAGGCGCGCGGCTGGCGCGACCAGGTCAAGGCCCTCACCCCCGACAGCAAGCCGCTGCGCTCGCTCAAGCAGGCGCCGTCCGGTGGCTTCCTTCCCGGCAAGGGCGTGCAGGGCGCCGCGCCGAGCGAAAGCGCGATCCGCAAGGGCAGCAGCAGCAGTGCCCTGTCGCCGATGGTGACCGACATGCGCCACGGCAGTACGATCTTCAACCGCAGCCAGGCCCTGAGCAAGATGCAGAACATCGTCAAGGCGCGGGCGAAACAGATCACCGGCAGTTGATCGCCGTCTCCAGCCAAGGAGCCTCCATGGACCCCAGCGCCGCACCGCATCGCAGGCAGTTGCCCGAGTCCTTCCGTCCCGGCGACCGGCTGTACGGGCTGGACGCGGCGCGCAGGGAGATCCAGGCCGTGCTCGAGGCGCACCTGAGCGACCCTGCGGCGCAAAGCGACGTGACCCTGGAGCGCATCAACGCGCGGCTGGGAATTTCGACCCCGCCAGGCGGAAGCTGGCGGCTGCCGGAGCCCGCGCAAACGCGGCATGCCACCGACCGTGCCTTCGTCGAATACCTGCGGGCGCACGCGAAACAATCCGCCAAGCCGGCCGATGGGGAGGACGCGAACGCCCGGATCCGCCGCGCGACCAAGCGCAGCATCGACTTCACCGTCGAACGGGGCGGCACGGTGCACTTCATCCTCGACGGGATAGCTCTCGAGGCCGTGGCGCAGAAAAGAAACCACGGGCACGAGGGTTGGAAGGACGTCACCGGCTCCGAACTGCGCTACCTGTACCGCAACCGCGAACGCTTCGCCGGCCGCGTCCTTTTCTACCGCGAAGGCAGCGAGGTGCCGGCGCCGTGGGAGGGCGAAGACGGCGCCACCTGGGACGTGTACGAGCCGGGGACGAAGCAAGCCCACACGTGGGGCGCGAAGTCAGCCGGTTGAAGTGATTCCTTCTTTCCACCGCCATCGGAGGACCCATGGCCGCACCCAAGAAACGCAAGCTGTCCAACTCCTTCGACGAGGAGCTGGCCGCCCAGCTGCAGGCCGAGGAAGAAGCGGACTCGCCGATCAACGAGCCCAAGCCCTCCTTCCAGCGCACCCTCACGCAGATGATGCACGCCAAGCATGGGCGCGAGGTGACCAGCGAGTTCAAGAAGAAGGCGAAGATCGACAACAAGAAATTCGGCTCGAGCTATCGCGTCAAGGGCGATGACCACGAGTTCGGCGGGTCGGGCAAGGACGAGATGGTCAGCACCGCCACGACGCGCGAACACATCGAGGCGCTGCGCAAGGCCAACGTGGCCAGCCTCGACGTGGAAAAGGAGATCGGAGAGCTCTCGAGCGTGCGCGTGAACACGGACGCCCTGGTCTGGCACCAGGGGCCGAACGACGTGGTCGGCCATCCGGGCGCCTTGCGCAAGAAGGCCTTCGGCCAGGCGTCGATCGTCGGCGACCACAACATCCGCGACGTCGCGCGGGCGACCGCGGTCAAGACGGAGTTCCAGGCGCTGGTGCCCGACCTCTCGACGGCCACGGCGGCCGATGTGCAGCAGGCGCACAAGCAGATGATGGTGCGCGCGCAGGTCGAGACCGTGCGCAACTTCTCGCAGCCGCAGGAGCAGTTCGCCCAGCTCGGCCGTCCCGGCAGCAAGGCGCTGCACGTGCGCTACGGCGACATCAGCAACGCGGGTCCTTACGGGCAAATGGCCGACTACGTGCACAACGAACGGGAGAAGCAGAAGTGGCAGGCGGCCAAGCGGATGATGGAGGACAAGCACCTCGCGCCGCACGTGCCCGACCTGCACCAGGAGTACCTGAAGAAATTCGGCGACCAGGTCGCCGCGCAGCATGCGTTCGAGAAGGCGGTGTCGACCGGCCAGGAAAAGCGCTTCAACAACGCGACCAGCTCGCAGGCGCACCCGATCCCGACCAACGAAACGCTGCGCGGCCGGGCGGGCCGGGCGACCACCCACGGCGAACGCGCGCTCAGCCCGCCGCGCGGGCGCAGGGGGTGAGCGCGGCCGGCGCCGCCTAGCGCGGCTTGAGCTTCACCGTGGCCACCACGCCGGATTCGGGGACCTTGCCATGACCCGCCAGTCCTTCCTGCAGCGCGCGCTGCGCAGCCGGCGGCAGCTGCCGCGCGAGGATCGTGCGCTTGCGCAGGTCCAATGGCTCGGTGATGCCGCCTTCTTCCGGCCGCCGCGGCGAAGCGCCGCCGCCCCAGTGGCGGGCCACGCGCACGCGCGCGGCCACGGCCTGGTCCTCGTTGCCCGGCGGCGGCTCGCTGCTGCCCAGCACCGGCAGCGTGGCGCCGTTCTCCAGCACCAGCCGGACCTGCTCGGCGCCGCCGCGCAATTGCAGCTTGGGGTCCTTCATCGTCCGCTCAGCTCGCGCAGGCGCGCATGACGCGGGTCTTCCAGACACTCGCCATGGGCGATGCGCACGTGCGTGCGGCCCTGGTGCGCGACCCCGGCCAGGCCGACCTGCTGGTCCGCCGCGTCGACAGCTGGGGCCTCGCCGGGCACGGCGCGCTCTGGTACATCACCCGGCGGCGGCAGGACGCCGAGGTCCTCGTGCACTTCTGCGGCCTCGGGATGGCGCAGCTGCGCGTCTGCTTCGTCCCTTCGTACGGGCAGGCCGGCTGGGTCGCCGCCGACCACCCCGCCCGCCGGTTCTTCCCCGGTGCGCCGCGGCTGGTTCATGGCGCGGGCCTGGCGGCCGACGCCGCCGGCGCCGCGGGCGGCGGCAGCATGAGCGTGGGCAGGTAGTCCGGCAGCCCCAGCTTGTTGGCGAGATAGGTGCGCTGCGCCGCGGCCTCTTCGGGGCTGGGGAAGTCCCCGAGCGACACCAGCGCCCAGGTCGTCCCCACGCGGTCCTGGGTGACGATCACGGTGCTCGTCACGCCCTGGCCGGCGATGCTGGCGGCGAGCTGGTTGGCGGATTCCTGCGAGGCGAACTGGCCGGCCTGCAGCCCGAAGCGGCGGTCGGGCGGCGGCGCCACCGGCAGCAGCAGCGACGCCATCGGGATGGTGGGCGAAGACGTCGCGGCGACCGGGGCCGCGGCGGAAGCGCTGGAGGC
>JALHLO010000262.1 GCA_022844525.1 Ramlibacter sp.
AAGGCTTGCGCCCGGTGCTGGTGGAGATGCCGGCGCACGGACGCAGCGCCGGCACCGCCAGCAACCTGCCGCAGTTCGCGCGGGCCATCGACTACGTCGCCGGCCGGCTGCAGCAGGAAGGCCACCGCATCGGCGTGCTGGCGGCGCACTCGCTCGGTGCCAATGCCGCCGCCCACGCGGCCAGCCGGGGGCTGGCGATCGGCAAACTGGTGCTGCTGGCGCCGCCCGCCTCGCCGCGCAACTACACGCGCTACTTCGCGCAGGTGTTCGGCCTGAGCGAGCCCACCCGCGCGGCCATGCAGAAGCACATCGAAGCGCGCGAAGGCGTGCTGATGCAGCACTTCGAGCCCCGCCACGTGGCGCCGCGCATCCGCGTGCCCACCCTGGTGGTGCACGACCGCGGCGACAGCATCAACGCCTTCGCCGACGGCCAGGCCTACGCGCACGCGATCCAGGGCGCGCAGCTGATGGCCACCGAGGGCCTGGGCCACCGCAGGATCCTGAAGGACCCGGCCGTCCTGGCCCAGGTCGCGGGGTTCGCCGCCCGCTGATCCCGCCGCCTTGCGCGGCGCGGACATTGCACCTAGCATCGCTCGACTTTGGAACAAGGAGAGCGAGGATGGGAATGTTTGACTGGACCGAGAGGCCGGCGGCCGTGCTGCAGCAGGGCGGCGTGATCGCCCCCGACGAGCGCCTGCCGTGGCCGCAGACCGCGGTGATGGGCGTGCAGCACGTGATCGCGATGTTCGGGGCCACGGTGCTGGCCCCCATCCTCATGGGTTTCGACCCCAACATCGCCATCCTCATGAGCGGCGTCGGCACGCTGATCTTCTTCCTGATCACCGGCGGCCGCGTCCCCAGCTACCTGGGCTCCAGCTTCGCCTTCATCGGCGTGGTGATCGCGGCGACGGCGTACGCCGGCAAGGGCCCCAACGCGAACATCGGCGTGGCGCTGGGCGGCATCATCGCCTGCGGCATCGTCTACGCCATCATCGGCGCCGTCGTGCACGCGGTGGGCACGGGCTGGATCGAGCGCTTCATGCCGCCGGTGGTCACCGGCGCGGTGGTGGCGGTGATCGGCCTGAACCTGGCCGGCATCCCCGTCAAGAACATGGCGGCCAGCAACTTCGACAGCTGGATGCAGGCCGTCACCTTCGTCTGCGTCGGCCTGGTGGCGGTGCTCACCCGCGGCATGGTGCAGCGCCTGCTGATCCTGGTGGGCCTGATCCTCGCCAGCATCATCTACGCCGTCCTCACCAACGGCCTGGGGCTGGGCAAGCCGATCGACTTCTCCGGCATCGCCGCCGCCGCCTGGGTGGGCGCGCCCAACTTCGCCGCGCCGGTTTTCAGCGGGCCGGCGATGCTGCTGATCGCGCCGGTGGCCATCATCCTGGTGGCCGAGAACCTGGGCCACATCAAGGCCGTCACGGCGATGACCGGCCGCAACCTGGACCAGTACATGGGCCGCGCCTTCATCGGCGACGGCGTCGCCACCGTGGTCAGCGGCATGGGCGGCGGCACCGGCGTGACCACCTATGCCGAGAACATCGGCGTCATGGCCGCCACCAAGATCTATTCGACCGCGGTGTTCCTGTTCGCCGCGCTGATCGCGCTGGTGCTGGGTTTCTCGCCCAAGTTCGGCGCGGTGATCCAGGCCATCCCGCTGCCGGTGATGGGCGGCGTGAGCATCGTGGTGTTCGGCCTGATCGCGGTGGCCGGCGCCAAGATCTGGGTGGACAACCGGGTGGACTTCTCGCAGAACAAGAACCTGATCGTCGCGGCCATCACGCTGGTACTGGGCACGGGCGACTTCACGCTCAAGTTCGGCGCCTTCGCGCTGGGCGGCATCGGCACCGCGACCTTCGGCGCGATCCTGATCCACGCGCTGCTGAACCGGGACACCTCCCCCGGCGTCTCGGTGGCGGACGCGCCCAACGTGGAGACGAGCAGCGCGCAGCCCCCGCGATAATCGCGCCATGCCCATCTGGACCCGCCCCATTTCCGTCGAGGAGCTCGCCGCCATCCACAAGGACACCGCGCCCGCGCACCTGGGCATCGAGTTCCTGGAGGTCGGCGACGACTTCATCCGGGCGCGGGTGCCGGTGGACGCGCGCACCCGCCAGCCCTACGGCCTGCTGCACGGCGGGGTCAGCGTGGTGCTGGCGGAGACGCTGGGCTCCTGCGGCGCGATCCACTGCGCGCCGCCGGGCCACCGGGTGGTGGGCCTGGACATCAACGCCAACCACATCCGGGCGGCCACCTCGGGCTGGGTCACCGGCAGGACGACGCCGGTGCACGTGGGGCGCAGCACGCAGGTGTGGGCGATCGAGCTGCACAACGACGCCGGGGAGCTGACCTGCGTGTCGCGCCTCACGATGGCGGTGCTGGCGCCGCGGTGACGCTCAGTCCTTCGCGCTGCGCGCCAGCCGCTCGCTCTTCCAGTACACATCGTCCCCGCCGTTCATGCGGTTGAACACGCGGGCCAGCACGAACATCAGGTCCGACAGGCGATTGAGGTACTGCCGCGGGGTCTCCCGCAGCGGCGCCTGCGCGCCCAGCGCCACCACCGCGCGCTCGGCACGGCGGGCGACCGTGCGGCACACATGGGCCTGGGCGGCGGCGCGGCTGCCGGCGGGCAGGATGAACTCCTGCAGCTTGGGCAATTGCCCGTTGTAGCTCGCCAGCGCCTCGTCCAGCGCGAGGACCGCCTCGCCCTTGAGCAGCTCGAAACCCGGGATCGACAGCTCGCCGCCGAGGTTGAACAGCTGGTGCTGGATCTCCAGCAGCAGCTCGCGTGCCTCGGCGGGCAGCTCCTCGCACATCAGCAGGCCGATGTGCGAATTCAGTTCGTCGACGTCGCCCATGGCGTGCACCCGCAGGTGGTCCTTGGAGACCCGGGTGTTGTCGCCGAGCCCGGTGGTGCCGTCGTCCCCGGTGCGTGTGGCGATCTGGGTCAGCCGCTTGCCCATGCTGTTCCTCCTGTGTCCGGCCATTGTGCGGCAAGCGCCTGACCGGTCCTACAGCAAGTCCCGCCTGCTGCGGCTCGTCCGTTTTCGGCGCCCCGGTGACCATGGGACCAGGCCGCCAACCGCCCGGGCGGCACCCGATCACAGGAGTTCGCCATGCATGCCTCTGTCCGTCTGCTCGCCGCCGGCCTGTGCGCCGCCGGCCTTGCCTCTGCCGCGCTGGCGCAGGGGCAGCTGTCCATCGACAACTACCCGGGAGCGGCGACATACCCGTCCACCAGCGTGATGGGTGCCCGCGGCTCGGGGCCCGGCCCGTCCCAGCGGATGGAGGGTGGCGCCGGCGGCTTCACGGCGGTGGACATCGCCCGCTCCTACTTCTTCGCCGACGCCGACCACGACGGCGAGCTCACGCGCGCCGAGGCGCGGCGGCTGAGCATCAGCACGATGAGCTTCGAGGAAATGGACCGCAACTTCGACGGCCTCGTCAGCCGCTTCGAGTACGAGGACTCGGTGCGCTGAGCGTTCCCCGGCGGCCGGTGCGCTTTCGCGGGCCCGACTACACTGCGGTCTGCCCCGGAGACAAGCATGAACGCACCCGCCGCCCTCGCGCACCTGGTTCCCGAAGTCCACCAGCGCGAAGTTCCCGCTGGCCTGCTCGAAGCGCTCAAGGCGCGCTTCGGCGAGCGCTGTTCCACCGCGCTGGCGGTGCGCGAGCAGCATGGCCGCGACGAGTCCTCCTTCCAGGTGCCGCCGCCGGCGGCCGTGGTGTTCGCCGAGACCACGCAGGACGTGGCCGACGCGGTGCGGCTGGCGAGCCAGCACGACATTCCCGTGATCCCCTTCGGCGTCGGCTCCTCGCTGGAGGGCCACCTGCTGGCCGTGCAGGGCGGCATCAGCGTCGACGTGGGGCGCATGAACAAGGTGCTCTCGGTCAATGCCGAGGACCTGACGGTCACCGTGCAGGCGGGCGTGACCCGCAAGCAGCTGAACGACGAGATCAGGAGCACCGGCCTGTTCTTTCCGATCGACCCGGGCGCCGACGCCACCATCGGCGGCATGAGCGCCACCCGTGCCTCCGGCACCAACGCCGTGCGCTACGGCACCATGCGCGAGAACGTGCTGGCGCTGGAAGTGGTGACGGCGGCCGGCGAAGTGATCCGCACCGGCACCCGCGCCAAGAAGTCCGCGGCCGGCTACGACCTCACGCGCCTGTTCGTGGGCAGCGAAGGCACGCTGGGCGTGATCACCGAAGTGACCGTGCGCCTGTACCCCATCCCCGAAGCGATCTCCGCCGCCATCTGCTCCTTCCCCAGCATCGAGGCGGCCGTGCGCACTACCATCCAGACGATCCAGCTGGGCGTGCCGATCGCGCGCGTGGAGCTGATCGACCGCAACACCGTGCGCATGGTCAACGCGCACAGCAAGCTGGGCCTGCGCGAGGAGCCCATGCTGCTGATGGAATTCCACGGTTCGCCCTCCAGCGTGAAGGAGCAGGCCGAGACGGTGCAGGAGATCGCCTCCGAGTTCGGCGGCGAGGCTTTCGAATGGGCCGAGACGCCGGAGGAGCGCACGCGCCTGTGGACCGCGCGGCACAACGCCTACTTCGCCGCGGTGCAGTCACGTCCCGGCTGCCGCGCGATCTCCACCGACACCTGCGTGCCGATCTCGCGCCTGGCCGACTGCCTGCTGGAGTCGGTGGCGGAAGCCGATGCCAGCGGCCTGCCCTACTTCCTGGTGGGCCACGTGGGCGACGGCAACTTCCACTTCGGCTACCTGCTCGATCCCGACGACCCGAAGGAGCGCGCGGTGGCGGAAGAGCTGAACCACAAGCTGGTGGCGCGCGCGCTGCGGCTGGAAGGCACCTGCACCGGCGAGCACGGCGTGGGCCTGCACAAGATGGGCTTCCTGGTGGACGAGGCCGGCGCCGGCGCGGTGGACATGATGCGCACCATCAAGCGGGCGCTCGACCCGAGGAACATCATGAACCCCGGGAAGATCTTCACCCTCTGATCACTGCAGCGGCAGCCCCGCGGCGGGGGCGCCGCCCATCTCGGTGATCTTCCATTCCTCGTTGACGTTGCGAAAGGCGATGCCGATCACCCGGTTGTCGATATCGGCGACCAGGCCTTCCTTCTCGTAGTCGTCGCCCCACTGGACCTTCAGGGCGCGGATCGAGGCGCCCAGGCGGCGCAGGTCGTCGTCGCTCAGGGTCTCGGTGCGCGCCTTCCAGCGCGCCTGCGCCCGGCCCGCCAGGCAGTTCAGCGCCGTCACGCGGTCGCCCGTCATCAGCGCGCCCATGAACAGCTGCCAGGTCTTTTCCACGCTCTGGTAGCGCGGGTCCGGCACGCGCGACAGCGGCTCGATGCTGCGCAGCCAGTCGTCGGTGCACTGGGACAGGGGCAGGGTCGCCTCGCCGCGGCGGCCGGCGCGCACCTTGGCCATCAGCTGCTTCTCGTACTCGGTGATCACCGCGGCGTGCCGGTGGCGCCAGGCGACGTAGATCTCCTGGCTCTTCTCGGCGAAACCGGGCGCGTCGGCGCGGCAGCGTTCGAACTGCGCGCTCAGCTCCAGCACGTCGCGCTTGCGCTTGCTGGGCTTGATGAAGCCATCGTCCTGGCCGCTGGCGGGTGCCACGGCCACGGGGTTGGGAACGGCCATGGGCCGCTCCGCCACCGGCGCGGGCTTGGCCACCGGCGCGGCGGGCGGCGGTGCCGGCACGGGCGCG
>JALHLO010000263.1 GCA_022844525.1 Ramlibacter sp.
TGCGCCGCGACGCGGGCGGCGCGCGCCTCCGCGATCCGGGCGCCGGCCGTCGCCACGGTGGGGCTGGCGGACTGCGATGCCTCCACCAGCTGCACCAGCAGCGGGTCGTTGAACTGCTGCCACCACTGCTTCAGGTCGGCCAGCCGCCCGCCGTGCGGCAGCGGGGCGTACCACTGCGGCGGCGCCTCGCGGGCGACGGACTCAGGGGGACGGGGAACGGCGCAGGCAGCCAGCAACAACAGCAAGCCGGCCGCCGCGAGGGGGCGCAAGAGCTTCATGTGTCCTTCCCGGATGGGGCTTGTCGTCACGCCGTCGGCGGGCTTCGTCGTGCGAAGCCGCGACAGCGAAAACCCACGAGGCTAGCACCGCAAGGCGCTGCTTGTCAGGGGAAGGTCTCTACCTGTGAGGCTGGCGGGTGGTGTCGCGGTCCGCCTCCGGGCCCGCCACGACCTGCGGCGGAAACTCAGCCGAAGACGTGCCGCCAGAGCGCCAGGATGGCCTCGCGTTCGGGCACCAGCTGGTCCTGCGGTACCTGGGTCGATTCCTCGTTCAGGCGGGCGCCGTGCTGCACCCGGCGCAGTTCGCGGTAGGCGCCGGCGGCAGCCTGGCCGACCCCGGGCGGCAGCAGGCCGGCGGCCTCGGCGCGCTGCAGCAGCGCGATGTTGCCCACGTTCGGGATCAGCTCGCGGTGCTGCGCCGACTGCGACAGAACCAGGAACTGGACGGTGAACTCGGCATCGACCATGCCCCCGGCGCTGTGCTTGATGTCGAAGCGGCCCGGCTTGACCGGGTGCGCCTGCCGCACCTTGTCGCGCATGGCCACGATCTCGCGCCGCAGCGCCTGCAGGTCGCGCGGGGCGGTGATCACCGCCTCGCGCACGGCGTCGAAGCGAGGGCGCAGTTCCTCCAGTCCGACCACGAAGCGCGCCCGGGTCATGGCCTGGTGTTCCCAGGTCCACGCGGTGTTGCTGCCGCGCCGCTGCTGGTAGTCGTCGTAGGCCTGGAAGGTGGTGACCAGCAGGCCGGAGCTGCCGTTGGGGCGCAGCGCGGTGTCGATCTCGAACAGGTCGCCTTCGGCCGTCTTGGTGGACAGCCAGTTGATGATCTTGCGCACGTAGGCGGCGTAGGCGTCGGGCGCGCGCTCGTCGTCGTCCTCGTA
Organism: Ramlibacter sp.; assembly: GCA_022844525.1. GTDB lineage: Bacteria > Pseudomonadota > Gammaproteobacteria > Burkholderiales > Burkholderiaceae_C > Ramlibacter. The sequence goes on from JALHLO010000263.1 coordinate 1,160, forward strand.
GACGAACACGATGTCGAGGTCGCTGCCGTAGCCGAGTTCCTTGCCGCCCAGCTTGCCGTAGCCCAGGATGGCGAAGCGCGGCGTCTCGCGGTGCTTCTGCTTCAGGCGGTCCCAGCACCAGCGGGACGTGACGTTCAGCGTCGCGTCGGCCAGCGCGCTCAGTTCGTCGGCGACCTGTTCCACCGTCAGCACGCCCTCGACGTCGCGCGCCAGGGTGCGGAACAGCTCCGCGTGGTGGGCGCGGCGCAGCAGGTTCAGCAGGGTCTCGTCGTCGTCCTCGCCGGTGCCCTGCAGCGAACGCAGGCGGTGCTCCAGCTCGCGTTCGAAGTCCTCCGCGCTGAAGCGTTCCTTCAGCAGGCCCTCGCTCGCCAGTTCGTCGATCACGCCCGGGTGCTGCATCAGGTAGCGCGCCGGCCACTTGTGCGCGCCCAGCAGGCGCAGCAGCCGCTCGTGGACGGCCGGCCGCTCCCACAGCAGCGCCAGGTAGCTTTCGCGCCGCAGCAGCGGCTCGATCCAGTCCACCATGCGCAGCGCCGCTTCCTCGCTGACGCGCCCTTCCTGCAGCCACACGCCGGTGCGGGCCAGCAGGCGGGACAGCCGGTGGCGCGCGTCGTCGCGCAGCGCCATCACGCGCGGATGGCTGCACCAGCCCTGGATGCGCTGCTGCAGCTGCGCCGGCAGCTGCTCCAGGATCGTTTCCAGTTCCGGCGGCGCCTTGTTGCCCTTGGGGCCGTTGCAGCTGCGGCACTCGGTGGCGCCGCCGCCGAGCAGCTTGTCGAACTCCTCGGCCACGAACTCCCGGTGGCCATCGAGCTCGTGCAGGAAGGGGCAGCAGTCCGCGTACCCCATGGTCTTCGCGATCCACACGAGGTCGGAGCCGTCGTCGTCGTCGCGGCAGCCCATGGGCAGCACGTGCGTCTGCTGGTCGTCCAGGTACTGGATGCGGTGCTCCACCTGGCGCAGGAAGGTATAGGCCGCGGCCAGCGACTGCGCCGCCTGGTCCGACATGAGGCCGGCGGCGGCCAGGCGCTCCAGCGCCCGCAGCGTGGGCCGGGTGCGCAGCTCGGGGAACTGGCCGCCGCGCACCACCTGCAGCAGCTGCACGATGAACTCGATCTCGCGGATGCCGCCGCGCGAGAGCTTCACGTCGTTGGCGCGTTCCGGCCGGCCGGCGGCGCGGCGCGCGGCATGCTCGCGGATCTGCCGGTGCAGGTTGCGCAGCCCGTCGAAGACGGCGTAATCGAGGTAGCGGCGGAACACGAAGGGCAGCACCACCGCCCGCAGCGCCTGCACCGAGCCGTCTTCCAGGCAGCTGCGCGGGGCCACCACCCGGCTCTTCATCCAGGCGAACCGTTCCCACTCGCGGCCCTGCAGCAGCAGGTAGTCCTCCAGCGCGCCCAGCGACACGGCCGGCGGGCCCGAGTTGCCGTTGGGCCGCAGCGCGAGGTCCACGCGGAACACGAAGCCGTGCTCGGTGACGTCGCCGATCAGCCCGAAGATCGCCTTGACCACCTTGCCGAAGTACTCGTGGTTGGTGATGCGGCCGCGGCCTTCCGGCGTGCCGGCGGTCTCGCCGTCCTCGTCGTACACGTAGATCAGGTCGACGTCGCTGGACACATTGAGCTCGCGGGCGCCCAGCTTGCCCATGCCCACCACCCACAGCTGCGCGCGCTGGCCCTCGGACGTCAGCGGCGCCCCGTGGGCGGCGTCCAGTTCCTGGCAGGCCTGCCGGCAGGCGACGTCCAGCGCGAATTCGGCCAGCTCGGTCACCGAGGAAGTGATGGTGGCCAGCGGCGCGCGCTCGTCGCAGTCCAGGGTGACCAGCCGTTCCATCACCAGCTGGCGCAGGATCCGCAGCGCCGGCGCCACGTCGTGGCCGCGCGAACGTAACGCTTCGTATGCGGCGGCGATGCTGTCGGCGGTCGGCGCCCCCGGGGCGAGCAGCGCGAGTTCGGCCTCGTAGCGCCGCCGCAGCCGCTGCGCGAAGCGCGAATGGCCCGAAAGGGGAATTTGTCCGCCCGCGCCGTCGTCCGCGGGTGCCGCGCCGCCGTTGACGGTATCGGCGGTGTCGTGGATGCCAGAACCCGGCGCAGCGCCCAGGGTCATAATTCCCGCCTGTCCGATGTTTTCATGAATGCCACGCCGCCGAATCCCTCACGCTCGCTGAGGTTGCTTGCAGCTGCGGTCAAGTGGTCGCTGTGGCTGCTGCTGGCCGCGTCTTTGCTTCTGGCACTGGCGTGGGGGGCGCTGCATTCATTCATTGTGCCGCGAATCGGCGACCTTCGCCCCGCACTGGAAATCCGGGCCAGCCGCGTCCTGGGGGTGCCGGTGCGCATCGGCGCCATCACCGCCCGCAGCGAGGGCCTGATCCCTTCCTTCACCCTCCAGGACGTGGTGCTGCTGGACCCGCAGGGCCGCAGCGCGCTGACCTTGCCGGTGGTGGTGGGTGCGCTGTCGCCGCGCTCCCTGTGGAACCTGGGCTTCGAGCAGCTGTACATCGACCAGCCCCGGCTGGACATCCGGCGCGCGGCCGACGGCCGGATCTTCGTGGCCGGCCTGGACTTCTCCCGCACCAGCGACAACGAGGGCCGCGCGGCCGACTGGTTCTTCAGCCAGACCGAATTCGTCATCCAGGGCGGCTGGGTGCAGTGGACCGACGAACTGCGCGGCGCCCCCCCGCTGGTCCTGAGCCAGGTGGAGTTCGTCTCGCGCAACCAGGGCCGGCGCCACCTGCTGCGGCTGGACGCCACGCCGCCGGCCGAATGGGGCGAGCGCTTCACGCTGGCCGGCGTGTTCCGCCAGCCGCTGCTGACCACCCGGTCGGGCCGCTGGCAGCAGTGGCAGGGGGAAGCGCACGCCGACCTGCGCGCCGTGGACCTGTCGCAGCTGCGCCGCTACGCCAGCCTGGGCATCGACATCGCGCAGGGCCACGGCCGCGTGCGCGCCTGGGCCGACGTGGACCGGGGCCAGGTGGTGGGCGGCACGGCCGACGTCGTGCTGGTCGACGTGACCGCGACGCTGGGGCCGGGGCTGGAGCCGCTCGCGCTGCGCTCGGTGTCCGGGCGGCTGGGCGGCAAGCGCATCGCCGGCGGCTTCCAGTTCGAGACGCAGGACCTGCAGTTCCTCACGCAGGAAGGCCAGCGCTGGCCGGGCGGCAACGTGTTCGTCGCCTGGACGGCCGCCGAGGGCAGGGCCGCGGCCCAGGGCGAGCTGCGCGCCGACCGGCTGGATCTCGCCGCGCTGGGCCAGATCGGCAGCCGGCTGCCGCTGGGGGCGGCCACGCACGCCGCGCTGCAGGCCTATGCCCCGAAGGGCCTGGTCGACCGCATCCAGGCCCGCTGGCAGGGGCCGGCCGATGCGCTGCAGAAATACGAGGTGCGCGGTCGCGCCAGCGCGCTCGAGGTCGCGTCGCGCCCGCATCCGGACGGCACGGCCGGCATCCCCGGCGTGCGCGGGGCCGCCGTCGAGTTCGACTTCACGCAGGCCGGCGGCAAGGCGCGGCTGGCGATCGACCAGGGGGCGCTCGACTTGCCCGGCGTGTTCGAAGATCCGCTGCTGCCCTTCGACGCGCTGGCCGCCGACCTGCAGTGGCAGGTGAACGGCGAGCAGCTCGCCCTCACGGTGAACAACCTGCGCTTCAGCAACGCCGACGCGCAGGGCGAGGCCCAGGCCAGCTGGCGCACCGGCGATGCGCAGAAGGCGGGCGGCGCGCGCTTTCCCGGCACGCTGGACCTGCAGGGCAGCCTGGCCCGCGCCGACGGCTCGCGCGTGTGGCGCTACCTGCCGCTGGGCGTGCCCCAGCGGGCGCGGGACTACGTGCGCGACTCCGTGCAGACCGGCGCCGCGACCGGCACGAAGTTCCGCGTCAAGGGCGACCTGCGCCAGTTCCCGTTCCGCGACAACAAGGGCGGCGAGTTCCTGGTCACGACGCAGGTGCGCGACGTGAGCTATGCCTACGTCCCGCGCACCGTGCAGAACGGCGCGCGGCCCTGGCCGGCCCTGGTCGACCTGGCGGCGGAACTCGTGTTCCAGGGCAACGGCATGCGCATCGACGGCGTCACCGGCAAGGTGCAGGGCCTGCCCCGCCTGCAGGTCCAGGCCGAGGCGCAGATCCCCGACTTCGCGCACGCGCAGGTGCAGGTCAAGGGCCGGATCAGGGGACCGGTGAGCGACTCGCTGGTGGTGGTCAACACTTCGCCGGTCGCGGGCATGACGGGCAACGCGCTGGCGCGGGCCACCGCCGGCGGCAGCGCGGACGTGGACCTGCGGCTGCTGCTGCCGCTGCAGGACCTGGCCCGCTCGCAGGTGCAGGGCACCGTCACGCTCGCCGGCAACGACGTGCAGATCTCGCCGGACAGCCCCGCGCTCACGCGGGCCCGGGGCGTTGTCCAGTTCTCGGACAAGGGCTTCCAGCTTTCGGGCGTGCAGGCGCGCGCGCTCGGCGGCGAGGTCCGGCTGGAAGGCGGCACGCGCGCGGGCGGCCCGGGCGAGCCGGCCACGGTGGTGGCGCT
>JALHLO010000264.1 GCA_022844525.1 Ramlibacter sp.
CGCCGGCAGGCCGTCGTAGTCGAAGCCCACGCCTTCGAACGCCAGCGCGCCGCGCGGCCTGGCCGGCAGCGGCGCGTCGCCGCGTGCGGGCACGGGCGTGTCCAGCAGGTCCATCACGCGGTTCACCGAGGCCATGGCGCGCTGGTAGAGGTCGGTCATGTCGGCCAGGCGCGTGAGCGGCCACAGCAGGCGCTGGGTGAGGTACACCAGGGCCGAATAGCTGCCCACGCCGAGTTCACCGCGCAGGGTCAGCATGCCGCCGTACAGCAGCGTGGCCACGAAGCCGGCCAGGATGGCCATGCGGATCACCGGGGTGATGGCGGCCGAGAAGCGGATGGCCTCGGCGTTGCGGGCGCGGAAGCCGTCGCTGGCCTCGCGCAGGTGCGCGGCCTCGAAGTCTTCGGCGGTGTAGGCCTGGATGGTGGCCATGCCGGCCAGGTTGTTGGCCAGGCGCGAGGACACCGTGGCCGCGGCTTCGCGCGCGGCGGCATAGCGCGGCGCCAGCCGCTTCTGGAACCAGAACGCGCCGATCAGGATCAGCGGGATGGGCAGCATTGCCAGCGCGGCCAGGTCGGCGGTGAGCACGAAGAACACCGCGCCCACCATCAGCGACGACACGACGACCTGGATCAGGTCGTTGGCGCCGGTGTTGAGGAAGCGCTCGATCTGGTTCACGTCCTCGTTCATCAGCGCCATCAGCCGGCCGCTCCGCTCGCGCTCGATCATGGCCGGCGGCAGCTTCTGCACGTGGCCGTACGCGGCCTGGCGCAGCGAATGCTGCAGGTCCTGGGCCAGCCCGCGCCACTTGAGCGCGTACAGGTATTCGAAGGCCGATTCGGCCACCCACACCACGATCGTCAGGGCCACCAGGGCGTACAGCTGGTGCAGGGGGTCAGGCAGGCCAAAGCCGGCCATGAACGAGTCCTGCTGGTTCACCACCACGTCCACGGCCACGCCGATCAGCAGTTCGGGCAGGACGTCGAAGAACTTGTTCAGGACCGAATAGACCGTGGCCAGCACGGCATTCTTGCGCTGGGGGCGGGCAAAGCCGGCCAGCCGGCGCAGGGGATGGGTCGGGGACATGGGTTTTCCGGGCTTTGGACGGCGGCGGTCAGGCGCGCAGTGTCCCACGGCGCTACACTGGACGGATGCTGATTGCCTTCAACAAGCCCTACGGCGTCCTTTGCCAGTTCACCGACAAGACGGAACCGCCCCGCCCGACGCTGGCTGGCTTTACGCTGCCGCCCAACGTCTATGCCGCTGGCCGGCTGGACCAGGATTCCGAAGGGCTGCTGCTGCTGTCCGACGACGGCCCGCTGATCGCGCGCATCAGTTCGCCCAAGTTCCACTGGCCCAAGACCTACCTGGTGCAGGTGGAAGGCCAGGCCGGCGACGAACACCTGGCGCAGCTGCGCGCCGGCGTCACGCTGGCCGACGGCGTCACCCGCCCGGCCAAGGCGCAGGTGCTGATCGGCGCGCCCGACTGGCTGTGGCCGCGCGATCCGCCGGTGCGCCACCGCAAGACGGTGCCCGACAGCTGGCTTGAACTCACCATCACCGAAGGCCGCAACCGCCAGGTGCGGCGCATGGTCGCCGCGGTGGACCTGCCCTGCCTGCGCCTGCTGCGCATCGCGGTGGGCCCGCACCGGCTCGAAGGCCTGCCGCCCGGCCAGTGGCGCGAACTCACCCAGTAAATCCGCGAGGGCTCACGGGCATGTCGTTCCAGGATCACTTCTCGGGGCATGCCGGCGACTACGCCGCCGCACGGCCCACGTATCCGCCGGCGCTGTTCCAGTGGCTGTCCGACCAGTGCCTGCACCACGACCTGGTGTGGGACGTGGGCTGCGGCAACGGCCAGGCCAGCCTGGCGCTGGCGCACCACTTCCAGCGCGTGCACGCCAGCGACCCCAGCCAGGAGCAGATCGCCAACGCGCCGCAGGACCCGCGCATCACCTGGCGGGTGGAGTCGGCCGAGATCTGTTCGCTGCGCAACCACACGGTGGACCTGGTGACGGCGGCGCAGGCCTTCCACTGGTTCAACCAGGCGCGCTTTTGCGCCGAGGCGGCGCGCGTGCTGCGGCCGGGCGGGCTGGTGGCGGTGTGGTGCTACGGCGCGTCGCGGGTGGACCTGGCGGTGGACGCGGTCTTCCACGAGCTTTATGAAACGCGCCTGGGCGCCTTCTGGCCACCCGAGCGACGCCACGTCGAGAACGGCTACCGGGCGCTGCCCTTCCCGTTCGAAGTGATCACCGACGCGCCGCATTTTTCGATGGAGCGGGCCTGGGACCTGGGCCAGTACCTGGCCTACCTGCGCACCTGGTCGGCCAGCCAGCGCTGCCTGCGCGAGACCGGCCGCGACGCGGTGGGCGACCTGGCCGCCGACTTCGCCCGCGCCTGGGGCGACCCGGCCCGCGTGCGCGACGTGCGCTGGCCGCTCTCCGTCCGCGCCGGCCGCACCGCCGCAGAATAGGAACGGGGTCAGGTTCACTTCTTTTCGCTAACACTGCGTTAGCGAAAAGAAGTGAACCTGACCCCGTACTTGCTTACTTGGCGGCGGCTTTCTTGGCCGGGGCTTTCTTCGCAGGCGCCTTCTTGGCCGCAGCCTTTTTCGCGGCCGGCTTGGCAGCGGGCTTGGCGGTGGCCTTCTTGGCGACGACCTGCTTGGACGCAGCCTTCTTCGCGGCCGGCTTGGAGGCGGCCGCGGCCTTCTTGCGCTTGTTCACCGCGTACACCGCGGCGCCGACGGCGGCGATGGCAGCGGCGGTGACGGCGGCGCCGACCGGGTGCTTCTTCACGGTCTTGACGGCGGCCGAGCCGCCCTTCTTGATCGCGGCCAGGCCGGCACCGGCGCCGACCAGGGCGCTGGCCTTGCTGGCGAGGTCGGAATTCTTCCAGGCCTTCTTGGCCATCTCGCTGCCGTCGCTCAACGTGGCCAGCGCGGTGGAAACGATCTTGCTCGACTTGCTCATGATGGACTCCGGGTGGATGGAAACAGGCGTGGTTCGGTGCTGCCTGAACAGACTAACCCCAAAGACATGAACGCAGCACGTTACGCGCGCCGGCCTCAGGTGCCGCGCGGCTTGGCCCGGTGGGTGGCGGTGGCGGTCCAGGGATCGTCAGGCCAGGGATGGCGCGGGTAGCGGCCCTTCATTTCCCGGCGCACCTCGGGATAGGTGTTCTGCCAGAAGCTGCGCAGGTCCTGGGTCACCTGCAGCGGCTTGCCGCCGGGCGACAGCAGGTGCAGGGTCAGCGGCACGCGGCCGTCGGCGATGCGCGGCGTGTCGGCCAGGCCGAACAGCTCCTGCAGCTTCACCGCCAGCACCGGCGCGGCGCCGTAAGCGTATTCGATGCCGCGCTCCATGCCCGAGGGCACCGTGATGCGGCGCGGCGCCAGCGCATCGAGCCTGGCCCGCAGCGACCAGTCCAGGCCCGACTTCAGCGCGTCGCCCAGCGCCTCCTCGTCCAGCGCGTCCAGGCGGGTCTTGCCGGTGAAGGCGGGCTTGAGCCAGGCATCGCGCGAGGCCAGCAGCGCGTCGTCGGACAGGTCGGGCAGGCCCAGCTCGGGCATCCACTGGCGCAGGCAGCGCACGCGCTCGAGCCACTGGCGCAGGCCGTCGGTCCACGGCAGCGCATCCAGCCCCAGCTCGCCGACGGCGTCGCTGAGCGCCTGCGCGGCGAGCTTGGGATCGGGGCGGCCGGCGGGTTTGCTTTCCAGCGTGATCTTGTCGAAGCGGCGCTCGCGGCGCGCCACCAGCGCGCGCGCGGACGGGTCCCAGCGCACGATGTCGCCTTCGAAGAAGCGCTGCGGGAAATCGCGCTCCAGCCGCGCCTCGTCCACCGGCGCGGCGCGCATCACCAGCGAGTCCTTGGCCTCGAAGCGCAGCTCGCTGGCGACGATCCAGGGTTCGCCGAACAGCGCGCTGTCGTCGAAGATGCGCGCCATGCGGCCGTTGGCCAGCTGGTAGCGGCGCGGTTCGGTCGGGTGCTGCCGCGCGATGCGCTCGGGGAAGGCGTGCGCCAGCACGTCGCCCAGCAGATGCGCCGGCGCGTCGCGCGGCGGCAGCGCGTCGCAGCGGATGCGGCGGCGCCACTGCTTGGCTGCGGCATCAATGGCGGCAAGCGCGCCGCGGTTGGCTTCGGGTGGCACGCGGCGGTGGCGGAAGGCGGCGAGCGCCTGCCAGCGGCTGGCGACATCGTCCCTGCGCCCGCGCAGCGGGTCACGCGCTTCGACAAGTGCGGCGAGGTCGCAGGCCAGGGCGCGTTCGGACGCATCGCGCGGCGCCTTGAGCATCGCCGCCAGCCGCGGGTGCGTGCCCAGCGCCAGCAGCTCGCGGCCGAAGGCGGTGATGCGCGCATCGGCGCCGATGGCGCCCAGGCGCTGCAGCAGTTCGCGCGCGGCGCCGAGCGCACCGGCCGGCGGCGGGTCCACGAAGCGAAGGGTGGATTCGCCCCAGGCCGCCAGCTCCAGCGCCAGGCCCGCCAGTTCGACCTGGGCGATTTCCGGCGTGCGCATCGGCTCCAGCCGCTGCGACGCCGGCCACAGGCGGTAGCACCAGCCCTCGGCGACGCGGCCGGCGCGGCCCGCGCGCTGGTCGGCGGAGGCCTGCGAAATGGCCACGGTTTCAAGGCGGGAAAAACCCGAGTTCGGGTCGTAGCGCGGCTCGCGGGCCTGGCCCAGGTCGATCACCACGCGCACGCCCGGCAGCGTGACCGAGCTTTCGGCGACGTTGGTGGCCAGCACGATGCGGCGTCGGCCGTCGGGGTCGGGCGACAGCGCGGCCGACTGCGCGTCCACCGGCAGCTCGCCGTGCAGCGGCAGCAGCACGGCGCCGTGCAGCGCGGCGGCGTCGGCCAGCGACGCCAGCGCATCGCCGATCTCGCGCTGGCCTGGCAGGAACACCAGCAGGTCGCCCGGATGTTTTTCCAGGGCCTCGGCGGCGCAGCGGCGCAGCTGGGCCATCGTCGGCTCGTCGCGGCGCGCGGGGAAGTACGACGTGGTGACCGGGAAACTGCGGCCTGCGCTGGTGAGGCGCGGCGCATCGAGGAAACGCGCCAGCTTCTCGCCGTCCAGCGTGGCCGACATCACCAGCAGGCGCAGGTCTTCGCGCAGCTGTGACTGCACGTCCAGCGCCAGCGCCAGGCCCAGGTCGCCGGCAAGGTGGCGTTCGTGGAATTCGTCAAACACGATCGCCGCCACGCCCTCGAGCGTGGGGTCGTCCTGGATCATGCGGGTGAGGATGCCTTCGGTGACCACTTCCACGCGCGTACGCGCGCTTACCTTCGACTCGAAGCGGATGCGGTAGCCAACGGTGTCGCCGGGCGCTTCGCCCAGCTGCCGCGCCATGAAGCCGGCGGCGGCGCGCGCGGCCACGCGGCGCGGTTCGAGCATCAGGATGCGGCCGTCGCCGCGCCACGGTGCCGACAGCAGGGCCAGCGGCACCTGGGTGGTCTTGCCGGCGCCGGGCGGCGCCTCGAGCACCAGGCGCGGGTGCGCGGCCAGGCTGTCGAGCAGGCTCGGCAGCAGGTCGGCAATCGGGAAATCGGGGCGCGTCGGGGCGGGATTCACCCCGCTAGGCTAGAGAGCGCGGCGCGTGGCGTCGAGCGCGGGTCGCGCGGGGCGCA
>JALHLO010000265.1 GCA_022844525.1 Ramlibacter sp.
CCCGCAGGCCCGCCGGGCGGGCTGTCCGGCGCGGCCGGCCGCACCGTTTCCGCGGTGCCGCCGGTGCCCGGGCTGCCCGGAGCATTCGGATTGGTGTCGGCCTGCTTGCTGCACGCGGCGAGCGCGAGCGCGCCGGCGGCGACCACGGTCGCGAGTGCCCAGGACTGGCGCTTCATCTTCACTGCGTCGCGGAGGCGGCGGGGGTGCTCGGCGTGGCGGAACCGGAGCTCATGTCGGTGCTGGAGCCGGTCGTGCCGGTGGCGGATCCGGTCGTGCCGGAAGCGCCCATGGAGGTGCCGCTGCCGGTGGTCGTGTCGGTGCTGGACGTGCCCAGGGAACCGGAGCCGGTGGTGGAAGCGGAGCTGCTGGTGTCGGAAGGCAGCGTGGTCGTCGACGGCGTGGTGCTGGAGGTGGACGAAGAGGTGGACGTGTCGGCCGGCGGCGTGGTGACGGTGGTCTCTTCCTTGTTGCCGCAGGCGCTCAGGGACAGGGCGGCCGTCAGGGCCAGGGCAGCGCTCAGCGCGATCGGGGACTTGATCATCAGGAACTCCTTAGGGTTTCGTTTCGAACTGAATCGATAGTGAGGACTGACAGCGTGTTCTTCGCTGCCTGTGGCTCACTTTAGTGGGGCGGGTTTTCCCGCATGTCGGCTTCGACTGTCGAAGGCTGTAGGACAAAGCACGGCAGGACGCAGCGCTTCAGGCAAGGGCCGAAGCCAGCGTGTCTTCGCGTAACGCATCGGATACGGCGCGCAACTCTTCGCGTCGAACCGTGATCGCGCGTGCCAGCGACTGCAGGTCGATGCGGGCGGCGAGCGCGCGGTTGAATACCTGCTCGCGCTCCTGTCGCACGTGCAACTCGACGTACTCCGCCAGCACGGCCAAGCGCGCGTCGTAGAGCTCGTCTTCCGGCGCGGCGGCAAGGATCTGGGCGAGCAGTTCGCGCTGGCTGCCGTGCTGGTCCTCCGCTTCGTCGATCAGGTCTTCGTCCTGCAGGGCTTCACGCACGGCGGGATAGAACAGCTCCTCCTCCAGCTTCGCGTGGATGGTCAGCTCCAGGCAGATCTCCTCGGCCAGCGCGCGGCGCTGCAGCGCGGGCGCGCCGGTGCGCACCAGTTCGCGGTAGGACTGGAACAGCCCGTGCACCGCGAGGTGGTCGGCGTCGAGGAGGTCGATGGCGTCGGGCGCTTGCTTCTTCATGGTGTGTGCGTCTCGCGGGCGTGTTCGTGGGGACCTCGTGGGTTCCCACTCTAGAGAGATGGCGCCGTCCGGCGCTGTCGGCGCGATGGGGACGCGCGTGTAGGAAAGGGGGCGATCCCGGCGCTCAGAGCGCGGCCAGCGCGCGCAGCAGTTCCTGCCGGTAGAGCGGATGCTCATGCACGTCGTCGTGCCCGGCACCGGGCAGGGTCACCAGCCGCGCGGTGGGCAGCACCTGCTGCAGGCGCCGCGCGTGGTGCACGCCGATCAGCGTGTCCTTCTCCCCGTGAAGGAGCAGCACGGGGCCGCGCAGGTGCGGCAGGTGTCCCGCCGTGTCCAGCGGGTAGCGCACCAGCGCGGAGGGGACCCAGGGATAGAACTCCGCGGTGAGCGCGCGGATGCTGGTGTAGGGCGAGACGAGCACCGTGAGGTCCGGCACCTGCCCTTGCTCGCCCAGTTGCTGCGCCAGGTCGGCGGCCAGGCCGCTGCCCAGCGAGCGCCCGTAGAGCACGACGCGCCGGCCGCGGTACTGCGCGGCGACGGCGTCCCACACCGCCCGCACGTCCTCGCGCAGCTGCCGCGCGCTGGCGATTTGGCCCGTGCTCTTGCCGAAGCCGCGGTAGTCCGGCATCACCAGGTCGAAACCGGCCTGGCGCCAGAAGTCCGCGTTGCTGAACCAGCCGGCCAGGTTGCCGGCGTTGCCATGCAGGAAGAACACCACGCCCTTGGCACCCGGCTGCTGCAGGTGCAGCACCGACAGCCGCGCGCCCTCGACTTCGACCGTGCGTTCCCGGACGTCCGGCGCCTGCGCCAGCGGGTGGTCCGCCGGCAGCGGCACCGGATAGAACATCAGGCTTTCCTGCCGGAACCAGAGGAAGGCCAGCAGCACCGCGTAGACCGCGAGTGCGCCGGCGCAGAGGACGAGGATGGTGAGCGGCAGGCCCTTCGGCATGCGCCGGAGGTTACCCTGCCTGGCTCAGAGCCGGCCGAGCGCGGAGGCGAGCGCCTTGCGCACGGTGGGGAACTGGTGCACGTCGCTGTGGCCGGCCCCGTCCACGCGCAGCAGTTCGGCCTTGCACATGGCGCTGCACAGCTCCTCGCTGTGGCGGATCGGGATCAGTTCGTCCTTCACGCCGTGGATCAGCATGACCGGGCCGAGCAGCTTGGCGGCGTGCTCCAGCGTGTGCAGCGGATAGCGCAGCACCTGCATCGGTACCCAGGGATAGAGCTCCGCGGCCAGGGCGCGCATGCTGCTGTACGGGGACACCAGCAGCGTCAGGTCGGGCGCATGGCCTTCCGAGCAGAGCTGGGCGGCCAGGCCCGCGGCCAGGCCGGTGCCGAGCGACTGCCCGGAGATCACGACCCGCTTGCCCGCGTACATCGGCGCGAAGTGCTCCCACACCTTGTGCACGTCGGCGCGCAGCTGCTGCTCGCTCTCGATCTGGCCGCTGCTCTTGCCGAAGCCGCGGTAGTCGAACATCACGACGTCGAAGTTGGCCTGGCGGAACGCATCCAGTTCCACGAACCACTTCTTCAGGTTGCCGGAGTTGCCGTGCAGGAAGAAGAACACGCCGCGCGGATGGGGGCACTGCAGGTGCGCCACCGACAGCCGGGCTCCCGGCACGTCGAGGAAGAACTCGCGGGTGTCCGGGTCGGTGCAGATCGGCTCGTCGGCCGGCAGCGGGTCCGGCTCGAACAGCAGCCGTTCCTGCCGGAAGTACAACCAGCCGACGGCGCCGGCGTAGATGGCGCCGATGGCCAGCAGGACCGAGGCGGAGAAGATCGCGTAGACCATGTTGCCTCCTCCCCGCGCCGCCTTAGCGATTGCGTTTGGCATCCGGGTCGCTCGGGCCGTTGCGGTCGGACAGGCCGGCGCCGGGGGCACCGAGGTCGCCCGCGTCGCTTGGGTTCTTCTCGTCCCAGGTGCGGCCCGTGCCGGTCACCTTGCCGCGCGGGTGGACCATGTCGGTGCCGTCGTCGAAGTTGAGCGCGCCGCCGCCTGCCGGCTTGTCGTCGGCCGCGCCGTGGTCACGCTCGTTGACGCCGGAGGGCGCCACGAGGTCGGGCTGGTCGTCGCTGTTGATTCCGATCTTGCCGGGGCCATCGCCCCGATAGTCCTGGCCGGAGGGCGATTCGGCATCTTCCTTGCGGGGGATCCCGTCGCGGGACTGTTCCTGGTTGGCCATCGCGAACTCCTTTGCTGCTGTTGTCTCGCGGAACCTTTCGGCCCGCCATGACACGCAGTGTTCGCGCCGGCCAACGGCAGACCTGTCGGCCCTGCCCGGGGAGTTGCGTAGGAGGCTGGCGCGGCAGCCGGCAGGAAAGACTACGTGCCGCCGTCCGGGCGAGGACTTCCGCCGTACTGGTGGCGCAGGAGTTCGCGCTCACGTTCGCGCAGGCCGAGCCCCTCGCGGAAGTAGCCTTCCAGCGAGCCGTAGGAAGCCTCCACTTCGTCCAGGGCCGCATGAAGGAAGGCCGGCTGCACGCGCCACAGCACCTCCATCGCCTCGCGCGGCAGCCCCAGGCGGGAGACGTCCGGCACCTGCAACCGCTCGTTGGTCAGGAGGTAGTCGCGCATCACCTCCTCGTCGGAGGCGCCGACCGCCTTGAGCAGCAGCGCCGCGGCGAAGCCGGTGCGGTCCTTGCCGGCGGTGCAGTGGAAGACGGTCGGCTCGTTCGACTCCAGCAGGTGCGTGAAGAACTGCGCGAACCGCGGCGTGTTGTGCCGCACGAAGCCGCGGTAGGTGTCCTGCATGTGCGCGGTGACGTCGGCGCCGGTGAGCCGGTGGCCGGTGGCGATCAGCTCGTTGAGCTTCTGCACGATCGTCGGCTCGATCGGCAGGGAGTGCACCCTGACTTCGGTCAGCCGGCACATCGCGGCGCTGCGCTCCTCGACGCCGCGGAAATCGAGCACGCGGGTGATGCCCAGGGCGAGGATGCGCCGGGCATCGGCGTCGTCGAGGGCGCCGAGGTGGTCGGAGCGGTAGAGGGCCGGGCGGAGGCCTGAGACGGGGCGGAAGTTGGCGGCGCCGGGAAGTCGCATGGCTTCGACTCTAAGGCATCCCTAGAATCAGCCGCCATGCTGGACGATATCAAGAAGACACTCTGGGCGGCGGCGGACAAGCTGCGCGCCAACATGGATGCGGCCGAGTACAAGCACCTGGTGCTGGGCCTGATCTTCCTGAAGTACATCTCGGACACCTTCGCCGCCCGCCGAGCCGAACTGGAGCGGCGCTTCGCCAATCCCGCCGACGACTACCACCTGCCCGACGCCACGCCGGAACTGCTGGCCGGGGAACTGGAGGACCGCGACTACTACAGGGAGGTGAACGTCTTCTGGGTGCCCGAGGCCGCGCGCTGGGAAAGCATCCGCGCCGCCGCCAAGCAGCCGGACATCGGCAAGCGCATCGACGACGCCCTGCGGCTGGTCGAGCAGGAAAACCCCAAGCTCAAGAACATCCTGGACAAGCGCTACGCCGCCGCCCACCTGCCCGACGGCAAGCTGGGCGAGCTGGTGGACCTGGTGTCCACCATCGGCTTCGGCGAGAACGCAGGCGCCGCCCGCGACGTGCTGGGGCAGGTGTACGAATACTTCCTGGGCCAGTTCGCCAGCGCCGAGGGCAAGAAGGGCGGGCAGTTCTACACGCCCGCCTCGATCGTCAAGACGCTGGTGGCGGTGCTGGCGCCGCACCACGGCAAGGTGTACGACCCGTGTTGCGGATCGGGCGGCATGTTCGTGCAAAGCGAGAAGTTCATCGAGGCGCACGGCGGCAAGCTGGGCGACGTGGCGATCTACGGCCAGGAGTCCAACGCCACCACCTGGCGGCTGGCGGCCATGAACCTGGCCATCCGCGGCATCGACTTCAACCTGGGCAAGGAGCCGGCCGACACCTTCGTGCGCGACCAGCACCCGGACCTGCGCGCCGACTTCATCCTGGCCAACCCGCCCTTCAACGTGAGCGACTGGTGGCACGCCAGCCTGACCGGCGACCCGCGCTGGCACTACGGCGACCCGCCGCAGAGCAACGCCAACTACGCGTGGCTGCAGCACATGCTGCACCACCTGAAGCCGACGGGCCGCGCGGGCATCGTGCTGGCCAACGGCTCCATGAGTTCCAGCCAGAACAATGAAGGCCAGATCCGCGCGGCGATGGTGGACGCGGACGTGGTGGAAGTGATGGTCGCCCTGCCCGGCCAGCTGTTCTTCAACACGCAGATCCCGGCCTGCCTGTGGTTCCTGGCGCGCAGCAAGCCGGCGGCGCGCAAGGGGGAGGTGCTGTTCATCGACGCGCGCAAGCTGGCGACAATGATCAGCCGAGTGCAGGCGGAACTGACGGACGCGGCCATCGCCCGCATCGCCAACACCGTCGCCCTCTGGCGCGGTGACTCGGTCTACCGCTCCGACCACCTCGGCGCC
>JALHLO010000266.1 GCA_022844525.1 Ramlibacter sp.
GGCGCGAGGTGGCGGCGGGCCGGCGCCCGGGCGCGAAGCCCTCCATCTGCGCGGCGTGGCGCGGGCGTTCCTCGTAGGCGCGGGTGTCCCGGCGGTGCCAGTGCAGCTTGCCCGGCGAGGCCCAGAACACCTCCTCGCTAGGCTCGCCTGCGTGCTGCACGAAGCGGAAGCGGTCGTCGTCGGCGGCGCACAGCGAGAACCGCACCTCGCCGGTGAGCGGGTAGAACCACTTGCCGGATTCGCAGTAGGTGCGGGCGGCGCGATAGCGCAGCACCACCGCGTCGAGCGACACCTCGTGCGCGTGCGGGCAAGGCAGTGCCAGGGCGGGCAGCAAGGCTGCGAAGAGGCGCAGTGTGTCCATGGCTCGCGGCATCACACCACGGCGGGCGCGGGCTCGTCAAGGATGACCGTCCTAGAATCGCGGGGCCCCCAACCCTGGAGACTCCCGTGCGCCGCACCTTCCTTTCCCTGGCCACCCTGGCCGCAGCCGCCCTGTTCACGTCCGCGAGCTTCGCCCAAGCCTGGCCTGCCAAGCCGATCCGTGCGGTGGTGCCCTTCGCGCCAGGCAGCGCCACCGACCAGATCGGCCGCGCCTTCGTCGCCGAGATGTCCAGGACCCTGGGCCAGACCATCATCGTGGACAACAAGCCGGGCGTGAACGGCATGCTGGGCGCGGCGGAGGTCGCGAAGGCCGCCCCGGACGGCTACACCATCCTGATCGGCACCAACAGCACCAACGCGGCGCTCAAGAGCCTGATGAAGCAGCTGCCCTACAACCAGGACACGGCCTTCGCGCCGCTGGGCTACATGGGTTCGGTGCCGCTGATCGTGGCCGTGAACAACGACGTGCCCGCGAAGAACCTGCGCGAGCTGGTGAGCCTGGCGAAGGCCAGGGCGGGCCACGTCACCTTCGCCAGCGCCAGCACGTCCCAGCTGGTGTCCAGCGAGATGCTGGCCAGCATGGCCGGCGTGCAGATGACCAACGTGCCCTACAAGAGCGGCCCCGCGGCCATGACCGACCTGATCGGCGGGCAGGTGATGATGTTCACCGCCGATTTCGCGGTGATGCTGCCGCAGGTGAAGGCCGGCAAGATCCGCGGGCTTGCGGTCACCTCGACGAAGCGCTCGCCGGCGATCCCCGAACTGCCCACCGTGAACGAAGCGCTGGGACTCAAGGATTACGAACTGATTGCCTACTTCGCGATGTTCGCGCCGGCGGGCACGCCGCCCGAGGTGGTCGCGAAGCTGAACCAGGCGATCAACGCCGCCGCGAACAGCAAGGAGCTGCAGGAGAAGTTCGCGCCGATCGGCTTCGCGGTGGAGCCGGGCACGCCCGATGCCCTGGCCCAGCGCACGAAGCTGGAGACGGCCAAGTGGGCCAAGGCGATCAGGGACGCGAAGATCGAGCCGCAGTAAGCGGCGGGCTCACACGCCGCCGTGCGGGTGCGTGGGATCCACCCACAGCACCTGCTCGGGCTTTTCCACCGGCTCGATGTCCAGGTTGACCGCCACGGCCTGGCCGTCGCTGCGGCACAGCACGCATTCGAGCGCCTCGGTGGGGCTGGCGTTGATCTCCTGGTGCGGCACATAAGGCGGCACGTAGATGAAGTCGCCCGGGCCGGCCTCCGCCGTGAACTCCAGGTGCTCGCCCCAGCGCATGCGCGCCCGCCCCTTGACGACGTAGATCACGCTTTCCAGGTGGCCGTGGTGGTGCGCGCCGGTCTTCGCGTTGGCGTGGATGGTGACGGTGCCCGCCCACAGCTTCTGCGCGCCGACGCGCGCGAAGTCGATCGCCGCCTTGCGGTCCATGCCGGGCGTCTGCGCCGTGTTGGGGTCCAGCTGGTTTCCCGGGATGACGCGCACGCCGTCGTGCTTCCATTTCGCGTGCTCGTGGTCGTGCGGGTGGGCGGGGTCGTGGGGGTGGTCGGTCATGGCGGCCAGCGTACGACAATGCGGGCATGACTGACAACTCCACGCCCGTGCTGGGCGCGGCCGACCTGAAGCGGCTGGCCGAGGCCCACTCCGGCGCGGCCTGCGCGCAGTGCGGCTCCTTGCGGGCGCCGGGCTGGGAGGCGATGCCGGGCGGCTTCGACCGCGACCTGCTGCGCCAGGTGGGCACGCTGCGCCGTCCCGAGGTGGAAGACCCCACGCTGCAGGAGTACCACCCGCGGGGCACCCATGCCTGGTCGGCCGACGCGCCGATCGCGCCGGCCTTCTTTCCGTACAACCGCTGCGACGCGTGGCAGTGCGCGGCATGCGGCCGGCCCTTCCTGCGCTACACCGAGTACGGCGGCTACTACGTGGAGGAGCGCATCCGGGAACTGCGCGCGGCGCTGGTGGTGGACGCGCAGCCCTGATTCGCCGTTCTCCCCACCTGCGTGGGGATGGCGCTCGGGGGGGCCGTCCTGTTCCGACGCCGCGGCCAGCCTTCGTCCTACGCCGCGCGCGGTGCCCGCGCCGCCTGCGCGCGCCGCTGCCGTGCCCTAGGCTCCAGCCCCAGAGAGGAACGACATCCCGTGACCAGGCATTTCATGAACGGGGCCGTGGCGGCCCTGTGTCTCGTGGCGGCCGGCGCTTTCGCCGGCGCCGGCAACCCCGCGCTGGGCAAGCCCGCGGCGCCCATGACGAAGCAGCAGTACGAGGCGGCCAGGACCCGGATCGAGGCGCAGTTCAAGGCGGACCGCAAGCTCTGCGGGCCGCTCAAGGGCAACCGGCGGGAGGTGTGCGACGCGCAGGCGAAGGGCCGGGCGAAGGCGGAGAAGGCGCAGCTGGAGGCTCGCTACAAGCGGGACCCGCAAACCGTGATGGAAGCGAAGATCGCGACCGCCGAGGCGAACCACGAAGTCGCCCAGGCGAAGTGCGACGCGCTCAAGGGCAAGGCGGAAACCCGCTGCGAGAGGGAAGCGAAGGCCGCGAAGGAAGCGGCCGTGCGCCAGGCCCGCGTGGAAAAGGTCGATGCCACCGGCGGCATCTTCGGCCACGACACCGGCGAGCGTTAACCGCCGGCGGGGGCGCGCAGGTCCTGAGGCTTCACGGCAGCGCTGGTGTACGGTGCCGTAGTCCGGCTCCCACGCCGCCTGCGGGCCGCATCCGGCAGTCGCCCCCCGCCGGCCATCCGTTGCTGGAAGTGCAGCTTCCGCTGCTCACACACAAGGACTCCAGCATGAGCAAGAACCTGATTGCACTCACCATCGCCCTGGCGTTCGGATTCGCGGGCAGCGCGTTCGCGGCCGACGCCATGAGCAAGGACGCCTACAAGGACGCCAGGAACAAGATCGAGGAACAGGCCAAGGCCGACAAGAAGGCCTGCCAGGCCATGAAGGACAACGCCAAGGACATCTGCCAGGCCGAGGCGAAGGCCAAGGAGAAGATCGCGAAGGCCGAGCTCGACGCGCAGAACAAGCCCGGCCCCAAGGCCGACGAGAAGGTCAAGCTGATGAAGGCCGAGGGCGACTACGAGATCGCCAAGGAGAAGTGCGAGGACCAGAAGGGCGCCGCCATGGCCACCTGCAAGAAGGACGCCAAGGTGGCCTACGACAAGGTCAAGGCCGAAGCCAGGCAGGCCCGCGCCAGGACGGACGCCAAGAAGTCCTGAGCGAAGCGCACGCGGCGGCCCGCGCCGCGCGCGTGGGCTCCTATTCCAGCCCGAGGCCGCGCAGGTAGGTCTCCACGGCCTTCATGCCGGTGGACTCCAGGTCGAACTCCTGCGGGTCCAGCAGCCAGTTCTGCACCAGCCCGTCCAGCAGGGCGTGCAGGCCGTGCGCTGCCGCCGCCGAGGGCAGCGGCAGCCGCAGGCCGCGCGCGGCCGCGCTTTTGGCCAGCACGTGCCGGAAGCGCCGCACCCACAGTTCGCGGGTCTCCAGGTGCCGCTCGCGCACGGCGCACAGGCTGTCCACGTATTCCACCATGTGCGTCGCCACCTTGAACACGCGCTGCGTCTGGGGGTCGGTCACCGTCTGCCGCAGGGCCTGGCGCAGCGCCTTCTTGAGGTCCGGCAAGGGGTCGCCCTGCGCCTCCTCGTCCACGAGAGACAGTGCGCGTTGCAGGGGCATGGCGACCCGGTCCATCATCGCGTTGAACAGGTCCGCCTTGTCCTTGAAGTGCCAGTAGATCGCGCCGCGGGTGGTGCCGGCCGCCACGGCGATGTCGTTCAGGGAGGTCCCGGCGACCCCCTTTGCCAGGAAGACGTGCTCGGCCGCATCCAGCAGGTGGCTGCGGGTGGCGAGGGCGTCTTCCTTGGAGCGGCGGACCATGGGGCGGGTTTCGTGGCGGGCAAAGACCGGCGAGGCATGTGGGGTCAAGCAGGCCGGTGCCCGAATATACATTCAAACCTGTATGTATACTTCGCCCCTTGCGCAAAGGGCCGCGGTACGGGCCCCCGCGTTTCCCTCTCACAGCAATAACAGGCAAATCCATGGCTGTCCGCGTGCCGCAGGCTCTCGCATTCCTCGTCCTCCCGCTGCTGCTGGCCGCCTGCGGCCAGGGCGACGGCAACGCGCCGCAGGGGGGCGCGGCCCCACCGCCGCCCGAAGTCGGCGTCGTCACGGTCGCCACCGGTGACGTCGGCCTGGTGACCGAACTGCCCGGCCGCCTCGAGCCTTCGCGCGTGGCGCAGGTGCGCGCGCGCGCCGCCGGCATCGTGCAGCAGCGCCTGTTCCGCGAAGGCAGCGACGTGCGCGCGGGCCAGGTGCTGTACCGCATCGACCCGGGCCAGCTCTCCGCCGCCAACGCGAGCGCGCAGGCGGCGGTGGCCAGGGCCCAGGCGAACCACGCCCAGGCCGCGGCGCTGGCGCAGCGCTACCGCCCGCTGGTGGAAGCCAATGCCATCAGCAAGCAGGAATACGCCAACGCCGTCGCCGCCGAGAAGACGGCGGAAGCCGACGTGGCGGCGGCCCGCGCCGCGCTGCGCACCAGCGAGATCAACCTGGGCTACGCATCCGTCACGGCGCCGATCTCCGGGCGCATCGGCCGCTCCCTCGTGACCGAGGGCGCGCTGGTGGGGCAGGGCGAGGCCACGCCGCTGGCGGTGGTCCAGCAGATCGACCCGCTGTACGTCAACTTCCAGCAGCCGGTGGGCGAGGTGATGAACCTGCGCCGCGCGCTCGCCGAGGGGCGGCTCAAGCGCGCCGGCGCCGAAGGCGCCCAGGTGCGCGTGCTGCTGGAAGACGGCAGTGAGCACACCATGCCCGGCAAGCTGCTGTTCGCCGACCTGAGCGTGGACCAGGCCACCGGCCAGGTGACCCTGCGCGCCGAAGTCCCCAATCCGCGCGCGATGCTGCTGCCCGGCATGTACGTGCGGGTGCGCGTGGAGCAGGCCAAGGCCGCCAACGCCATGCTGCTGCCGCAGCAGGCGGTGACGCGTTCGCCCCAGGGCGACAGCGTGATGGTGGTGGCGACCGACGGCAAGGTGAGCCCGCGCAGCGTGAAGATCGGCGGCTCGCAGAACGGCCAGTGGGTCGTTCTCTCGGGGCTGCAGCCCGGGGAGAAGGTGATGGTCGACGGTTTCCAGAAGCTGCAACCGAACGCTCCGGTCAAGCCGGTGCCGTGGAGCGCCGCTGGCCCCGCGCCGGCTGGCGCACCCGCCGCCGCGCCT
>JALHLO010000267.1 GCA_022844525.1 Ramlibacter sp.
ACGGCCGCCGCGGTCGCCGCGGCCGTCGCCGCGGCGGCCGGCACGCCGGCCTTCGCCGCGGCCATCGCCCCGGCCTTCGCGGCGCTCTTCCTTCTTCGCTTCCTGCACCACCGGTGCGGCAACGCGTGCCGGCTCCGCCGCGGGCGCCAGGCCGAACGCGCTCTTGAGCCAGGAGAAGAAGCCCTTCTCGGCCGGCGCATGCGCGGGCGTGACCATCGGCGACTGCGTGCGCACGGGAGCGGGCGCATGCGCGGGCGCGGCCTTGGCCACCGGTTCCTGCACCGGCGGCTTGGGCACGGGCATCGGCGCCGGCAGGTCGGGCAGCACGCCCTTGATCACCGGCTCCTGCTTGTTGGTGCGCTCGTGCGAGCGGCGCGTCACGCCGGTCGGGTCCTCGACTTCCTCGGCCATGTGGTAGCTGGCCTTGATGTTGTCCAGGCGCGGGTCGTCGTGCTTCAGGCGCTCGAGCCGGTAGTTCGGCGTTTCCAGCGTCTTGTTCGGGATCATCAGCACGCTGATGCGCTGCTTCAGTTCGATCTTGGCGATCTCGGTGCGCTTCTCGTTCAGCAGGAAGGAGGCGACGTCCACGGGCACCTGCACCAGCACGGAGGCGGTGCTGTCCTTCATGGACTCCTCCTGGATGATCCGCAGGATCTGCAGCGCCGAGCTTTCCGTGTCGCGGATGTGGCCGTGGCCGCCGCAGCGCGGGCAGGGGATGGAGGCGCCTTCGGAAAGAGCCGGGCGCAGGCGCTGGCGGCTCATCTCCATCAGGCCGAACTTGCTGATCGAGCCGAACTGCACGCGGGCGCGGTCCTGCCGCAGCGCGTCGCGCAGGCGGTTTTCCACTTCCCGGCGGTTCTTCGACTCTTCCATGTCGATGAAGTCGATCACGATCAGGCCGCCCAGGTCGCGCAGGCGCATCTGGCGCGCCACCTCGTCGGCGGCTTCCAGGTTGGTGCGGGTGGCGGTTTCCTCGATGTCGCCGCCCTTGATGGCGCGCGCCGAGTTGACGTCGATGGACACCAGCGCCTCGGTGTGGTCGATCACCACCACGCCGCCGGAGGGCAGCTTCACCTCGCGGGCGTAGGCCGACTCGATCTGGTGCTCGATCTGGAAGCGGCTGAACAGCGGCGCGTCGTCGCGGTAGCGCTTCACCCGGGCGGCATGTTCGGGCATGACGTGCGCCATGAACTGGTGCGCCTGCTCGTAGATGTCGTCGGTGTCGATCAGGATGTCGCCGATGTCGTGATTGAAGTAGTCACGAATGGCGCGGATCACCAGGCTGGATTCCTGGTAGATCAGGAAGGCGCCCTTGCCGCCCTTGGACGCACCCTCGATGGCGGTCCACAGCTTCAGCAGGTAGTTCAGGTCCCACTGCAGTTCCGGCGCGCTGCGGCCGATGCCGGCGGTGCGCGCGATGATGGACATGCCGTTGGGGTACTCCAGCTGGTCCATGTTCTCCTTGAGCTCGGCCCGGTCGTCGCCCTCGATGCGGCGGCTGACGCCGCCGCCGCGCGGGTTGTTGGGCATGAGCACCACGTACCGGCCGGCCAGCGAGATGAAGGTGGTCAGCGCCGCGCCCTTGTTGCCGCGCTCTTCCTTCTCGACCTGGACCAGCAGCTCCTGGCCTTCCTTGATCGCCTCGTTGATCCGTGCCTGCGACACGGACACGCCGGGCGCGAAGTACTGCTTGGAGATTTCCTTGAACGGCAGGAAGCCGTGGCGGTCCTCGCCGTAGTCCACGAAGCAGGCCTCGAGCGAGGGCTCGACCCGCGTCACGACCGCCTTGTAGATGTTGCCCTTGCGCTGTTCGCGCCCCTCGATTTCGATCTCGTAGTCGAGGAGCTTCTGTCCATCGACGATCGCCAGCCGGCGTTCTTCCGCCTGCGTGGCGTTGATCAGCATCCGCTTCATAGCAGTCCTTCAACGTTTCAACGCGCCCCCTGCGGGTGCGCGAACTTCGATACCGGACTGGCGCTTCGAAACGGGGATGGAACTGCCGGAGTGCGGACGGGGTACCGAGCTGGCTAGCTCAGCAACCGTCGCAAGGGCACAGGGATGGGGGCGAGGAGGCGACGGCGCTGCACCGCAAGTGCTGCGGTGGGAAAGGCGCCGAAGAGGGGCCATGGGGCCTGCATGGCGGGCGCAGGCAGGAGCCAGCGCCAGAAAGCCAGGAGGAGAACCATCAGCACCGTTGTCTCGCTTTGATCCGTCGGACAGCCGCGGGCTGCCTGACTCGTTATTCCGTTAGTGTTTCGAGGAGCCGGCCCCTGCCTGCACCGTGCGCGCCATGGCGGGCTTTGGCCCGGAATCTGCGCGGTACGGTGCAAGTGGCATCGACCTGCCAGGGCGCCGGGTGGGAGGGTGGACTAAACTGCCAGCCAAATCAACCACTTACGGCGTAACTCTGGTGCAACAGATTATAGGGGGCAGCCCGCCCCCCGCAAGTGGCTCGGTCCAATTTCTGACGGTGGGGGAGGAATCGGCGGGCCAGCGTCTCGACAATTTCCTCATCCGCGTCCTCAAGGGCGTGCCGAAGACCCACGTCTACCGGATCATCCGCTCCGGCGAGGTGCGGGTGAACAAGGGCCGGGCCTCGGCCGACACCCGGGTGGAGGAGGGCGACGTGGTGCGGCTGCCGCCGGTGCGCATCTCCGACAGCGTGGCGGCCCGGGCGGACAAGCCGGCGCCGGGACGCGAATTCCCCGTCCTGTTCGAGGACGAACACCTGCTGGCGATCGACAAGCCGGCCGGTGTGGCGGTGCATGGCGGCAGCGGGGTCAGTTTCGGCGTGATCGAGCAGCTGCGCCAGGCCCGGCCGGCCGCCAAGTTCCTGGAACTGGTGCACCGGCTGGACCGGGAGACCTCCGGCATCCTGCTGGTGGCCAAGAAGCGCTCGGCCCTCACGAAGCTGCAGGACCAGTTCCGCGACCGCGAAACCGGCAAGACCTACCTGGCGCTGGTCGTCGGCGCCTGGCCGGCGAACAGGAAGGTGATCGACCAGCCGCTGCACAAGTACCTGCAGGCCGACGGCGAACGCCGGGTGAAGGTGGTCGCCAGGGACGACCCGGACGGCATGCGCTCCATCACCCTCGTCAAGGTCTCGGAACGACTCTCACTCCCTCCCCCTCCGGGGGAGGGCGGGGGTGGGGGCGCCCGCGAAGCGACCTTGCTCGAAGTGACGATCAAGACCGGCCGCACCCACCAGATCCGCGTCCACCTCGCCAGCGCCGGCCACCCGATCCTGGGCGACGACAAGTACGGCGACTTCGACCTCAACAAGGCCCTGCAGCGGCAGGGCTTGAAGCGCATGTTCCTGCACGCGTGGCGGTTACAGTTCGACCACCCCGCCACCGGCGAGCGCATCGCGCTGCAGGCACCGCTGCCCGCCGATCTGCACGGATTCACCGACCATGCCCGCCAGCCGACCGCGCCAATTCGACCTGATCGCCTTTGACTGGGACGGCACCCTGTTCGATTCCACCGCGATCATCGTGCGCTGCATCCAGCGCGCGGTGGCCGACGTCGGCGGCACCGTGCCGAACGACCGCGACGCCGCCTACGTGATCGGCATGGGGCTGATGGAGGCGCTGGCCCATGCCGCGCCCGACGTTCCGCCCGAGCGCTACGCGGAGCTGGGCGCCGCCTATCGCCGCCACTACCTCAACCACCAGGACGACCTGAGCCTGTTCGAGGGCGTGCTGCCCATGCTGGCCGACCTGCGCGAGCGCCGGCACCGGCTGGCGGTGGCCACCGGCAAGTCGCGCCGCGGCCTGGACGAAGTGCTGCGGACGGTGCAGCTGGCGGGCCTCTTCGACGGCTCGCGCACCGCGGACGAGACGGCCGGCAAGCCGCACCCGCTGATGCTGCACGAGCTGATGCGCGAGTTCGAGACGGAGCCCGAACGCACCCTGATGATCGGCGACACCACGCACGACCTGCAGATGGCGCTGAACGCCGGCTGCGCCAGCGTCGCGGTGAGCTACGGCGCCCACAGCCACGAGGGCTTCGAGGCGCTGCAGCCGCGCGTCATCGTGCACTCGGTGCAGGAGTTGCACGCCTGGCTGCTGGAGAACGCATGAGCGCGCCGGGCGACGAAGAGGAACTGGTTCCGCTGTGCAACTCGCGCGATCTCGCCGACGGCGGCCTGGCCGTGCCCTTCGACGTGGTCCATGGCGGCCAGACCTGCCGCGCCTTCGCGATCCGCTACCAGGGACAGGTCCACGCCTACGTGAACCGCTGCACGCACGTGGCGATGGAGATGGACTGGCAGCCGAACCGCTTCTTCGACGACACCGGCCGCTGGCTGCTGTGCGGCACCCACGGCGCGGCCTACCAGCCCGACACTGGCGCCTGCGCCGGCGGCCCCTGCCGCGGTTCCCTGACGCGCATCAAGCTCACCGAACGTGGGGGCGTGGTGCACTGGCATACTGCCTGGAACCTGCAACCCGTGGCCTTCTGAGCTCCCGACAATGAACGACACCCTGCCGCCGGACACTCCGGCCGAACCGCCTGCCCCCAGCCGTCCCCCCGCCGCCGCTTCCGCGGTGCGCGCCGGCGACGCCCCCGGGTGGGAGCGCGCCACGATGGAGAAGCTGCTGTTCGCCACGCTGGAGGAACAGAAGACGGCGCGGCGCTGGCGCGCCTTCGTGCGGCTGGCCTGGCTGGCCTTCTTCCTCTTCCTCTTCTGGGTGCTTACCGGGCGCGGCACTGTCAGCTCGGAGAAACTGGCGCCGCACACCGCGGTGGTGGAGATCAAGGGCGAGATCGACTCCGGCAGCGAATCCAGCGCGGAGTTCGTGATCGCGGCGGCCAAGGCCGCCTTCGAGGACCCGGCCGCGCAAGGTGTGGTGCTCCTGATCAACTCGCCGGGCGGCAGCCCGGTGCAGGCCGGCATCATCAACGACGAACTGCGGCGCCTGAAGGCCAAGCACAAGAAGCCGCTGCTGGCGGTGGTGGAGGAATCCTGCGCCTCCGCGGCGTACTACATCGCCGTCTCGGCCGACCGCATCTTCGTGGACAAGGCCAGCATCGTCGGCAGCATCGGCGTGCTGATGGAAGGCTGGGGCTTCACCGGCCTGATGGACAAGATCGGGGTGGAGCGCCGCCTGCTCACCGCCGGCGAGAACAAGGGCTTCCTGGACCCCTTCAGCCCGCAGACCGAGCGCCACCGCATCCACGCGCAGCAGATGCTGGACGTGGTGCACAAGCAGTTCATCGACGTGGTGAAGACCGGTCGCGGCAAGCGGCTGAAGGCGGACATGCCGGAGCTGTTCTCCGGCCTGTTCTGGACCGGGCAGCAGGCGGTGGAACTCGGCCTGGCCGACCAGATCGGCAACCTGGACTTCGTCGCCCGCGAGGTGATCAAGGCCGAGGAACTGGTGGACTACACGCGCCACGAGAACGTGGCGGAGAAGCTGGCCAAGCGCTTCGGCGCGGCGATTGGCGAGGGTGCGGTCAAGGCCCTGCGGACCGTGCAGCCGATGCGATGATGGGGTGTCGAGGTTCGGCTGCGCGCTCACCCCGACCTACGGGAGCCGCCGTGT
>JALHLO010000268.1 GCA_022844525.1 Ramlibacter sp.
GACCCGCAGTTCGAGCGCAAGAACACCAAGGACAACACGCCCGCCGTCGTGAACGTCGAACTGGTCCCCGGCAACAAGGTGGACGTGACCGTCGCCGCCAAGGGCGGCGGCAGCGAGAACAAGAGCAAGATGGTCATGCTCAACCCGAGCGACTCCATCGTCGACTGGGTGCTCAAGACCGTGCCCACCATGGGCGCCGGCTGGTGCCCGCCCGGCATGCTGGGCATCGGCATCGGCGGCACCGCGGAAAAGGCGGTGCTGCTGGCCAAGGAAGCGCTGATGGAAGACATCGACATGTACGAGCTGCAGGCCAAGTCGTCCCGCGGCGAGCAGCTGTCGAAGCTGGAAGAAATGCGGCTCGAATTGTTCGAGAAGGTCAACGCGCTGGGCATCGGCGCGCAGGGCCTGGGCGGCCTCACCACCGTGCTGGACATCAAGATCAAGACCTTCCCGTGCCACGCCGCGGGCAAGCCGGTCGCCATGATCCCGAACTGCGCCGCCACGCGCCACGCGCATTTCGAGCTGGATGGTTCCGGCCCCGCCTACATCGACCCGCCGAGCCTGGACCTGTGGCCGAAGATCGACTGGGCGCCCGACACGCAGAAGAGCAAGCGGGTGGACCTCAACACCCTGGGCAAGGAAGAGATCGCCACCTGGAAGGCGGGCCAGACCCTGCTGCTCAACGGCAGGATGCTCACCGGCCGCGATGCCGCGCACAAGCGCATCCAGGACATGCTGGCCAGGGGCGAGCCGCTGCCGGTGGACTTCCGCAACCGCGTCATCTACTACGTCGGCCCGGTCGATCCGGTGCGCGACGAGGTCGTGGGACCCGCGGGCCCGACCACTTCCACCCGCATGGACAAGTTCACCGACATGATGCTGGCGCAGACCGGCCTGATCGGCATGATCGGCAAGTCCGAGCGCGGCCCGGAGGCGATCGAGGCGATCCGCAAGCACAAGGCGGCCTACCTCATGGCCGTGGGCGGCGCGGCCTACCTCGTGTCCAAGGCGATCAGGAAGTCGCGCGTGCTCGGCTTCGAGGACCTGGGCATGGAAGCGATCTACGAGTTCGACGTGGTCGACATGCCGGTCACGGTGGCGGTGGACTCCCAGGGCACCAGCGTGCACACGACCGGCCCGGCCGAGTGGAGCAGGAAGATCGCGACCGGCGAGTTCAAGAAGATTCCTGTCGCGGCGGCCTGAACTTGTCTGGCGCGGCGCTGGCGCCGGCCCGGTAGAGTCACGGCATGGACCGTGACCGCCCCATCGGCGTTTTTGACAGCGGCGTCGGCGGGCTCAGCATCCTGCGGGCCCTGCGCGCCGAGCTGCCCCGGGAAGACTTCGTCTATTTCTCCGACGCGGGGCACGCGCCTTATGGCGAGAAGGGCGAGGAGTTCGTCTCCGGCCGCTCGCTGGCCATCGCCGTCGACCTGCTGGAGCAGCACCGCATCAAGGGCCTGGTGATCGCCTGCAACACGGCCACCGCCGCGGCGGTGCACCTGGTGCGGGCGAAACACACCGACCTTCCCGTGGTCGGCGTCGAGCCGGCGCTCAAGCCGGCGGTGGCGCTGACGAAGACCGGCCACGTCGCGGTGCTCGCCACGCGCGGCACCCTGTCCAGCGCGAAGTTCAAGGCATTGCGCGACTCGCTGGAGGACCAGGCCGAGTTCCAGCTGGTGCCCTGCGACGGGCTGGCCGCGGCCATCGAGAACGACGACCAGCCGCTGGTGCGCGAGCTGTGCCGGCGGTACACGCGCGAGGCCTGCTGCTTCGGCACCGCGCCGGGCGAGATCGACACGCTGGTGCTGGGTTGCACGCACTATCCCTTCGCCGCCGGCGTCTTCCGCGAGCTGCTCGGCCCGGACGTGCAGCTGGTGGAGACGGGGCAGCCGGTGGCAAGGCAGACGCGCAGGTTGCTGGAGGAGATGGGGTTGTTGAATCCGTCCGGGCAGGGGACGGTGCGGTTCCAGACCACTGGCGATGCGGAGGCGCTGAAGACCGCGGCGTCGCGGTGGCTGTCGCTGTAGGCGCCGCAAGCGTCGCGGTTCGCCCGCGGGCTCACCACGACCTACCGGCTGGAATTCGGCGACGGTGCCGCGGTTCGCCTGCGGGCTCACCACGACCTACCGGGGGTGCGTGTCCTGTAGGTCGTGGTGAGCGCGCGCAGCGCCGAACCGCGACAACGCCCGCTACGCCACCGCGGCCGCCCGCCCCCGCTCCACATCGATCTTGGTGAGCAGCACCAGCCCCACCACGAACATCGCCGCCGTCGACATGATCGCCATGCGCTGGTTGCCGCCGGTGGCCCAGGTGATGGCGCCGTAGGTCAGCGGCCCCACGATGCTGGAAAGCCGCACCGCGAAGGTCCACAGGCCGTAGAACTCGGCCAGCTGCCGCGGCGGCGCGAACATGCCCGCCATGGCGCGCCCGGCCGACTGGCTCGATCCCATGCACAGCCCCGCGATGGCGGCGGCCCACCAGAACTGGCCCTTGGTGGCCGACAGCGCCGCGATGACGCAGGTGGCGATCCACCCCAGCAGCGTGCTGCCCAGGGCGATCTTGTGGCCGATGCGGTCCTGCAGGTAGCCCCAGGCGAAGGCGCCGGCGGCGGCCGCGAGGTTCAGCACGAAGATCAGCACCATGGTTTCCTGCGGCTGGAAGCCGATCACGCTTTCCGCATAGATCGCGGCCAGCGTGATCGCCACCGCCACGCCGCCCTGGTAGAACACCGCGCACGCCAGCAGCCACATGAAGTCGCGGTAGCGGCGCGCCTGCGCGAAGGTGCGCTGCAGCTGCTGCAGCGAAGCGCGCAGGCCGCCTTGCTGCAGCGCGCGCGGGTTCGGCTGCGCGCGCTCGCGCAGCAGCCGGAAGGTGACCAGCGAGGCGCCCCCATAGAGCACCGCCGTGATCAGCATCGTGACCGGCACGAAGTCCGAGGCCGGAATGCCCTTGCCCTGGGCCCACAGCACGTAGCCCAGGCAGATGCCCAGCGCCAGCATGCCGCCGAAGTAGCCGAAGCCCCAGCCCCAGCCACTGACCTTGCCCAGCGAATTCGGGTGGGCCAGTTCCGGCAGGAAGGCCGCGGTGAGCGATTCGCCCCAGCTGTAGAACACGTTGGAGACGATGACCAGCAGCATGGCCGTGACCACCGCGCCGGGCCTGGCGAGCGCCAGTGCCGCGGTGCTCACCACGCAGCCGGCGGTGATGACCATCAACAGCCGCTTCTTGGCCGCGCGCAGGTCGGCGTAGGCGCCGATGCTGGGCATGGTCAGCATCACGATCGCATACGAGATGCTCAGGGCCAGCGTCCAGGCGAAGGTCGCCCATTCCGCCTTCTGCGCGATGCCGCCGACGAAGTAGGCGGCGAACACCGCGGTGATGACCACCGTGGTGTAGCCGGAGTTGGCGAAGTCGTACATCGCCCAGCCGAACACCTCGCGCTTGCGCACGCCGGGGTTCAGGGCGTCCTGGGAAAACAAGGCCATCGCACCTCCTGCGGCGCACAGCATAGCCGAGCAGGCGCCCCGGCAGCGCCTGATCTTGATCTGCCTCAGCGCGCCCGGCGCCGCCGCGCCAATACTGCATGGAGCCTCGAGACCGCCCGCCGCGCCAGGAGACCGCCATGCCGGAACCGTCCGCCCCCGCCACCCTCGACACGATCCCGTTCGCCGAGGCCTGGACCCTGCCCGCCCTGTTCGAGCGCCGCTGCCAGCGCTCCCCGCACGCGGAGGCCTACCGGCAGTTCTCGCCCGCCATGGGCAGCTGGCGCAGCTACACCTGGGGCGACATGCACGCGCTGGTGCGGCGCTGGCGCGGCGCGCTGGCGCGCGAGTCCCTGCCGCCGGGCTCCCGCGTGGCCGTCATGCTGCGCAACTGCGTGGAATGGGTCTGCTTCGACCAGGCGGCGCAGTCGCTCGGGCTGGTCGTGGTGCCGCTGTACGCCACCGACAACGCGGAAAACATCGCCTACATCCTGGGCAACTGCGGTGCCCGCGTGCTGCTGGTGGGCGAGGCGCAGCACTGGCGCGCGCTGGCGCCCTTCGCGCCGCAACTGCCGCAGCTGTCCCGGGTGCTCCAGTGCGCCGCGGCCGGCGCGGACGACACGGGCGGCATCCTGCGCAACGTCGACGCCTGGCTGGCTGGCGCGCCCGAAGCGCAGACGCGCTCCGGCGGCGACGCGGACGCGCTGGCGACCATCGTCTACACCTCCG
Source organism: Ramlibacter sp. (assembly GCA_022844525.1). GTDB lineage: Bacteria > Pseudomonadota > Gammaproteobacteria > Burkholderiales > Burkholderiaceae_C > Ramlibacter. Next base: position 4,212 of record JALHLO010000268.1, read on the forward strand.
GCACCACGGGCAAGCCCAAGGGCGTGATGCTGTCGCACCGCAACATCCTGGCCGACGTCGACGCGGTGCTGCAGACCGTGAAGGTGTACCGCGAGGACCTGTTCCTGTCCTTCCTGCCGCTGTCGCACGCGCTGGAGCGCACGGTGGGCTACTACGCGCCGGTGGCCACCGGTAGCGCCGTCGCCTTCGCGCGTTCGGTGCAGGACCTCGCCGAGGACCTGACGACCATCCGCCCGACCGTGCTGGTGTCGGTGCCGCGCATCTACGAGCGCATCTACGCCAAGATCCAGCAGGGGCTGGAGGCCAGGGGCACGCCCGCGCGCCAGCTGTTCGAGTGGGCGGAAAAGGCGGGCTGGCAGCGCTTCGAGGCGGCGCAGCACCGCGGCGAGGCGCCCGGGCCGGTGGCCGAGATGATGTGGCCGCTGCTGCGGCACATGGTGGCCGACAAGCTGCTGGAACGCCTGGGCGGGCGGCTGCGCATCGCCGTCTCGGGGGGCGCGCCCGCCTCGAAGAAGCTGATGCACTGCTTCATCGGCCTGGGCCTGCCCATCCTGCAGGGCTACGGCCTCACCGAAGCCTCGCCCGTGGTGTCCGCCAACCGGATGGAGGACAACATCCCCGAGTCGGTCGGCCTGCCCCTGCCCGGCGTGGAGGTGAAGCTGGGCGCGGCCAGCGAGCTGCTGGTGCGCGGCGCCATCGTGATGCAGGGCTACTGGCAGGATCCGGCCAAGACGGCCGAAACGGTGGACGCCGAGGGCTGGCTGCACACGGGCGACATCGGCGAGATCGACGCGGCGGGGCACGTCCACATCGTCGGGCGCATCAAGGACATCCTGGTCACCTCCACCGGGGAGAAGGTGCCGCCGGCGGACGTGGAGCTGGCGATCGGCGAGGACCCGCTGTTCGAGCAGGTGATGGTGATCGGCGAGGGCCGGCCCTTCGTGTCGGCGCTGGCGGTGCTGAACCGGGACGAGTGGAACAAGCTGGCGCTGTCGCTGGACCTGGACCCGCGGGCCGACGAATCCTTGCGGGCTGCGCAGGCGAAGGAGGCGGTGCTGCAGCGGCTCGAGCCGCGCCTGTCGCCCTTCCCGTCCTATGCGCGGGTGCGCCAGGTGTGGCTGACGCTGGAGCCCTGGACAACGGACAGCGGACTGATCACGCCGACGATGAAGCTGCGGCGCAGACAGCTGGAGACGCGGTTCGCGCAGCAGATCGAGGAGTTGTACGCGCGGCGGTGAGCGCCAAGGTGTCGCGGTTCGCCTGCGGGCTCACCACGACCTACAGCGTGCCCCGTAGGTCGTGGTGAGCCCGCAGGC
>JALHLO010000269.1 GCA_022844525.1 Ramlibacter sp.
GGGCCCAGCAGCAGCATGAGCCGCCGCCCCGCGCCCGGCCGGCTGGCCGCCAGGTGGCCGATCTCCACGATCTCGCGGCGCGCCAGGCTGCGGCCGGCGTGCCAGGCGAGTTCGTCTTCCACCGGCTCGCGGAGGTAATGTTCCAGGAACAGCGCGCCGGCGGCGGCGCCGCGGTAGCCGGCCGCCGCGATGACCTGCCCGTCGGCATCGGCCAGGCTCACGAGCATCGGCGTGAACTCGCGCACGCTGGCGCCGTAGTGGCGGTGGTAGACCGCGCGGATGAAGTCCTCGACTTCGGCACGCTGCGGGTCCGCGGGCAGGTGCAGCCTGAGCGCGGTGCCCTCGCCGGACTTGCGGCCGGGGCTCTCCTGCCGGATGCCGCGCGAAGCGGTGAGCAATGCCATTCCCAACTCCTCCTGAAAGCGCGTTGTTCGGACGCGTCGCAGCGGATGGTGGGAGCGGCAGATTAACTGGAGATTAAGGAGGGCGTTCCGCCCGGCTGTCTAGAACCGCCGCACATCGAAAGCTCCAGGAGAAAGCATGTCCGGCGGAACCTTCCACGTCCATGGCCCGCACGACCATGAACTGGAACACGCGACGCAGCACGCGGCGCACGGCGACCACGCCCACAGGGCCTGGCCGGCGGCAGCATGACCAACCAGATCGCGCTGTTCACGGCGGTGATCGCCACCGTCGGCGCCATCTTCGCCTACATGGTCGGGGCCACGCAGGCCAACGCCGGCCAGTACAGGAACAACGCGGCGATCCGCAAGACCGAAGCGTCCAACCAGTGGAACTACTTCCAGGCCAGGTCGACCAAGCAGTCGCTGGCCGAAGTCTCGCGCGACCTGGCCCCGAACCCGGCCGACCGCGCCCGCTACGAGGCCAAGATCGACCGCTACGAGAAGGAAAAGAAGGAGATCCAGGGCACGGCGGAGAAGATCGAGGCCGAGGCGAAGGACTGGGACCGCAAGAGCGACGAGCAGATGCAGCTGCACCATCGCTGGGCGCAGGCCACCACCGCGCTGCAGGTGTCGATCGCCCTGGCGGCCATCGCCCTCATGACGAAGAAGAAGTGGCTGGAGATGGGGATGTTCGCCGTGGGCGCGATCGGGCTGGGGATCGGCGTGCTGGCGATGCTGCACGTCTGAGGACCCAGGGAGCGGGCGAGCCGCCCGCCGGGGGCCTTCAGGCCGTCACCCTCACCCAGCGGCCGCGCGACGGCACGCGGCTGGCGTCCAGGATGAACAGCAGGTACCAGCCGGGCGGAGCCAGGTTCGCGTTCGCCGGCATGTCCACGGTGACGCTGCCCGCCGCCACGCCGCTGATCGCCAGCTCCAGACCGCGCTGCGACATGTTGAAGCCGTGCGTGACGGCGCCCGAACGCAGCAGCACGACCTCGGTGATGCCGGCGGCGTCCGGCGTGTCGATCGCGAAGCTCGCACCGTAGTTCACCGTCGCCGGCGCGTTGGCGATCCCCGGCCTCGGCTGGTCGAAGTAGTCCGGGAAGAAGCGCTCGTGCGGCGTCGGCGCGCCGCCCGCCTGCGGGTCGCCGCCGGCGAGCACGCTGCCGTCGGCCAGCAGGATGAACGAGGAGTGGTAGGTGCGCGCGTATTTCATCGGCGGGCCGATCACCCAGCCCGCACCCGGATTGCGCGGGTCGAAGATCTCGCAGACGCCCCCGTCCGCGCCGCCGCTGATGCCGCCGGCGATGAAGACGCGGCCGTCCGGCAGCAGCGTGGCGGTGAACTGCTCGGCGCGCGGCTCGTTCAGGTCGGGCAACGCGGTCCACGCCGGCGCCGCGGCGGACAGGTCGATGGTCTCGGCCGACGACCGGGCCGGCACCGGGTTGCCGCCCATGATGCAGGCCACCGGCTCGTACCCGGGCGGACGCAGGATGAACAGGACGGACGAGCCCTTTTCGCCGCCGGTGCTGCGCTCGCCGGCGATGGTGGCGAAGGCCTGCGGCGCCAGCGGGGCGGCGAGGTCGACGCGATGGGTGGGCGCGTGCGGTCCGGCGATGAACAGGCGGCCGTCCGGCAGCAGGTAGGTCCACGGATAGAACTGGTGGTGGTTCATGGATGCCGCGAAGCCCACCGGTGCCGCCCAGCCCACGCCGTGGGTGTAGCGCTCGAAGTTCTTGGCGCTCGGGCCGTAGAGCGTGACGGCGCTGCCGTCCGCGAGCGTCAGCGTGGTCGAATAGAAGCGGTTCTCCGCGGTGTCGCCCACGCGCGTCCAGGTCAGCGTGGCCGGGTCGAAGGCGAAGGCCTTGTCCGGCGAGAAGCCGCCGTGTACCAGCACCGTGCCGGCCGCGGTGTCGAGCACCGTGTGCTCGGCCGACCACAAGTCCGAGGTGGAGGCGTCGAGCCCGGGCGAGTCGGCCGGCTGGTTGGCCGGCAGCAGGTAGCTGCCCGCGGGCGTGGAGTAGTCCCACACGCGCGACTGGTCGGCACGCGTGTAGCCCCAGTACAGCACGCGCTGCGTGCCGGGCAGCAGCACCGAGTGCATGAAGGTCACCCCGGGCGCGCCGGCCACTTCCTCCCAGCGGCCGCCGCCGTGCCCGTGGCAGGGGTGCGGATCGACGAGCGGACAGGCGTTGCTGCCGTCGTCCAGCGGCAGCCCGGTGCGATGGCTGATCTCGTGCGCCATGTCGTCGGTGAGCCACAGGCTCTGCCGCGCGCGCACCAGGCCCAGCATGCCGTTGGCCATGTGGTGGTGCACGTGGCAATGGAACATGAACTCGCCCTTCAGGTGGCGCAGCGTCGCCCCGGGCGGGCGCCTGGCGGGATCCTGCGCCTCCTCCTCCTGCGCGGTCAGCAGCAGCACGGGCGGGATCTCGGCCTCGACGACGAAGGACTCGGCCGGCCCCATGCTCCGGATGTCGATGGCCTCGCCGCCGAACTTCCAGCGCATGGCATGCGGATGGAAGTTGTGCCAGGTTTCGCTGGTGTCGAGGTTGAACACGTACCAGCGGATGCGCTGCCCGCTGCGGCCGACGATGGTCGGCGTGTTGCCGGCGAAGCCGCGGCCGTTGATGCAGTGGGTGGGCATGGTCGCCCCGTCCGTGGAGGTGGCCGTGTGGTGGAAGATGCTGTTGTTGATCCAGCGCACCTTGCCGCCCACGCCCACCGTCGCTTCTGCCGGGCTGAACGCCATCGGCGGCCCGCCCACGATCGTCACCGTCACCGGGTCGGGGCCGCCCGGCACGACGTGCACCGTGCCCGTCATCTCCGGGTGGTGGCGGCAGAAGTAGTCGAAGTCGCCGGCGGTGTCGAAGGTGATCTCGGCCTCGCCGCCCAGTTCCTCGATGTCCTCGGTGTCGAACACCGGCCGGCCGTCCGGGTTGGACATCAGGTGGAAGAACACCGGCACGTGGTCGGTGTTGACGAAGCGGCGGGGCAGCGCGAGCTCGCGCACGGCGAACTCCTCCAGGAAGTCGAGGTGCTGCCGCAGCAGCTGCCGCGTCGCGGGCTTCAGCCGCCGCAGGTGGATGTGCGGTGCGAGCTCCAGGATCGTTTCCTCGTCGAACTCCAGCTCCTGCGGCAGCTTGCGGTCGCGCAGCAGAGGCAGCTTCTCGTGCCGCTCGATGTCGGCGTAGACCGGGTGCAGCAGCTTCCACGGGAAATGGAAGCGCCGCGGCGGCCGGTCGCAGGCGCCCAGCACGACGATGCCGCCGAACAGGCCCTGCTCGATCTTCATGTGGTCGTGGTGCGTGTGGTCGTGGAAGGGCCAGGCACCGAGCGCGTTGTCCGGCACGTCGAAGGTGTAGGTCCAGGTGTGCCCGGGACAGATCGCGTCGGAGCGGCCGCCGTGGTGCGCCGCCTCGGTGCCGAACGGCCAGGAGCCGTCGGAGTCGATGCCGTAGCGCAGCCCGTGCACGTGCAGGGAGTGCGGCACGTCGTCGGTGTTCCAGACGTGGATCTTCAGGCGCTGGCAGGGCCGGGTGTAGATCACCGTGCCGGGCACGCGGTGCGTGTAGGCCGGCTCGTTGACGTCGGCCGCGATCAGCTTGTCCGGCTTGGGCACCAGGTAGCCCGAGTCGAGGTATTCGCGGTACACCACGGCCGTCAGCGAGCGCGCGTCGATCTCCGCCTGCGGGATCAGCCCGTCCTCGTGCCCGTGGTTGCGCATGCAGTCGCGCCCGTACTGCACCGGCGGCGCCACCTTGTCCTGCGGCCTGACCGGGCTGTAGGGCTCGATCCGCTCGATCTTCAGGTAGATGTGCCGCTCGCCGCAGTCGACCGGCGCCGGGTGCCGCGCCTTGATCTCCACGCCGACCTGCGCCGTCTTCACGTTCCACAGCACGTCGTTGCGCGTGGACGCGAGCAGCTCGTTGCGGCACCACACCTTGAAGTACAGGTCGGGCCACTGGTCGAACAGGTCGCGGAAGGCTGCCTCGTCGAAGGTGATGGAGAAGGTGCCGTCGCTGCGGGTGGTGGCCGAACCCAGGTAATCGTCGACCAGCAGGTCGTCGTCCCAGGCCTCGACGCGCACGCCACCCATGGGGTCGCTCGTGAACGAGTCGACGACCCTGCCCCTGATCTCGTGCCGCATGGTTCCTCCGGTCGGTGGTGGCCGGAAATCTAGGCGGCGATGCCGGCTTGCACGTACCCCATTCGGCCGACCCCTCCCCTTTCACGCCATCCCCGGGGCAAACGCAGGCCATGCCTGCAGGTAGGATCGGCGCCCGGAGGAAGACACCTTGAAGATCGCGACCTGGAACGTCAATTCACTGGCTGCCCGCCTGCAGCACGTCCTGGACTGGACGGCCGCCAACCCGGTCGACGTGCTGTGCCTCCAGGAACTGAAGCTCACCGACGACAAGTTCCCGCTGGACGCGCTGCGCGCGGCCGGCTACGCGCACTGCGCCGTGTTCGGGCAGAAGACCTACAACGGCGTGGCGGTGCTGAGCCGCCTGCCGGTGCGCGACGCGGTGAAGAACATCGTCGGCTTCGAGGACGACAACTCCCGGCTGCTGTCGGTGACGCTGGACACGCCGGCGGGCGAACTGCGGCTGGTCAACGGCTACTTCGTCAACGGCCAGGCACCGGGCACGGACAAGTTCGACTACAAGATGTCGTGGCTGCGGGGCCTGCGCGACTACGTGCGCGAGGAGCTGGCGCACCACCCGCGCCTGGTGCTGCTGGGCGATTTCAACATCGCGCCGGAGGACCGCGACTCCTTCGACCCGGTGGGGCTGAAGGAAACGATCCACCACACCACCGAGGAACGCGACCACTTCCGCCAGCTGCTGGAACTGGGGCTGGTGGACAGCTTCCGCCTGTTCGAGCAGCCGGAGAAGAGCTTCAGCTGGTGGGACTACCGGATGCTGGGCTACCAGAAGAACCGCGGGCTGCGGATCGACCACATCCTGGTGAGCGAGGCGGTCAAGCCGGTCGTGAGGGGATGCAGCATCGACCGCGTGCCGAGGAAGTGGAAGCAGCCGAGCGACCACGCGCCGGTGACGGTGGAACTGGGGA
>JALHLO010000270.1:0-4223 GCA_022844525.1 Ramlibacter sp.
GCCCGCCGCGGGCACGGCCCCCGCCGAGGCGCCACCGGCTGGCGGCGGCGCGGTGGCGACACCGGTGCGCTAGCAGCAGCAACCCAGGGCCGCGCGAGCGGCCCTTGTCATTTCAGCCGCTTGATCAGGCTGGAGGTATCCCAGCGCCTGCCGCCCATGGCCTGGATGTCGGCGTAGAACTGGTCCACCAGCGCGGTGACCGGCAGCCGGGCGCCGTTACGCTTGGCTTCGTCGAGCACCAGGCCGAGGTCCTTGCGCATCCAGTCGACCGCGAAGCCGAACTCGAACTTGTCGGCGATCATGGTCTTGCCGCGGTTGTCCATCTGCCAGCTCTGTGCCGCGCCCTTGCCGATCACTTCCAGCACCTGCTCCATGTCGAGGCCGGCCTTCATGCCGAAGGCGATGGCTTCCGACAGGCCCTGGACCAGGCCCGCGATCGCCACCTGGTTGACCATCTTGGCCAGCTGGCCGGAGCCGCTGGCGCCCAGCAGCGTGAAGGCGCGCGAGAACGCCATCGCCACCGGCCTGGCGGCGTCGAAGGCCGCCTGCTCGCCGCCGCACATCACGGTCAGCATGCCGTTCTGGGCGCCGGCCTGGCCGCCGGACACCGGCGCATCGACGAACTGCAGGCCGCGCTGCTTCGCTGCGCCGGCGAGTTCGCGCGCCACGTCGGCCGAAGCGGTCGTGTGGTCGACGAGGATCGCGCCCGGCTTCATGCCGGCGAAGGCGCCCTGCTCGCCCAGCACCACCGAGCGCAGGTCGGCGTCGTTGCCGACGCAGCAGAAGACCAGCTCGCAGCCCGCGGCGGCCTCGCGCGGCGTCGCCGCCGCGTTGCCCTTGAACTCCTTGCGCCAGGCCTCGCGCTTTTCCGCGCTGCGGTTGTAGACGGTCACCTGGTGGCCGGCCAGCGCGAGGTGCCCGGCCATGGGAAAGCCCATCACGCCCAGGCCGAGGAAGGCGACCTTGCGGGAGGGGGTGGATTCGTAAGTCTTGGGGTTGGTGCTGGCCATGCGTCCTCCGTTGATCGAAGGGCGATTCTAGGGTGGCGGCGTCACTCCCGCGGAGGCGGGAATCCAGGGCGTCCAAAGGAAAAGCGGCCCCGCGGGGCCGCTGTCCGGGAAGCCGCGGGTCCCGCCTGCGCGGGGTTGGCGGCTACACGATGGCCAGGTGCTCCGTGCCCGCGGAAAGATCCTGCGACTTCGCGCGCTGCGAATTCAGCTTGATCTGCAGCCGCAGGTCGTTCACCGAGTCGGCGTTGCGCAGGGCGTCCTCGTAGGTGATCATGTTGTTCTCGTAGAGGTCGAACAGCGCCTGGTCGAAGGTCTGCATGCCCAGGTTGCGGCTCTTCTTCATGATCTCCTTCACCTCGGACACTTCGCCCTTGAAGATCAGGTCGGAGATCAGCGGGGTGTTCAGCAGGATTTCCACCGCGGCCGCGCGGCCCTTGCCGTCCTGCTTGGGGATCAGGCGCTGCGACACGAAGGACTTCAGGTTCAGCGACAGGTCCATCAGCAGCTGGGGACGCCGCTCTTCGGGGAAGAAGTTGATCACGCGGTCCAGCGCCTGGTTGGTGCTGTTGGCGTGCAGCGTGGCCATGCACAGGTGGCCCGTCTCGGCGAAGGCGATCGCGTGTTCCATGGTCTCGCGGTCGCGGATCTCGCCCATCAGGATCACGTCGGGCGCCTGGCGCAGCGTGTTCTTCAGCGCGGCTTCCCAGCTGTCGGTGTCCAGCCCCACTTCGCGCTGCGTGACCACGCAGTTCTTGTGCGGGTGCACGAATTCCACCGGGTCCTCGATGGTGATGATGTGGCCGTAGCTCTGCTCGTTGCGCCAGTCGACCATGGCCGCCAGCGTGGTCGACTTGCCCGAGCCGGTGGCGCCCACCAGGATGACCAGGCCGCGCTTGGACATCACCACTTCCTTGAGCACCTGCGGCACGCCCAGCCCGTCGATGGTGGGCAGGATCTGCGGGATCACCCGCAGCACCATGCCGACCTTGGCCTGCTGCACGAACGCGTTGACGCGGAAGCGCCCCACGCCCGGGGGCGAGATCGCGAAGTTGCACTCCTTGGTGCGCTCGAACTCCGCCGCCTGCTTGTCGTTCATGATCGAACGCGCCAGTGCCAGCGTGTGCGCGGCATTGAGCGGCTGCGGCGACACCTTGGTCACCTTGCCGTCGACCTTGATCGCCGGGGGGAAGTCGGCCGTGATGAAGAGGTCGGAGCCGTTGCGGCCCACCATCAGCTTCAGCAGGTCGTTGATGAACTTTGTTGCCTGGTCGCGTTCCATGGTCGCGGCTCCTTATCCGGGGAAGTTCTCGGGGATCTTCGCCTTGCCGCGGGCCTCGGCGGCGCTGATCTGGTTGCGCTTGACCAGCTCGGTGAGGTTCTGGTCCAGCGTCTGCATGCCGACCGAGTTGCCAGTCTGGATGGCGGAATACATCTGCGCCACCTTGGCCTCGCGGATCAGGTTGCGGATGGCCGAGGTGCCGATCATGATCTCGTGCGCCGCCACCCGGCCGGCGCCGTCCTTGGTCTTGCACAGGGTCTGCGAGATCACCGCCTGCAGCGACTCCGACAGCATGGCGCGGACCATTTCCTTTTCGTCGGCGGGGAACACGTCGATGATCCGGTCGATGGTCTTGGCGGCGCTCGACGTGTGCAGCGTGCCGAACACCAGGTGGCCGGTTTCCGCCGCCGTCATCGCCAGGCGGATCGTTTCCAGGTCACGCATTTCGCCCACCAGAATACAGTCCGGGTCCTCGCGCAGCGCCGAGCGCAGCGCGTTGGCGAAGGACAGCGTCATCGGGCCCACTTCGCGCTGGTTCACCAGGCACTTCTTGGACTCGTGCACGAATTCGATCGGGTCTTCCACCGTCAGGATGTGGCCGTACTCGGTCTCGTTCAGGTGGTTCACCATGGCCGCCAGGGTGGTGGACTTGCCCGAACCCGTGGGGCCGGTCACCAGCACCATGCCGCGCGGCTTGAGCGCCAGGTCCTGGAAGATCTTGGGCGCGTTGAGCTGTTCCAGCGTGAGGATCTTGGACGGAATCGTCCGGAACACGGCGCCGGCGCCCCGGTTCTGGTTGAAGGCGTTGACGCGGAAGCGCGCGAGTCCCTCGATCTCGAACGAGAAGTCGCACTCCAGGAACTCCTCGTAGGCCTTGCGCTGCGTGTCGTTCATGATGTCGTACACCATGGCGTGCACCTGCTTGTGGTCCATGGGGTCGATGTTGATGCGGCGCACGTCGCCGTGCACGCGGATCATGGGCGGCAGGCCGGCCGACAGGTGCAGGTCCGACGCCTTGTTCTTCACGCTGAATGCGAGCAGCTGGGTAATATCCACGAATCCCTCTTCTTTATGGTCCTCACCAACGGCGGCACGACGCCCGGGGTGGCCGGCCCATTATGACGACGATTGCACACAAGCTCCATAGCGTGCACGGGCGGATCGCGGCGGCCTGCGCGGCCGCGCAACGCGACGTGAACGAAGTCACGCTGCTTCCCGTGTCCAAGACCTTCGGCCCCGAGGCCGTCCGCGAGGCCTTCGCCGCCGGCGAGACGGCCTTCGGGGAGAACTACATCCAGGAAGCGGTGGAGAAGCAGGCGCTGCTGGCGGACCTGCCGCTGCAATGGCACTGCATCGGCCCGATCCAGAGCAACAAGACGCGGCTGGTCGCGCAGCACTTCGCGTGGGCGCACACGGTGGACCGGCTGAAGATCGCGCAGCGCCTGTCCGAGCAGCGCCCGCCGGAGCTGCCGCCGCTGCAGGTGTGCATCCAGGTGAACATCGACGGCGCCGCGAGCAAGGCGGGCGTGGCACCGGCCGAGGCGCTGGCGCTGGCGCGCGAGCTGATGCGGCTGCCGCGGCTGGTGCTGCGCGGGCTGATGACGATCCCCGAGCCGGCGGCCGACTTCGCCGCGCAGCTGGCGGTGCACCGCAAGGCGCGGGCGCTGTTCGACGAGCTGCGCGCCGCCGGGGTGCCGCTGGACACGCTGTCGATGGGGATGACCGACGACCTGGAAGCGGCGATCCACGCCGGCAGCACGATGGTGCGGGTGGGGACGGCGATCTTCGGGGCGCGGCCGGCCAAGGGCTGAACCTGTCCGCCCCGCGGAGGCGGGATGACGGTGGCTTACTTCTTCGGCGGCGCCATCGGCTTCACGTTCCCGCAATCCGCCTTCAGCCACCTCCCGTTCGCCTCCATCGTGGTGGTCTCGGTG
>JALHLO010000270.1:4233-5450 GCA_022844525.1 Ramlibacter sp.
GGCCCTGCGCGACGGTCTTCATCGTCATCTTCGTGCTGTAGGCCTCCGGGCCCGCATAGGTGACCTGGCCCTCGCCGCTCGAAGGCGGGTTGCTGCAGGTGAAGGCGAACTTCTGGGTGTTGCCGCTGCGCTGGTTCACGGTGGTGCGGCAGCCTTCCTGCATGGGCACGTCGTTGCGCTCGACCATCTCCCGGGTCATGCACATCTGCATCGCCATGCCGCCGCCCGCGCCGGGTGCCATCTTCACGCCCGACTGCGCCATCGCCGCTTCCATCTGCTTGCGCTGCTGCGGCGACATCTGCGCCATCTGCTTGTGCAGTTCCGCCATCGGGTCGCCCCGGCCCGCGGCGTCCATCTTGTTGTTGATTTCCCACAGGCCGGGCTTGAGGGCCTGGGCACCGGCGGCGAACGAGGCCGTGGCCAGGGCCGACACGAGAAGGGCTGCGATGCGCATGGGGGCTCCCGCGATGGATGAAGCCCCGGATTCTGCCCGCCGCCCCGCGCGCTGCCCAGCAGGCATGGCGCGCCGGCGCTACACGCGCAGGGGCAGGTGCGTGGTGCTTTTCACTTCTTCCATGACCGCGTAGGTGCGGGTCTCCCGCACGCCGGGCAGTTGCCACAGCACGGTGCCGGCGAAGTCGCGGTAGGCGCGCATGTCCGCCGCGCGGGTCTTGAGCAGGTAGTCGAAGCCGCCCGCGACCATGTGGCATTCGAGGATCTGCGGGTGCACCTGCACGGCCGCCTTGAAGGCCTCGAACACATTGGGCGTGGTCCGGTCCAGCAGCACCTCGACGAAGACCAGCATGCCAGCGCCGAGCTTCACCGGGTCCAGCCGCGCCTCGTAGCCCAGGATGTAGCCCTCGCGCGTGAGCCGCTGCACCCGCGCCAGCACCGCCGTCGGCGACAGCGACACCGCCTCGGCCAGCTTGAGGTTGGAGAGGCGCCCGTCGCCCTGCAGGACCTGCAGGATCCGCAGGTCGATGCGGTCAAGTTCCGGGGTGATCTGCTCCATGCTCCGAATTTTCCTTCGCCAACACCGCCAACTTTAGCGAAACATTCGTCGCAACACCAGGGACCATGCAGTCGTTCCACACTGCACGCCATGCCCGCCGACCACCAACGCCTGCCCTCCCCGTACCGCCCCGAGGCGGCCATCGTCGCCGACCGCCTGCAGTCGCTGCAGGGCGCGCTGGACTGGGCTGCCGCCGCGCAGGCGG
>JALHLO010000271.1 GCA_022844525.1 Ramlibacter sp.
GCCGGCGATGCCGCCCGCGGCCAGCGCGGCGGCGGCAACGGAGGTCCCCGCCCAGCGCGCGAGCAGGGTGGCCGCATCGGCATTCGCGCCGAGGTCGAGCGCCACGCGGTCCACGGTCGCCACGCGCCACACCGCCGTCACGCCCTTGAGGGTGGCGAAGGCCGTGACGCCCGTGACCAGCGCCACCACCAGCGACTTCAGGCTGCCGCCGCCCACGCGCACCAGCGTCTTGCTCACGCAGCCGGAGGACAGCACCATGCCGAAGCCGAACACCGCGCCGCCGGCCAGAGCCGACAGCCAGAGCCAGCGCGTGGAGGCATAGAGGGTCTGCGGCGGGCGCAGCACGCCGGTGGCGGACAGCACCGCGAATCCCAGCGTCGCGACCGCGGCGGCGAGCGCCCATTGCCGCAGCCGCGTCCAGTCGCCCATGGCGACGACGTCGCTCACCGCCCCCATGGTGCAGAAGCCGGTGCGTTGCACCAGCGCCCCGAAGGCCGCGGCGATGCCGAACGCGGCCCACAGCACCTGCGCGTTCAGCGTGGCCAGCTCGGCGGGAGTCATGCGGGGATTCTAGGATCCCCGGAGGGCATCACGCTTGCGCGACACCGGGATTGGGCAGGCCCCCCGAGATCGCCGGCACGTTCACGCGGCGCGCGCTGACCTTGCCGCCGCGCGCCTTGAGCCACTGCTCCACCAGCTCCCACACCGGCTTGTTGCCGGCGCGCGCCGCTTCCTCCGCCACCGGCGCCCAGCCCGCGACCTTGTAGTTGCGCGAGGCTTCCACCGGCTTGCCGTTCAGGCGCATGTCCTCGATGCGGCGTCCCATCGCGGCCGTCGGATTGATCGTGTACTGCAGGCCGCCCACGCGCACCATGTCGCCGCCCTGCTGGTAGTACGGGTCGGGGTTGAACAGGTTGTCGGCCACGTCCTCCAGCACCGTCTTGAGCATGTCGCCGCTCATGGTGGAGACGGTGGCGTACGAGTAGGTCGTGGCCGTCATGTCCATCAGCCATTCGCGCGTGATGTCCTGGCCGGCCAGCAGCGAGGTGCCCCAGCGGAAGCCGGGCGAGAACGCGATCTCCGCGCCCTGCACGTCCATCAGCGCGTCCAGCAGCAGCTGGTCGCCCGAGCCGTTGAAATTGCCGCGGCGATACAGCGTGCCTTCGGTCACGGCCAGCTTCTCGGCCAGCTTCGCCTCGTACGGGCCGCGGATTCTGTTGATCAGCGCGTCCATCTGCGGGTCGGCCGGCAGCATGTTGGCGAACACCGGCAGCAGCCGGTAGCGGAAGTCCATCACCTTCCTGTTCTTCACGTCGAAGTCCAGCACGGCCAGGAACTTGCCGTTGGATCCCGCATTGGTCACGATGGTCTGGCCGCCCTTGTTGGCGACGATCGAGGCCACCGGCATGCCGTCGTGCGTGTGGCCGCCCAGGATGGCGTCGATGCCGGTGACGCGGCTGGCCATCTTCAGGTCCACGTCCATGCCGTTGTGGCTGAGGACGACCACGGCCTGCGCGCCCTTGGCGCGCGCCTCGTCCACCACCTTCTGCATGTTCTGGTCCTGGATCCCGAACTCCCAGTCCGCCACCAGGTAGCGCGGGTTGGCGATCGGCGTGTACGGGAAGGCCTGGCCGATGATGGCCACGGGCACGCCGTTGATCTCGCGGATCACGTAGGGCTTGAACACCGGGTCGCCGAAGTCCGTGGTCTTGATGTTCTGCGCGAGGAAGTCCACCTTGCCCGCGAAGTCCTTCTCCACGATCTCCTTGACGCGCTCCATGCCCAGCGTGAATTCCCAGTGGCCGGTCATCACGTCCACGCCCAGCAGCTTGCAGGCGTCGACCATGTCCTGGCCCTTGGTCCACAGCGAGGTGGCCGAGCCCTGCCAGGTGTCGCCGCCGTCGAGCAGCAGCGCGCCGGGGCGGCTGGCCCGCAGGCGCTTGACCAGCGTGGCCAGGTGCGCGAAGCCGCCCACCTTGCCGTAGCGGCGCGCGGCGTTCTCGAAGTCCAGGTAGGTGAGCGCGTGCGCCTCGGCGCTGCCCGGCGGCACCTTGGCCAGCTTCAGCAGCTGCTCGCCCACCAGGTGCGGCAGGCGCCCCTGCATGTCGCCCACGCCGAGGTTGACGCTCGGCTCGCGGAAGTGGATCGGCTTCAACTGCGCATGGCAGTCCGTCATGTGCAGCAGCGACACGTTGCCGAAGCGCGGCACGTCGTAGAGCGCGTTGGCCGCGGTCTGCGCGTCGGCATCGGCCCAGCGGCCCAGGCCCATCCCGGCCACCGATGCGGCCCCCATCACCTGCAGGAACTCGCGCTTGGAGAGATTCATGATTTAGCAGCGACTGATATATGCGGAAAAAAAAGGGCCCGGGGTTGGACCCGGGCCAACGGAGACCGCGCTTCCCCAGCGTGGTTGCACTTACTTGTTGACGGGCGAAGCCGGGTCGAGCAGCAGCGCCATCACGTGGCGGATCTGCTGTTCGTTCAGGTTGCCCATGTGCCCGGAGCGCGGCATGTTGGAACAGGCGTTGTAGGCCTTGGCGTTCCAGATCTTGCCCCAGGTGTACTCCACGATCGGCCTGGCCGCCGCGCTGTTCGGGTCGGAGACGCCGCGCAGCTTGCCGTAGTTGTGCAGGCTCGGGCCGATCGTGCCGAAGGAGATCTCTTCCTTGCTGATCTGGTGGCAGTTGTAGCAGTTGCCGCCGTTGGCCTGGGTGGCGGAGTCGGTCCAGGTCTGGCCGCGGCCGCTCTGGGCGATCTTCTCGCCTTCCTTCCAGTCGCCGAGGAACTTGCCGTCGCTGGGCCACTTGACGGTCTTGAGGTTCGCTTCCTCCAGGCGCTTGGCCACGGCGGGGTCCAGCGGCTTGCCGGCGACGTCGGCGGCGTTGCAGGCCTGCAGCGTCTCGTCGATCGCGGTGACGCGTTCGACCTTGGCGATGCCTTCCGAGCGGAAGGCCGTGCGGACCATGTCGGCCGCGAGCTTGTCGGCGTCGGCGCCGGAGCGCAGGTTGGCGCAGCCGACGACGGTGGCGGCGGCCAGCAGCGACAGGACGATGGTGACGGGAGTCTTCTTCATTCCGGCTCCTGGTTCAGCGCTTGATGGTGGGGGCGGCGGACTTGGCGCCCTTGGCGTTCACGCCGAGGTACGTGGACACGGCGGTGAGCGCGTCGCTGCCGAACTCCGGGTACGGGAAGCGCTGCTGCCGGTAGCAGTCGTTCAGGCGCAGCTGCATGCCCCACATCTGCCCGTTGGACACGCGGTAGGCGGGCCAGGCCGCGAAGCCGACGCCGTCGCCCGGGTTCTTGGTCAGGTTGGGCAGGTCCTGCAGGCGGATGCGCTTGCCCTCCTCGCCGTGGCAGGATGCGCACGAGAAGTCGTGCGTGCCGCCGCGCATGAAGAACAGGCGCTTGCCCGCCTCGTAGAAGTCGCGTTCCTGCGCGTGGTTCTGCGGCAGGTTGAAGGGCATGCCCTTCGATGCGGCGGCGACATAGGTCGCCAGCGCGGTCACGTTGGCCATCTCGCCGCGCCCGAACGGCGTCTTGGCGATCTCGGCGGCGTTGAAGCCCTGCAGGCGCTCCATGCAGCTGACCAGGCGCGACTCGAGGTCCTGCACCTTGCCGGTATCGGGGAAGTAGCGCGGAAGTTCGACGAACGCGCCCTTGACCACGCCGGGGCCCTTGCCCAGGTCGCACGCTTCCAGCGATGCGTTCTTCGGGCCGCGCTTCTGCTTCCACAGCGACTCGCCCTTGGCCTCGAACAGGTCGGCGGGGTTGCCGTCGGCCAGCATGGCACGGTATTCGTCGATCGCCTGGGTGGCGCTCTTCTGCGCCGAGGCGCCGCCGGCCGCAAGCGCAAGCGCCAGGCCTCCCAACCAAACATGGGTCCGCATCTGTCTGTCTCCTCTTGTTGGTACTGCTGCCGGGGGCCGGGTCTTCAGCTGACCGTTGCTTCGTCGGTGCGGGTCTCGCCGCGGTTGTCCTTCCAGGTGACCGCCACCTTGTCGCCCGCCTTGGCGCCCTTGATGGTGAACTGCAGGAACGGATTCTTCGCGACGGCCGGGCCCCACTCGGCGTTCAGCACCGCCTTGCCGTTGTGGGTGGCCGTGACTTCGCTGATGTGCCAGGCGGGGATCACCTTGCCGGCGCTGTCCTTGCGCTGGCCGGTTTCCATCTCGTGGCTCATGAGGACGCGGACCACGGCCTTGTCGCCCTGGGCCTGTGCGCGGATGCGCATCGGATCTGCCATTTGGATACTCCTGGAAATTGATTCGGTGGGAGGGAAGGGGTCCGGTCAGCCGCCGCAGCCGCCGAGCGTGACCTTCACTTCCTTCTTGGTGAAGAAGGCCTTGTTGTCCTTGGTGATCGCCACCGCGTAGACGTCGGAGGTCTGCCCCATCTTCGCGCGGGTGGCGAAGTTCGGCTCCACCGCGTCGCTCACGTCGAACTTGGCGACCAGCGCGCTGGGGTTCTTCTCCACCAGCACCAGCAGGTGCTTGAGGTTCGGCAGCGTGGAAGCCACCGCCATCGGCACGACCGCGCCGTTCTCGGCGATGTCGGGCGCGGTCAGCGTGACGTCCTTGCTTTCGGCCGGCGCCGAGGCGCCGTAGGCCTTCACCGCGTCGGCGACGCTCTTGGCGTCGAAGGCCGGCTTGTTGAAGGCGAAGGCGAACTGGGGGAACAGTCCGGTTGCGCCGAGCAGCCCGGCCACCGCCAGGGATTGCTTGAGCGTCTCGCGTCGATTCTGCATTGCATGCTCTCCAGGAATATTTAAGCCAATACTAATTTACGTGGGGACGGAAGTGATCGGGACAATCCCTGTTCTCAGGGTGTCGCACCGCCGGCGAGCCATTCGGCGATGCGCACGGCTTCTTCGGCGGTGATGCTTTGCGGCGGCATCGGAATGCTGCCCCAGATGCCGGCGCCGCCCGCGCGGATCTTCCCGGCAATGTAGTCGCCCTTGCCCGCATGCTTTTTGGCTACGTCGGCCCAGCTCGGGCCCACCAGCTTGCGGTCCGGGGCGTGGCACGCCGTGCAGCTGTTCTTCTGCAGCAGGTCGACGGGCATTTTGCCAGCGGCCACCGGCGCCGCCGGCGCGGGCTGCGTCCCGGCGCCAACTTTTGCCGCCGTGGCGGCGGCGGTGTCGGCGCCGCGCTGCGCGCCCACCAGCCGGTTCTGCTCGGCGAGGTTGCCGTGCGCATTGCGCGCGAAGTCCGGCAGCATGGAAGTGACCTTGGCGTCGACCGGGCAATTGCTCATGCAGGCCTTGGCCACCACGTCCGGCTTGCGCGCGTTGCCCATGGTCCTGCCCGGCCACATCGCGTGGTCGGTGGTCATGCCGTTGCGATTGGGCAGGCGCTTCTGCGCTTGCGCCATGGTGCGGTCGCTCAGGA
>JALHLO010000272.1 GCA_022844525.1 Ramlibacter sp.
GTTCGCGGCGTCGGCCCAGGCGCGGGCCGATTCGCGGTGCCGGCCGTCGGCGGCCAGCTGCGAGGCGCTGTCCTGCTGCACCGAGGCTTGGGGCGAAACGGCCACCGTGGCGCAGCCGGTGGACACGGCAAGGACCAGCAGCAGGGGAATCATTCGCAGCATGTCGTCAGGGTCCGGGGTTCGATGCGGTTACGATGATACCCCGGTGCACACGGAGGGCGCGGACATGGCGGCAACCAAGGCGGGAACCCTTTACGTGGTGGCCACCCCGATCGGCAACCTGGGCGACCTGACCGCCCGCGCGCGCGACGTCCTGGCGGCCGTGGACGCCATCTGCGCCGAAGACACCCGCCACACGCGCCAGATGCTGAACGCGCTGGGCCTCGAACGCCCGCTGCTGGCGCTGCATGACCACAACGAGGCCGAGATCGCCTGGAAGCTGGTGGAGCGCCTGAAGGCCGGCGAATGCCTGGCCCTGGTGTCCGACGCCGGCACGCCGCTGGTGAGCGATCCGGGCTATCGCCTGGTGCGCGAAGTCCGCGCCGCGGGCCTGGCCGTGAGCCCGATCCCTGGCGCCTGCGCCGCCATCGCCGCGCTGTCGGTGGCCGGCATCCCCAGCGACCGCTTCTGCTTCGAAGGCTTCCTGCCGGCGAAGGGTTCGGGCCGCCGCGAGCGCCTGGCCGAACTGGCCAAGGAAACCCGCACCCTGGTCTTCTACGAAAGTTCGCACCGCATCGAGGAAGCCCTCGCCGACTTCGTGGCGGCGTTTGGCGGCGAACGCGAAGCCGTCCTCGCACGCGAACTGACGAAACTGTTCGAAACCGTCCTCGGCGACACCCTGTCGGGCATCGCCGCGAAAGTCGCCGCCGACGAAAACCAGCGCAAAGGCGAGTTCGTCATCGTCGTGCGCGGCTGCGAAGACGACACCGCCGCGCGCCTGATCGAAGGCCAGCGGCTTTACGCCAAGCTGGCCGAGCACCTCAAGCCGTCGGTGGCGGCGAAGCTGGCGGCGGATATCAGCGGGGCGCCGCGCAAGGCGCTTTATGGCGGCGGGGAAGGCTGAACGGCGGGAACTAGTTAAGAGGAACTAGAAACTAGTGAAGGGCTCTTTGGTAGGCAGTGCGCGCCGTTGCTTGCCCCCACTCGTTTCTAGTTCCTGTTCACTAGTTTCTCTTCGTCGCGTGCCGCCTGTGCGACAATCCTCAACGGCGGAGTCGGTCAAGGCAGTCGCGTCGCAGCAATGCGCCGAGGAAAGTCCGGGCTCCACAGAGCAGGGTGCCAGGTAACGCCTGGGCGGCGTGAGCCGACGGAAAGTGCAACAGAAAACAAACCGCCGAACGGCCCGCAAGGGTGCGTGGTAAGGGCGAAACGGTGGGGTAAGAGCCCACCGCCCGAGGGGACAACGCCTCGGGGCACGGCAAACCCCACCCGGAGCAAGACCAAATAGGGGTGCTATGGCATGGCTCGTGCCGCACCCGGGTTGGTTGCTTGATCCCAGCGGTGACGCTGGGGCTAGAGGAATGACTGTCCCAGACAGAACCCGGCTTAACGACCGGCTCCGCCACTTTCCTCCGCAAGACCCCCTTGATCCGCGCACTGGCCGGTGATCCGCCCCGGGCGGGCGGCCGTGGGGCGGGTCCGGGCCCGGGCTGACCGGTTCCGCTAACCCTGTCACGCCTCCAGATCAAATCCATGTGAAACAACACTTGCCCAATGGTTCTTAAACCAGACTCTCAAGATTCGCGCAAAGTGTTGATCTGCCTGATGAAATTCCCCTCTTTTTGTCCTTGACAGCCCCCGGGGGCAGGTCTAACGTGGGCTTCCGAGGGAATTTCGGGTTTTTTGTGGCTTTTGGTGGATAAGGATTGATCCAGGGCATGTTCCAGGGCGAAACCGCGATCACGATCGACGACAAGGGCCGTTTGGCGATTCCCACCGCCTACCGGGACCTGGTCGCGCGCGCCTGCGGCAACCGCCTGGTCGTCACCTACAACCCTTATGAAGCCGGCTGCCTGTGGCTGTACCCGGAAGCGGCCTGGGAAAAGGTCCGCGACCAGGTCAACGCCCTGCCCAACGCCAAGCGCGTGCATCGCAACCTGCAGCTCAAGCTCGTCGGCGCCGCCACCCACGTGGAGCCCGACGGCAGCGGCCGCCTGCTGCTGCCCGCCAGCCACCGCAATGCGGCGGCGATCGAAAAGAAAGCGGTGCTGCTCGGCATGGGCGGCAAGTTCGAATTGTGGAGCGAGCAGGCACACCTCGCGCAGATCCGTCAAACCATTGGTGAAGACGAGATCAGCGAGGACATGCTCGACCTCAGGCTGTGACGGGGCTGGCCGGGATGCGCACCGACGCGCAGCCCAGCCATCTCCCGGTGATGCTGGCGCAGGCGCTCGACGGCCTGCGGATATTGGGGAATGGCAGGTACCTGGACGGCACGTTTGGCCGCGGCGGACACGCCCGCGCCGTGCTCGACCGGCTGGGGCCGGAGGGACGTTTGCTGGTGATGGACAAGGATCCCGAAGCGATCGCGACCGCCCACGCGCTGTTCAGCGCGGACCCGCGCGTCGCCGTCTACCGGGGTTCCTTCGCCGACCTCGGCCACTGGGATGAAACCGCCCCGGGCCTGGACGGCGTGTTCTTCGACCTGGGCGTGTCCTCGCCCCAGCTCGACGTGGCCGAGCGCGGCTTCAGCTTCAGCAAGGACGGCCCGCTGGACATGCGCATGGACCCGGACTCGGGCGAAAGCGCCGCCAACTGGCTGGCCCGCGCCACCGACGCCGAGATCGCCGACGTGCTGTGGACCTACGGCGAGGAAAAGCTCAGCCGCAAGATCGCCCGCACCATCGTTGCCCGCCGGGACGACACGCCGCTGCTGCGCACCGCCCAGCTGGCCGACCTGATCGCGTCGGTGGTGGGCCGCGGCGACAGCAAGATCCATCCGGCCACGCGCAGCTTCCAGGCCATCCGCATCTTCATCAACCGCGAGCTGGTGGACCTGGAGCAGGGCCTGGACGCGGCGTTTGCGCGGCTCAAGCCGGGCGGCCGGCTGGTGGTCATCAGCTTCCATTCGCTGGAAGACCGGATCGTCAAGCGCTTCATCGCCGCGCACGCCAAGGCCCCGCCGGGCAACCGCCGCATGCCGGCCGAGCGCGACTTCACGCCGACGATGGTCGACGTGAGCGGCGCGCTGCGCGCCGAATACGCCGAAACCTCGGTGAACCCGCGCGCCCGCAGCGCCGTGATGCGCGTGGCGGAAAAGCTGCCGCTGGAGGCCGCCGCATGAGCGTGCGCGACTTCCTGTTCGCCCTGCTGGTGGCCGCGGTGCTGTCTAGCGCCATCGCCGTGGTGCACGCGCGCCACCTGCACCGCCAGGCCTACATCGCGCTGTCGGGCCTGCAGGCCGACCGCGACGAACTGAACATCGAATTCGGCCGCCTGCAGCTTGAGCAGGCCACCTGGGCCGAGGCC
The DNA here is from genome assembly GCA_022844525.1 of Ramlibacter sp. Classification (GTDB taxonomy): domain Bacteria; phylum Pseudomonadota; class Gammaproteobacteria; order Burkholderiales; family Burkholderiaceae_C; genus Ramlibacter. The sequence goes on from JALHLO010000272.1 coordinate 3,469, forward strand.
AACCGCATCGAACAGGTGGCCGGCACCCGCATCGGCATGAAGTACCCCACCGACGACGACATCGTGGTGCTGCAGCCATGAAGGTCCAGCGCAGCAGCTACAGCCTCCGCAAGCGCCTGCTGGCCATCAGCATCGTGCTGGGCGCGTTCGGCGTGGTGCTGGTGGGGCGCGCGGCGCACCTGCAGCTGATCAGCCCCGACTTCTACCAGGAGCAGGGCGACGCCCGCTTCCTGCGCGAAGTGCCGATCGCCACGTCGCGCGGCACCATCACCGACCGCAACGGCGAACCCCTGGCGATCTCCTCGCCGGTGGAGTCGGTGTGGGCCAACCCGAAGGAGCTGCTGCAGCACGCCAACCGCATGCCCGCCCTGGCCAAGGCCCTGGGCATCCCGCAGGACGTGCTGGTGCAGCGCATCTCGCAGCGCGCCGACAAGGAGTTCGTGTACCTGCGCCGGCACATGAACCCGGACATCGCCCAGGAAGTGGTGGACATGGGCATCCCGGGCGTCTACTCGCAGCGCGAGTTCCGCCGCTTCTACCCGCACGGCGAAGTGATGGCGCACGTGCTGGGCTTCACCAACATCGACGACAGCGGCCAGGAAGGCCTGGAACTGGCGTTCAACGACTGGCTGACCGGCAAGCCCGGCGCGCAGCAGATCATCCGCGACCGCCGCGGCCGCACGGTGGAGAACGTGGACCTGATCCGTGCCGCCGAGCCGGGCCACGACCTGATGCTGTCGATCGACCGCCGCATCCAGTACCTGGCCTACCGCGAGCTGAAGACCGCGCTGGTGGAGCGCGGCGCCAGCAGCGGATCGATCGTGGTGTTGGACGTGGCCACGGGCGAAATCCTGGCGATGGTGAACCAGCCATCGTACAACCCGAACTCGCGCGACGGCTCGGGACCGGAGACGCAGCGCAACCGCGCCGTCACCGACGTGATCGAGCCGGGCTCGGTGATGAAGACGCTGACCATCGCAGCCGCGCTGGAAAGCGGGAAATTCACCCCCGATTCCGTGGTGGACACCTCGCCGGGCTACATGTCGCTGCCGGGCGGCTATTCGATCAAGGACTTCCGCAACTACGGCGTGCTGTCCATGGCTGGCGTGCTCAGCAAGAGCTCGAATGTCGGCGCGACGCGCATCTCCAACGAGCTAACCAAGGAACACCAGTACGACATGTACCAGCGCTTCGGCCTGGGCCACGTATCGGGCAGCGGATTCCCCGGCGAATCCGCCGGCGTGCTCCGGCCGCCCAACGTCTGGGGTCCGACCGAGAAGGCGTCGGTCAGCTACGGCTACGGCCTTTCGGTGACGCCGCTGCAGCTGGCGCGGGCCTACGCCGCGCTGGGTAACGGTGGGCGGCTGCATGAAGCGACGTTCGTGAAGGGCGCCGACTCAGCCAGCGTGCAGGTGATCGACCCGGCCATCGCCGCCCAGCTGATGACGATGCTCGAGACCGTCACCAGCACGCAAGGCACCGCCAGTCGTGCCGCGGTGATGGGCTACCGCGTGGCCGGCAAGACCAGCACCGTGCGAAAGGCCGGCGGCGGCAGCTACATCGCCAAGCGCTATGTTGCGGTGTTCGTCGGCCTGGTGCCGGCTTCGAACCCGAAGTTCGCGATGGCCGTGGTGATCCACGATCCGCAGGGCCTGGAGTACGGCGGCGGCGCGGTGTCGGCGCCGATCTTCCACCACGTGATGGACGGTGCGCTGCGCCTGATGGACGTGCCGCCGGACAACATCGAACAGTGGTTCGCCGCCCAGGCCAAGAAGGAAGCCGCTGCGTTGGCCGCCGCGCCGCGCGCGGCCACTCCCTTGGCGCCGGCCGTGGCCACGCCCGCGGCCGCGGAGTCGCTGCAGTGAGCCGCGCGATGCCGCTGAGCGCGCTGCTGCAGGGCGAGCCGACGCTG
>JALHLO010000273.1 GCA_022844525.1 Ramlibacter sp.
GGCCAGCCGCACCCCCGGCAGCGCGCCGATGCGCGCCAGCGTGCGCTGTTCGTCGGCGGACGGGGGCGGCAGTTCGGCCGCCGTTTCCTCCACGTGGATGCGGCAGGTGGAGCAGCGCGCGCGGCCGCCGCACACCGAAAGGTGGGGGATGCCGTGGTCGCGGCTGGCCTCCAGCACCGACCAGCCGCGCGGCACTTCCACCGTGCGCTGCGGATAGCGGATGCGCAGCGTGCCGCCCCGGCGCCGCGCCCACTGGTTGCGCAGCACGCGCACCAGCAGGACGGCCAGCAGCAGCGCCAGCGTGACCTGCGCGATCGCCTCGCTGGTGCGCTGCAGGATGCCCATCTGGCGCTCGTCGAGGCCGTCCATCCAGGGCGTCTCGCGCGCCAGCTCGCGCGCCATCGCGAGGTAGCCGGTGGCGGCCAGCAGCGGCAGCACCGTCGCCAGCGCGACGAACGAGGTCTGCCAGCGCCGGTACTCCGCCCGGTGCCGGAAGGCCAGGTGGATGCCCAGGCAGCCGTGCAGCCAGGCCACCGTGACCAGCAGCATCTGCTTGAGCGAGCTGCCTCCGTTCCACATGGCCGTGACGTTGCGCCGGTAGCTGTCGTCGATGGCGTACAGCTCGTGCACCACCCGCGTCTGCGTGAAGTGCTGCGCGAGCAGGAAGGGGATCAGGAAACCGAGCACCAGGCGCAGCAGCTCCGATGCCGACATCACCAGCGAACGCCGCTGGTACAGCGCGTACAGCGCCAGCCCGAAATGCAGCAGCAGCGCGCCGTAGAAGACCGCGGTGACCGGCCAGTTGCGCCAGAAGGCGACGAACACCTGCCGCCCTCCCTCCGCCGCGGCCAGCGAGACCAGCCCGAGCGAGTGGTTCAGCAGGTGCGTGAAGACGTAGAACAGCAGCACCAGGCCGGAGGCCAGGCGCAGGCGGCGGGCACTAAGATGGATGGAATTCAACTTCGCTTGCGATGACAACCGTTCAACCGTCGACACTGGGCCTGAAGAAGGTCCTCCTGCTGCAGGGCCTGTCGCAGGAACGCCTGGAGATTCTCGCCGGCCAGTGCAACTGGCGCCGCGTGGATCCCGGGCAGGTGATTGTGGCGCGGAACAGCCCCGACCGCGACGTGCACTTCGTCGTCAGCGGCCGGGTGCGCGTGACCAGCTTCTCCGCCGGCGGCAAGCAGGTGACCTTCCGCGACGAGGAAGCCGGCCAGATGTTCGGCGACCTCGCCGCGATCGACGCCCGGCCGCGGTCGGCGGACGTGCTGGCCCTGGACAGCGTGCTGGTCGCCTCGCTCACGCCGGAGCACTTCCGCGAGCTGATCGCCGTGGAGCCGCTGGTGCGCGAGCGCGTGCTGCAGCGGCTCGCGGGCCTGGTGCGCCTGTTGTCCGAGCGCGTGATCGAGCTGAGCACGCTGGGCGTGCAGAACCGCATCCACGCGGAGCTGCTGCGGCTGGCGCGCGCGAGCGGCCAGCCGGGCAACCGCATCCGCATCGACCCCGCGCCCAAGCACGCCGACATCGCGAGCCAGGTGAGCACCTACCGCGAGCAGGTCACGCGCGAGTTCTCCGCGCTCACGAAGCAGGGCCTGCTGGAGAAGGACGGCACGGCGATCGTGCTGACCGACGTGGAGCGGCTCGAGCGCATCGTGGCGGAGGTTCGTCTCGAAGCCTGACCCGCCGCGCAGGTCGTGGTGAGCGCGCGCAGCGCCGAACCGCGACATGCTGCTTCCGGTGCGCAAACGCACATCGCGCAACCCGGTGCATCCCTAAAGTCACGGTCATGGACAACGCAATGTCCATCCCACCCAACCGCAAAGGAAGCACCATGAACCGCAAGACCCTCGCCGCCGCCCTCGTCCTCGTCGCCTCCGCCGGCTCCGCGCTGGCCGACGACATCACCGTCGACACCACGCCCTTCGTGTCCGCGAAGTCGCGCGCGCAAGTGCAGGCCGAACTGCAGCAGTTCCGCGCCGCCGGCGTGAACCCCTGGTCGCAGAGCTACAACCCGCTGAAGTCCTTCACCAGCGGCAAGACCCGCGCGCAGGTGAGCGCCGAATACATCCAGGCGCGCGACGTGGTGGCCGCCACCACCGGCGAAGACAGCGGCGCGGCCTTCCTGGCCCAGCGCGCTCCCGCCGCCGTGGCGCCCGTGCTGGCCGGCCAGCCGGTCAACGCGCAGTAAGCACCCCGACGATCTCGTCGAACTGGTCGAACGCCGCCTGGAGGTCCTCCACCAGGCGGCGCAGTTCCTCGTCCGGCGCGCTCATCGCCCGCTCCTCCAGCACCGCGGCGAGGCCCGCATAGCGTTCCGCCGCGATCATCGAGCCGCCCCCCTTGGCCGAATGCGCGAGCAGCGCCAGCTGCTTGCGGTTGCCCGACTCGAAGGCGGCGCGCAGCTTGCCCAGCAGCGCGGGCGTGGTCTTGCGGAAGGTGGCCAGCGCCACCTCCTTGAGTTCCAGGTCGCCGCCGAAGCGCGAATCCATCGCGTCGCCATCGAACAGCGGCAGCTCGCCCAGCTTCGACACCGGCGTGCCCGCCCAGCGCGTCAGCATCGTGCGCAGCACCTTCAGGTCGATCGGCTTGGTGAGGTAGTCGTTCATCCCCACCTCCAGGCAGCGCTCGCGGTCGCCCTTGATCGCGTTGGCGGTCATGGCGATGATGGCCGAGTCGCAGCCGGCCTCGCGCAGCCGCCGCGTGGACTCGTAGCCGTCCATCTCCGGCATCTGGCAGTCCATCAGGATCACGTCGTAGCGCTCCTGCAGCGCCATCTGCAAGGCCTCGGCGCCGTCGTTGGCCACGCTCACGTCGTCGTAGCCCAGCTTGCGCAGCATGCCGAAGGCGACCACCTGGTTGGTCGTGTTGTCCTCCGCGATCAGGATGCGCGCGCCGCGCGAGGCCGGCGCCATGTCCTGCCACATCGAGGCGGCGGGCGCTTCCTCCGCCGCCAGCACCGGCACGCTGACGGTGAAGCGCGAGCCCTTGCCGGGCGTGCTGCTGACTTCGACGGTACCGCCCATGAGGTCGACGAGCTGGCGCACGATCGACAGCCCGAGGCCGCTGCCGCCGAACTTGCGCGAGGTGGAGCTGTCGGCCTGCATGAAGCGCGTGAAGAGCTGCGGCTGCACGTCCGCCGGGATGCCGATGCCGGTGTCCGCCACCGTGAACTGCAGGACGTAGGCGGCCTCCTCGTGCGTGGCCTTCACGTCCAGCCCGATCCAGCCGCTGGACGTGAACTTCAGCGCGTTGCCCAGCAGGTTCACCAGCACCTGCCGCAGGCGCGTGGGATCGGCCAGCACGTGCTGCGGCACGCTGGCGTCCAGGCGCACCCGGAACAGGAGGCTCTTCTCGGTGGCGCGCAGCCGGTACAGCGTGGCCAGGTCCTGCAGCAGTTCGTGCAGGTCGAAGGGCACGCGCTCGATGTCCATCTGCCCCGCCTCGATCTTCGAGACGTCGAGGATGTCGTTGACCAGCGACAGCAGCGAGTGCGCGCTGCGGTCGATCAGGTCGGCGTGCCGGCGCACCTCGGGCGACAGCTTCTCGTCCAGCATCAGCTTGGTCATGCCGATGATGCCGTTCAGCGGCGTGCGGATCTCGTGGCTCATGGTGGCCAGGAAATGGCTCTTCGCCTCGTTGGCCGCATCCGCCGCGTCGCGCGCGATGCGCAGCTCATGCTCCGCCTGCTTGCTCAGCGTGATGTCGCGGTTGGTGCCCACCATGCGCACCGGCGTGCCCTTCTCGTCGGACTCGGCCACGCCGCCTTCGCTGTGGATCCACAGCAGCGTGCCGTCGCGGCGCCGCACGCGGTGCTGCACGACGTAGAGCGAGGACGTGCCGCGCAGCACCGGATCCAGCACCGCCCGCACCGCCGCCTGGTCCTCCTCGGGCACCAGCTCCAGCAGCTCGCGCGTGGTGCAGCGCGTCTCCTTGTGCGCCCCGCCCAGCATCAGTGACCACTGCTCCGACAGGTAGACCGTGCGGGTGCGGACGTCCAGGACCCACAGCGCGAGACCGGAACCTTCCAGCGCGCGGTGCAGGCGTTCCTCGCTGCGCTGGATGGCCTCCTTGCCGGCCCGCAGCTGCGCCTCGTACAGCACCTGGTCGCCCACGTCCTCCACCGAACCGACATAGCCGCCGGTGGATCCGCCGGCCAGCTCCACGGCCTGCGCGCGCACGCGCACGTGGACGGTGCGCCCGTCGCGCCGCACGACGCGGTAGGTGTGGTCGAACACCTTTCTTGCCGCCGCGGCCGCGTGCCAGAGCGACACGACCTGGCCGCGGTCGTCCTCGTGCACGCTTTCCACCCAGTTGTCGCCCAGCAGGTCCTCGGGCTCGCGGCCGAAGATGCGCGCCCCTTCCGGGTTGACGTAGATCACCTTGGCGCTGGCGTCGGTATGGAAGATGCCGACCGGGCAGGTCTCCGACAGCTCGCGGAACATCTGCTCGCTGGACGAATGCAGCGTGCGGTGCGCCGCCTGCCGCAGCAGCAGCGCCTGCATCGCCGCCACGGCCAGCTGCTGCAAGGCCTGGCGCTGGTGCTCCAGCAGGCCGGCCGGGCGCGGCACCTGGTCCAGCACGCACAGGGTGCCCACCACGTAGCCCTCCGGCGTCACCAGCGGCGCGCCGGCGTAGAAGGCGAACGAAAGCTCGCCCACCACCCAGGGCTTGCCGGACACGCGGGCATCGCGCCGGGTGTCCGGAATCTCCAGGTAGGCGGAGGACTCGATCACCAGCGTGCAGATCGACTCCTCGCGCGGCGTCACCGGCAGGGGCGGCATGCCGAACCGGGCCTTGGTGCACTGGCGGCGGTCATCGAGCAGGTTCAGGACGGCGACCGGGGCCGCGCAGGCGGCCGCCGCGCCGCGCACCAGGGTGTCCAGCAGCGCTTCGCCGGGCGTGTCGAGGATGCCCAGGCTGCGCAGCGCCGCGACGCGGCGCGCCTCGCGCTCGTCCTTTTCGGTGGGGGAAGGGGTCGGGTTCACGCCCCCACTCTACCGCGCCAGCGTGGAGGCGCCGAACAGGCTGGTGATGAACTCCACCGCGAGTTCCGCGGTCCGGTTTCGCACGTCGAGCGCGGGGTTGATCTCCACCACGTCCAGCGAACCCAGCCGCCCCGTGTCGGCGATCATCTCCATGCACAGCTGCATCTCGCGGTAGGTCGGGCCGCCGCGCACGCCGGTGCCGACGCCGGGCGCCTCCATCGGGTCCAGGCAGTCGAGGTCGAAGCTCACGTGGATGTGCGTGTCCTCGTCCACGTCCTGCAGCACCTCGGTCATGGTGTTGCGCATGCCGTGCTCGTCGATGTGGCGCATGTCGAACACCTGCAGGCCCAGCGCCCG
>JALHLO010000274.1 GCA_022844525.1 Ramlibacter sp.
ACCCCCGCCGCCGCCCCCGCCGCCGAACCGGCCCGCCAACCCACGCCCGGAGCCCGGCAGCCATGACGCGCACGCCGTCCTCCTGGCTGCTCTACGGCAGCCTCGCCGCAAGCCTGCTGGTGCTGGTGGTGCCGCTGCCCACCGGCGTCGACCTGGCGCGCCCCTACCTGCTGGCGATGCTGCTGTGCTACTGGATGCTCGAAGCGCCCGACCACGTGGGCCTGGGCATCGCCTTCATCGCCGGCCTCGCCGCCGACCTCGTGTCGGGCACGCTGCTGGGCGAACAGGCGCTGCGGCTGGTGGTGCTGGCCTTCCTGGTGCAGCGCTTCCGCGCCCGCCTGCGCTTCTTCCCGCTGTGGCAGCAGGCGCTGGCGGTGTTCGCGCTGCTGCTCAACGACCGCCTGATCGCGCTCGCCATCGCACTGGCCCGCGGCGACGGCATGCCGCCCTGGGGCACGTGGCTGTCGCCGGTGGTGGGCTTCGCACTGTGGCCCTGGCTGTTCCTGCTGCTGGATGAACTGCGCCTGCGCCTGCGTGAGCGCGAGCGCGGCAACTGAGCCCCCATGCGAGCCCCGCGCCGGCATAAGCTCAAGAACGTGCACGCCGAAGCCGAGCAGTTCCGGCGGCGCGCGCTGCTCGGTTTCCTGGGCATCGCGCTGGCCATCCTGGGCCTGGCCGGCGGCTATTTCCGGCTGCAGGTGCTGCAGCACGAGGAATACCAGACGCGCTCGGAGGCCAACCGCATCAAGCCGCGGCCGATCGTCCCGGCGCGCGGCCTGATATACGACCGCCACGGCCGCCTGCTGGCCGACAACGTGCCGGCCTACCGCCTGGAAATCGTGCCCGAACAGGTGCGCAACCTCGAGGCCACGCTCACCGGCCTGGGCGAGCTGGTGGCGCTGGACGCCGAGGACATCGAGCGCTTCCGGCAGGCGCGCCGCGCCACCCGCGGCTTCCGCCCGATCCCGCTCAAGCTGCGCCTGGACGAAGCCGAGCTGGCGCGCCTGGCCGTGAACCGCCACCGCTTCCCCGGCGTGGAAGTGGTGCCGTACCTGACGCGGCGCTATCCCTACGGGCCGCTGTTCTCGCACATCATCGGCTACGTCGGCCGGGTGGACGTGGCTGACCTGGAAGCGATGGGCGACAGCCGAAACGCCGCGCTCACCCACATGGGCAAGGCCGGCATCGAGCGCTTCTACGAAACCCGCCTGCGCGGCGAGATCGGCTACGAGGAAATCGAAACCAACGTCGAAGGCCGCGCCCTGGGCGTGCTGCGCCGGCACGACGCCAAGCCCGGCGCCGACCTCTACCTCACCGTGGACGCCCGCCTGCAGCAGGCCATGGTGGACGCGTTCGAAGGCAAGGACGGCGCGGCCGTGGCGATCGATCCGGCCACGGGCGAAATCCTGGGCATGGTCAGTCTGCCGGGCTACGACCCGAACCTGTTCATCAACGGCATCAGCCACAAGGACTGGCAGGCGCTGCAGGGTCCGTCGCGGCCGCTGTTCAACCGCAACGTGCTGGGCGGCTTCCCGCCGGGCTCCACCATCAAGCCGTTCATGGCGCTGGCGGGGCTGGAATACGGCCTTCGCAAGCCCGAGGACCGCACGCTGTCCACCGGCGAATTCTTCCTGCCCGGCCAGGCGCGCGGCTACCGCGACTGGCGCGCGGGCGGGCACGGCTGGGTGGACCTGCGCGAATCGCTGGCGCAGTCGGTGAACACCTACTACTTCAAGCTGGCGCTGGAACTGGGCGTGGACCGCATCGACACCTTCTTCCAGCGCCTGGGCTTCGGCGAACCCACGGGCATCGACCTGAGCGGCGAAATCGCCGGCGTGCGGCCGTCGCGCAGCTGGAAGCGGCGCCAGCTCAACACCGAGTGGTATCCGGGCGACACCGTGAACTCCGGCATCGGCCAGGGTTTCTGGGTCACTTCGCCGCTGCAGCTGGCCCAGGGCACGGCCATGATCGCCAACGGCGGCGTGCGCCACCGGCCGCACCTGGTGCGCGAATACCAGAACGGTTTCGACCAGCCGCGCCGGCGCGAACCGCAGCCGGCCGGCGTGCGCGTGGTGGCCGACGACGCCAACCTGGCCGCCGTGCGCGACGGCCTGGAAGCGGTGATGCACGGCCCCACCGGTTCGGGCCGCGTGGCCGCCAGCGGCGCCGCGTACCGCATGGCCGGCAAGTCCGGCACGGCGCAGCGCACCAGCCGTCGCGGCCTGGCCAGCACCAATCCCGCCAGCCTGCCCTACCACCTGCGGCACCAGGCCTGGTTCATTGCCTACGCCCCGGCCGCCAAGCCCACCATCGCCATCGCGGTGCTGGTGGAGCACGGCGGCTCGGGCTCGGGCGCCGCGGCGCCGGTGGCGCGCCGGATCCTGGACGCGTGGCTGGTGCCGCCGCCCGAGGACACCGCGCGATGATCGTGCTGCTGCAGTGGCTGCGCGAAACCCTGGGACGCCTGTTCGAGAAGGTGGACCTGCCGCTGCTGCTGGCCTTGCTGTGCGTGATGCTGATCAGCCTGGTGGTGCTGGCCAGCGCCGGCGGCGACAACACCCGGCTGGTGTTCTCGCAGGCGGCGCGCTTCGGCCTGGGCCTGGGCGCGATGGTGCTGCTGTCGCGGGTCGCGCCGGCCAAGCTGCGGCTGTGGACGCCGTTGGCCTACGGTGTGAGCCTGGTCCTGCTGGCCCTGGTGTTCGTGTTCGGCTCGGGGCGCAGCGCCGACCTGTGGCTGGACCTGGGCCTGTTCTACCTGCAGCCGGGCGAGTTGCTGAAGCTGTCGGTGCCGATGATGCTGGCCTGGTACCTGCACGGGTCGGTGCTGCCGCCCACGTGGAAATCGCTGGCCGTGGCGGCCGCCATCATCGGCCTGCCCGTGGCCATGATCATCAAGCAGCCTGACCTGGGCACCGGCATGCTGGTGGCCGCGTCGGGCGCGTTCGCCATTTATCTGGCGGGCATGGCCTGGTGGCGCATCGGACTGTTCGCGGGCCTGGGCCTGGCCTCTCTGCCCGCCGTGTGGCCGTTCCTGCTGCCGCACCAGCGCGAGCGCGTGCTCACCTTCCTGGACCCCGAATCGGACCCGCTGGGCACGGGCTGGAACATCATCCAGTCCAAGATCGCCATCGGTTCGGGCGGTTTCAGCGGCAAGGGCTGGGGGCAGGGCAGCCAGGCGCACCTGGACTTCCTGCCCGAGCACACCACCGACTTCATCTTCTCGGTGCTGTCCGAGGAGTGGGGCTGGCTGGGCGTGGTGACGCTGCTGGCGCTGTACCTGTTCATCGTCGGCCGCTGCATCTGGCTGGCGGCCGGCGCCCGCGACGGCTATTCGCGCATCCTGGCCGGCGCCCTGGCCATGACCTTCTCGGTGTACGTGATCGTGAACGGCGGCATGGTGGCCGGCCTGCTGCCGGTGGTGGGCGTGCCGATGCCCCTGCTGAGCTACGGCGGCACCTCGGCGGTGTCGCTGCTGGTGGGTTTCGGCATGGTGATGTCGGTGCACGCGCACCGCAAGTTCATGGCCTGACAGCGCGCCGGAGGGCCGTGGTGCAGCTTCGCCGTGGTAAATTGCCCGCACCCCGGACACGACCAGACCCATGCCCCGAATCGCCCTTCGCCTGCTCGCTCCGCTGCTGCTGCTCGCCAGCGCCGCCGCCTTCGCCCAGCCCGCCGCGGCGCCCGCCGCCGACCCGGCGCAGCGCGCCGCCTTCGTCAGCGAAACCGCGGCCAAGTACGGCCTCGAACCGGGCGAGATCAACGCCTGGCTCGACCGCTCCAACTACCGCCAGAGCATCGTGGACGCGATGTCGCGCCCGGCCGAGTCGGTCAAGACGTGGAAGCAGTACCGCCCCATCTTCATCGTCGAACGCCGCATCACCGAAGGCCGCGCTTTCCTCGCCCGCCATCGCGAACAGCTGGCGAAGGTGGAAGCCGACACCGGCGTGCCGGCCGAGATCATCGTCGCCATCATCGGCGTGGAAACCAGCTACGGCGGCAACACCGGCAGCTACCCGGTGCTGGATGCGCTGTACACGCTGGCGTTCTTCTATCCCATCAGCGGCAAGCCCGACCAGGTCGAGCGCGAGGCGATGCGCACCAAGTTCTTCCGCGACGAGCTGGCGCAGGTGATGCTGCTGGCCAAGGAAGAAAAGCTCGACCTGGCCGCGCTCAAGGGCAGCTACGCCGGCGCGATGGGCTACGGCCAGTTCATGCCGTCCAGCTACCGCGCCTACGCCCGCGACGGCAACGGCGACGGCCGCCGCGACCTGTTCGGTTCGCTGCCGGACGTCTTTGCGTCGGTCGCCAATTATTTCGTCGCGCACGGCTGGCAGAAAGGCGAGCCGGTGGTGGCGCTGGCCACCCAGGCGCCCGGCGCCGCGCCGTTCAAGCCCGATACGCTGGAGGCCAAGTACAGCCTGGCCGAACTGGGCGAGAAGGGCTACCGCCCGGCCATCGCGCAGGGCCACGACCTCGACGCCACCCTGGTGACGTTCGAAGGCAACGAAGGCACCGAACACTGGCTGGGCTTCCGCAACTTCTACGCCATCACCCGCTACAACCGCTCGCCGATGTACGCGATGGCCGTGTACCAGCTGTCGCGCGAAATCGCCGCGGCCCCGGCCACCGCCTCCGCTCCGTGAGGTCGCTGCCTGGCCTGCTGCTGCTGGCGCTGCTCGCGGGCTGCGCCGGCAAGCCGGTGAAGCCCGCGCCGCAGGCCGCGCCCGCGTCGCCGCCGAAGGTCACCATCGCCACCGGCAAGCCCGCGCCCATCGGCGAAGGCGTGCCGCCGGCCTGCGTGCAGGTGCGCGAGCACCGCGACGAGGACTACACGCCGGGCGGCCTGTACGCGCCGGGCGTGCGCGACAGCGCGCCCGAGCATGCGCTCGACATCAGCGGCATCCCCGAGCCGGTGCCGCGCGCCGAGCCCACGTCCACCTACGGCAACCGCTCGCCCTACACGGTGCTGGGCAAGCGCTACCACGTGCTCGAGCGCGCCGACGGCTACGTCGAACGCGGCATGGCCTCGTGGTACGGGCAGAAGTTCCACGGCCGGCAGACGTCCAGCCGCGAGATCTACGACATGTGCAGCTTCAGCGCCGCGCACAAGACCTTGCCGCTGCCCAGCTACGTGCGCGTCACCAACCTCGACAACGGCCGCAGCGCCATCGTGCGCGTGAACGACCGCGGCCCGTTCCACCCCGGCCGCATCATCGACCTCAGCTACGCCGCGGCGGTGAAGCTGGGCGTGGACCGCACCGGCACCGCGCGCGTCGAGGTGCAGGCCATCACCGGCACCGGCGCGCAGGGCCCCGCCGTGGCGCCC
>JALHLO010000275.1 GCA_022844525.1 Ramlibacter sp.
GCGGGCGTCGGTGCGGGCGTTGGCGCAGGCGTCGGTGCCGGGGTGTGCGCCGGCGTTGGCGCGGGCGTCGCTGCCGGCGTCCGCTCGGGCCGCACCTCCGGCGTGAACTCCTCGACCATCGTGGGCGGGCCGGCCACCAGCTGTTCCAGCCGTTCCCCCAGCAGCAGGCTCACGGCACCCAGGCGCGTCGCCGCCGTGGCGAGCGCCTTCTTCACCACCGCATGGAACTCCTCCTGCGTGTAGCGGTCGCCGAAGGTCGCGTCCAGGCCCTCGTCCAGCGCGCCGATCGCGTACTGCTTGTACTGCGGCGTGCCGATGCCGAAGGCGTCCGACACCAGCTTGTTGACGTTCTTCTGCACCCCTTCCAGCCGGGTGTCCCAGCGGTCCGTGATGCCGGTCAGGTCGAAGCTGCGCAGCTCCTTGATGCGTTTGGCGATCCGGTCCTGGATCGCCTCGATCTCCGCGCGGCCCTGCGCCCCTGGGGACTTCCCGTTCGACATGCCCTACTCCTGTCAGCAACCGGGCACTTTACCAGCGCGTCCCCGGGGGACGCGAGCACCGCGCGGGCAGAATGCCGGGGATTCTCGACCCGTGTCTCACCCATGCCTCACCCGGGCGCTTCCCAGGAAATGCAGTTCTTCAGCGTGCTGATGCGATGCGGCAGCCTGACCGCGGCCGCGCGCGAACTGCAGGTGAGCCCGCCGGCGGTGAGCAAGCGGCTGGCCGCGCTCGAGGCGCGGCTGGGCGTGACGCTGCTCAATCGCACCACGCGGCGCCTGGCGCTCACGCACGAGGGCGAGACCTACCTCGCCAACGCCCGCCGCATCCTGGGCGAGATCGAGCTGCTGGAGCACGAGCTGCAGGGCGCGCGCTCGGAGCCGACCGGCCTGCTGCGCGTGAACGCCACGCTGGGCTTCGGCCGCACGCACGTGGCACCCGCCATCGCCAGTTTCGCCCGCACGCATCCCAGGGTGGAGGTCCAGCTGCAGCTGTCGGTGAACCCCCCGCCGCTGAGCGAGGACGCGTTCGACGTGTGCGTGCGCTTCGGCGAACCGCCGGACGCGCGGGTGGTGGCGCGCCTGCTCGCGCCCAACCGGCGCCTGCTGTGCGCCTCGCCCGCCTACCTGCAAAGGCAGGGCACGCCGCGCACGCCGCACGAGCTCGCGGGCCACAGCATCATCGCCATCCGGCAGGGGGACGAGGCCTACGGCTCCTGGCGCCTGCGTTCCGGCAAGCGCGTGGAAACCGTGCGCGTGCGCGGCGGCCTGAGCACCAACGACGGCGAGATCGCGGTGAACTGGGCGCTGGCCGGCCACGGCATCGTGCTGCGCGCGGAGTGGGACGTGGCGCGCTACCTGCGCAGCGGCCGGCTGCGCCAGGTGCTGGAGAACTGGCAGGCGCCGCCGGCCGACATCCATGCGGTGTATCCGGTGCGGCACCAGGGGACGGCGCGGGTGCGGGCGTTCGTGGACCACCTGGCAGCTCACTTCGCCAGGCTGTCCATGTAGTCGCCGCATCGTCGCGGTCCGGCTTCGCGCGGACCACGACCTACCAGACCCCGTAGGTCGTGGTGAGCCCGCAGGCGAACCGCGACGCCCGCGTACCCTCGCGCCTACAGCACCAGCAGCGCCCGGAAGTCGTTCACGTTGGTATGCGTCGGCCCGGTCACCACCAGGTCCCCCAGCGCATGGAAACACCCATACGCATCGTTGCGCGACAAATACCCGGCGATCTTCATCCCCTGCGCCTGCGCCCGCTGCAGCGTGTCGGGCCCCACGAACGCGCCCGCGTTCTCCTCCATGCCGTCGATGCCATCGGTGTCGGCGGCCAGCGCCCACACCCCGGCCTGCCCCTGCAGCGCCTCCGCCAGCCCCAGGCAGAACTCCCCTGCGCGGCCGCCGCGGCCCCGCGGCGTGCCTTCCGGTTGCCTGCGCACCGTGACGGTGGTCTCGCCGCCGGACAGGATCACGCACGGCTTGCGGAAGGGCTGGCCGCGCAGGGCCACCGCGCGCGCCAGCGCCGCGTGCACCTTGCCGACCTCGCGCGACTCGCCTTCCATCTCGTCGCTCAGGATGTGCGCGTCCAGGCCGCTGGCACGCGCCGCCGCGGCCGCGGCCTCCAGCGACTGCTGCGGCGTGGCGATCATGTGCACCTGCTGTCCCTGGAAGACGTCGTCGCCCGGCTTGGGCGTCTCCAGCGCGCCCTGCTCCAGCAGGCTCATGATCGCGCCGGGCACGGCGATGCCGTAACGCTGCAGGATGGCCACCGCGTCCGCGCAGCTGGTCGCATCCGGCACCGTCGGGCCGCTGGCGATGACCGAGGGGTCGTCGCCGGGCACGTCGCTGATCGTCAGCGTGACCACCTGCGCCGGCGCGCAGGCGGCGGCCAGCCGCCCGCCCTTGATGCGCGACAGGTGCTTGCGCACGCAGTTCATCTCGGTGATGTTGGCGCCCGAGTCCAGCAGCGCCCGGTTGATGCGCTGCTTGTCTTCCAGCGTCAGGCCTTCCGCCGGCAGCGTCAGCAGCGCCGAGCCGCCGCCGGAGATCAGGCACAGCACGAGGTCGTCGGGCGTGAGCCCGCGCGCCAGCGCCAGGATCTGTTCGGCAGCGGCCAGCCCGGCCGCGTCCGGCACCGGGTGCGCGGCCTCCACCACCCGGATGCGCTCCGGCAGCCCCGCGGGCCGCGGCGGCGTGTGGTGGTAGCGCGTGACGACCAGCCCCGACAGCGGCGCCTCCCGCGGCCACAGGGCTTCCACCGCCTGGGCCATCGAGCCGCCCGCCTTGCCGGCGCCGAGCACCACGGTGCGCCCCTTGGGCGGGGCGGGCAGGAAGGCCGCGGTGTTGTGCAGCGGCAGGGCACGATGCACCGCGGCGCGGTACAGGTGCTCGAGGAAGGCGCGGGGTTGCGTGCGGGGGTCGGGCGCGGTCATCGTGGTCTCCAGCGCCCGATTGTGACGCGGGCCGCGCCGCTCACTGCGTCCTGGCGCCCTCCTCGAACCAGCGCCCGATCAGCGCGCGCTCGGCGTCGGTGATCTGCGTGGCGTTGTTCAGCGGCATGGTCTTCGCCACCACCGACTGCTGGTAGACCGCCTGCGCGTGCTGCCGGAGCGCCTCGCGTGAATCCAGCCGAACGTTCTTCATCTGCAGCTGCGCGTTGTGGCACTGGTAGCAGCGCTGTTCCAGCACCTTCTGCACCGCCGCGTAGTCCGCCGCGCCCGCGGGCGCCTTCGCTGCCTCGCTCGCCTGCGGGGCGAGCCAGGCCATCACCGCGGCGATCACGGCCACGCCGACCACCGCATAGCCGGCCGGATGCCGGTTGCGCCCCAGCTTCCAGCCGTGGCGCATCACGAAGAACTGGCGGATGGCGGCGCCGGCGAACATCATCAGGATCAGCACCACCCAGTTGAGCTTGTGGGTGGAGAGGAAGCCGTAGTGGTTGGACAGCATCGCGAACAGCACCGGCAGCGTGAAGTAGGTGTTGTGCACGCTGCGCTGCTTGCCGCGGATGCCGTGGATGGGATCGACCGGCTCGCCCGCCGCGATGGACTTCACCACCTTCTTCTGGCCGGGGATGATCCAGAAGAACACGTTGGCGCTCATCGCCGTGGCGAGCATGGCGCCCACCAGCAGGAAGGCCGCGCGCCCGGCGAACCAGTGGCAGGCCAGCCAGGACGCCACGCACACCAGCAGCAGCACCAGCGCGCCGACGATGGCGTCGCCCTTCTCGCGCTGGCCGAAGACGCGGCAGATCGCGTCGTACAGCAGCCAGAACACCACCAGGAAGGACAGCGCCACGGCGACCGCCGCCGCGGGCGACCAGTCCACCAGCGACTTGTCCACCAGGTAGGCGCCCGCGTTCCACAGGTAGGACACCGTGAACAGCGCGAAGCCCGAAAGCCAGGTGGAGTAGCTTTCCCAGAAGAACCAGTGCAGGTGCGGCGGCAGCTGCGGCGGCGCCACCGCGTACTTCACCGGGTGGTAGAACCCGCCGCCGTGCACGGCCCACAGCTCGCCGGTCGCGCCCTCGGCGCGCAGCTTCTCGTCCCGCGGGGGCGTGAGGCTGCTGTCCAGGAAGACGAAATAGAAGGAGGAGCCGACCCAGGCGATGGCGGTGATGACGTGCAGCCAGCGCAGCAGCAGGTTGGCCCACTCGAGAAAGTAGCTTTCCATGGCAGGTGAGACCTTCAGGTCCTGCTCACCACCGCGGGCGCTCTGAGCAGGGGGAAGTCGCGCCTGTTCCGCGCCGCTGCGACCTGGGGGGCAAGTGTAGACAGTGCCGGCGCTTCAAGGAAGCGGCGCCTGCAGCAGCTGTGCCGCCACCGCGACGGCGATCACCGCCGGCTGCTTGCCCGCGATGCCCGGGATCCCGATCGGGCAGGTGACCTGCGCGAGTTCCTGCTTGCGAAAGCCGCGCTCCTCCAGCCGGTGCCGGAAGGTCGCCCACTTGGTCCTGCTGCCGATCAGGCCGACATAGGACAGGTCGCCGCGCTCGCGCAGCCGCTTCAGGCAGGCCGCGACGACGTCGAGGTCCTCGGCATGGCTGAAGCTCATGATCAGCACGCGCGATCCCGGCGCGAGCTGCGCCACCGCCGCCTGCACCGGGTCGGAATGCTCGCAGCTCACGTTGTCCGGCACCGGGTCCGGGAAGATCTCGTCGCGGCTGTCGATCCAGGTGACGGCGAAGGGCAGCGTGCCCAGCACGCCGATCAGCGCCTTCCCTACGTGGCCGCCGCCGAACAGCGCGAGCGGCGCGGCTTCGTTGTGCAGGCGCCGCGCCAGCTGCCGCGCGTCGGCCGCCGTGAGCCGCTCGTATTGCAGGTGCACCACTCCCCCGCAGCACTGGCCCAAAGTGGGTCCCAGCGGATAGCGCAGGACGGCCGCACCGGTGCCGCCCGCGAGCCGGCGGCGGGCTTCCCCGATGGCCTGGAGTTCGAGGTGGCCGCCACCGATCGTCCCGGTCACGGCGTGGGCGAAGACCGCCATCCAGGCGCCCGCCTCGCGCGGCACCGAACCGGCGGTTTCGTGGACGGATACCAACACGGCGTCCTCCCCCGCGAGCCGGTTCGTGACTTCTTTGATGGGCAGCATTTTTTAGGACGTAGCGAAAGGCAAGTACACGATGCGTTTGGTAACCAAGGTCATCATTGCGCCGCCCGGTGCCGTTGTAGATTCCGCTGGCGCTTTGCCCCAGTAGCACTTTGCGAGGACAAGCCATGAAGTATCACCCCAGCCTGCGTCCAGTCACTCCCGCGCTGCTCGGCGTCGCCGCGCTGGTCGCGTCCTGCTCCACTTCGCCGCCGCCGGAGCCGCCGCGCGC
>JALHLO010000276.1 GCA_022844525.1 Ramlibacter sp.
AGGCGCGCACAAGACCCTCGGGGCGGCCACGGGCCGGCCGCAGGTGATCAACATGTGGGCCCTGTGGTGCCCGCCGTGCCGCGCCGAACTGCCGGCGCTGGAGCGGCTGGCCGCGGACCTGGCGCCCCAGGGGGTCGCCGTGAGCGCGATCGCGCTGGAAGACAACCTGTCCGCCGTGCGCGAGTACCTGGCGCGGTACGCCGCACGCCTGCCCGGCGCGGTGCTCGCGCCCAGGCTGCCGGTGGTCAGGGAGCTGGAGCTCGACGCGCTGCCGCAGACCTTCCTGGTCGATCCGCAAGGCGGCGTGATCGCCGCCTGGATCGGCGCGCGCGACTGGGACGCGCCCAAGGTGCGCGCCGAACTGCTGGCCAGCCTGAAGGCCTGACATGGACGCGGCCGCTCCCCTCCCGAACCTCGGCGTCCCGCTGCCGCCCGCGCCGGCGAAACGGCGGATCTCCCTGCGCGCCTTCGGCATGCTGGCGATCCTGGGCCTGATCGTCCTGGCCACCGTGATGGTCACGTCCGCGCTGCTGTTCCGGGGCGCCGTCCAGGCCCACCTGCAGGCGCTGGAGGAAGCGCACTCGCGCTACGGCGCGCTGCAGCAGCAGCGGCTGGAGGCCGCGCGCCGCGGGGCCGACTCCGCGAAGCTGGAAGACCTGGACCTGCAGCTGCGCGACGCCTGGCAACAGCGCGAACGCCAGCTGGCCACCACCCGCCACTACATCGATGGCAGCACGGTCACCATCGCCTCGCTCGCCTGGCTGGGGATCACCTCCATCGGCGCGCTGGCGCTGCTGTTCTTCTCGCGCCTGGCGAGCGACATCGCTGTAGTGCGCGCCCGCGCCCAGGCGATCGTCGAGGGCGACCGCAGCCCCGGCGTGCCGCTGGCGCGCAGCGACGAACTCGGCGAGCTGTCGCAGGCGGTGAACGACATGGCGCTGGCGCTGGGCAAGCGGGAGCAGGAGCTCGCGGTGGAACGCCGCAACGTGATGCACCAGGAGAAGCTGGCCACCATCGGCTCCATGGCCGCCGGCGTCATCCGCGAGATCGGCAACCCGATCGCGGCCATCGACGGCTACGCCCGCGCCATCCTGGAAACGCGCACCTCGGCGCCCCCGCCGCTGCCCCAGGAGGAAGACGGCAGCGACGTGCGCCCCATCCTGCAGGAGACCGCGCGCCTGATCGCCATCACCCGCGAAATCTCCGGCCTGGCCGCCGCGCCGGCAGCGCAGTGGCAGCTGGCCAGCATCAACGAGATCGTCGCCCAGACCCTGGGGGTGCTGCGCTACGAGCCGCGGCTGGAGGACGTGAAGGTCACCAGTGAACTCGACCCGCAGCTGCCCGCCGTGATGGGCTACGCCGACCGCCTGGTGCAGATGCTCAGCAACCTGGTCATCAACGCCGCCGATGCCACGGCTTCGCTGCCCCCGCACACCGGCCGGATCCACATCGCGACCCGGCAGGTCGACGGGGGCGTGGAACTGACCCTGGACGACAACGGCTGCGGCATGGGCCCGGAAGTGGTCGCCCGCGCCTTCGAGCCGCTGTTCACCACCAAGCCGGCCGGCCGCGGCACCGGCCTGGGCCTGCCGCTGTGCCAGTCGGTGGTCCGGGCGCACGGCGGCCGCATCCGCCTGGACCCGCTGGACGGCGGCGGCACCCGCGCCACCGTGTGGCTTCCGCTGGATCGCAGCGAGCCGGTCCACCCGCTCTGAAAAGTCCGCCCTGGCGGATTTTTCGGAGTTTCTCCTACACTAGGCAAATGAGTTCCTCGCTGCAGATTCTGGTCATCGACGATGAACCCGCGATCCGCCAGATTCTCGCCGCCACGCTCACGCGTGCCGGCCATGCGGTGGATACGGCGGGCAGCGGCCGCGAAGGCCTGATGCGCCTGGCCAAGGGCGACGTCGAAGTGGCCCTGTGCGACATCAACATGCCGGACCTGACCGGCATCGAGGTCGTGCGGGAAGCGCGCACCGCCGGCGTGGACACCACCTTCATCATGATGACCGCCTTCTCCTCCGTGGACACGGCGGTGGAGGCGATGAAGGCGGGCGCCACCGACTACATGATCAAGCCGCTGCGCTCCGAGGAGCTGCTGCAGCGGCTGGGACAGATCGCCGACCTGCGCGGCCTGCGCGGCGAGAACGAGGCGCTGCGCAAGCTGGTGGTCGGCCGCAGCGACGACCGCTGTGCCTCCGTGTCGGCCTCCATGAAGCAGCTGGACCGGCTGGTGGCCAAGGTGGCCCCCACGGACAGCACCGTGCTGATCACCGGCGAGAGCGGCACCGGCAAGGGCGTGATCGCGCGCGCCATCCACCAGCAGAGCCAGCGCTCCAGCGCGCCCTTCATCCCGGTCAACTGCGGCGCCATTCCCGAGAACCTGCTGGAAAGCGAGTTCTTCGGCCATACCCGGGGCGCCTTCACCGGCGCCGACCGCGCCCGCAAGGGCCTGTTCCTGGAGGCCGACCGCGGCACCATCTTCCTCGACGAGATCGGCGAGCTGCCGCTGGAGCTGCAGGTCAAGCTGCTGCACGTGCTGGAAGCGCGCGAGGTCCGGCCGCTGGGCAGCGAGCAGGTGCGCAAGATCAACGTGCGCATCATCGCCGCCACCAACCGCGACCTGAAGCAGATGGTCACGGACGGCAAGTTCCGCGAGGACCTGTTCTTCCGCATCAGCGGCTTCCACGTGACGGTGCCGCCGCTGCGCGAGCGGCGCGAGGACATCCCGGCGCTGATCCGCTACCTGCTGGCGCGCGGCAGCGAACGCTTCGGCGTGCAGGGCAAGCTGGGCCTGGATGCGGAAGCCGAGGAACTGCTGGTCAGCTACGACTGGCCGGGCAACGTGCGCGAACTGGAGAACGTGCTGCAGCGCGCCACCATCCTGGCCGAGGACGGCCGCATCACCCTGGCCGACCTGCCGCCCAACATCATGCCGGCGACGCCCGCCGGGTCTGCCGCCCCCGCCGCGACCGGCCGCGGCCTGCTGCGCGAGCAGGTCCGCGACTTCGAGCACAGCCTGATCGTGCGCGCCATCGAGGACTGCGGCGGCGACCGGCGGCAGGCGGCACAGCGGCTGGGCATCGGCCTGTCGAGCCTGTACCGCAAGCTCGAGGAACACGAGCAGGCCCAGGCGGACAACCCGCCCGGGTAGCAGTCCACGGTCCGGGGTGACATGGGTCATCCGGACTGGTCCGGTTTTTGCACCTGAGGGTGCATGAATACCGCTCGCCCCACCCTCTTCGTCCGGTGCACCCTGTGCATGGGTGCGCTGCTCGCCGCCGCGGCGGCGTTGGCCGGTCCCGCCGAGGACGTGCAGCAGGCCGAAACGGCCTACCTGGCCGGCGACCTGCCCACGGCCATGTCGCTGCTGCGCCGGGCCGCCGACCAGGACCACCCCCTGGCGCAGGCGCGCCTGGGCGACCTGCTGCGCCTGGCCGGCTACGAGGCGGACGCCGTGGAGGTCTACAGGAAGGCCGCCGCCAAGGGCGATCCCGCCGGCGAAGTGGGCCTGGGCCGCGCCTACGCGGACGGCGCCGGCATCGCCCAGGACCCCGCCAAGGCGCTGGAGCTGTACCGCAAGGCGGAGCAGAAGAACTACGGGCCCGCGTACGACATGCTGGCGCGTGCCTACCGCACCGGCACCCTGGGCCTGCCGAAGGACGCGGCCCTGGCCAAGTCCTACGAGGACAAGGCCCAGGCGCAGCTGAAGAAGACCGTCGCCGAGGGCGCCAAGTGATCCCGAAACTGGCTGCGCCCGGCGCCGCTTTCCCGCGAACGGGAATGCTGGCGGCCGCCCTGCTGGCGCTCGCCGCGGGCAGCGCGGGTGCGGCGGACATCAACAAGGGCGGCACGCTGTATGCAACGCATTGCGCGTCCTGCCACGGCGCCAACGGGACGCCCGTGATGCCGGGCACCCCCAACTTCCGCCGCCTCGAGTCCCTGATGAAGCCGGACATGCAGCTCCTGACGGTGATCCGCAACGGCAAGGGCGTGATGCCCGGCTACTTCGGCGTGCTGCGGGACCGGGAGATCCTGGACGTGGTGGCCTTCCTGAGGACCCTGAGCTGATGACAAGAACGAACGTTTCCCGCCGCGTCGCCCTGAGCTTCGTGCTGGCCGCCGGTGCCGCCGGCGCCCTGGCCCAACAACCCGCGCGCCCCGCCCCCGGCGGCTGGCGCGTGCTCGATTCGTTCGAGGTCGGCGAAGGCGTGTACGTGCGCGCGCTCAAGGTCGAGCCCAAGCGCAACGTGATGTGGGTGGGCACCTCCTCCGGCGTGCACGAGGTCGACCTGAAGACGGTCAAGCCCGTCAACACCTTCACCCGCAAGGAAGGCCTGGCCAACGAGTACGTGTTCGCGGTGGGCGTGGACCACCAGGACAACAAGTGGTTCGGCACCAATGCGGGCGGCGTCTCGCGCTACAAGGACGGCCAGTGGAAGACCTTCTTCCCGATGCACGGCCTGGCCGACTACTGGGTGTACTGCTTCGCCAGCCAGAAGGACGGCACGCTGTGGATCGGCACCTGGGCCGGCGCCAACAAGGTCGATCCCAGGACCGGCAAGTTCACCACCTACGTGCGCGAGCTGATCAACGAATGGGTCTACGGCCTGGGCGTGGACGCGAAGGACCGCGTGTGGTTCGGCACCGAAGGCGGCGTGTCGATGTTCGACGGCAAGACCTGGAGCAGCTGGACCCACAAGGACGGCCTGGGCGCGCCCAATGCCGACCAGCTCGCCTTCAGCACCAACACCGGCCTGGGCACGCGCTCGCGCCACGACCTGGCCACCATGAACGAGGGCCGCGCCACCTACAACCCGAACTACACGTTCGCGATCCACGTCGATCCGCAGGACAACGTGTGGGCCGGCACCTGGGGCGGCGGCGTCGCGAAGTACGACGGCAAGCAGTGGACCAACCTGTCGGCCAAGGACGGGCTGGCCGGCAACATCGTCTACTCGATCGCCCAGGGCAAGGACGGCGCCTACTGGTTCGGCACGAACCGGGGCGTGTCGCGCTGGGACGGCAGGAAGTTCCAGAACTTCGGCCGCAAGGAAGGCCTGCTGGAAGAGAACGTCTATGCCCTGGCCGTCGCGCCCACGGGCGAAGTCTGGGTCGCCACCCGCAAGGGCGTCACCCGCATCGGGCGCTGACCGCGGCCCACGACCCACACAGAGGAGAACGCAATGCAGTTCAATCACAAGGCCATCGCAGTCCTGGTCATCGACATGGGCGGCGTGATCGCCGGCGCCTACACGCTGGGCAAGGGCTCGGGCCGGGCCACCGCGCCGGCCGCCGCGCCCGCCGGCTCGGT
>JALHLO010000277.1 GCA_022844525.1 Ramlibacter sp.
GCGGCTGCTGCACGCGGGCGGCGCGCCAGCGTTCCAGTGCGCCGCTCCAGTGCGCGCGCTTCAACTGGCCGACCGCCTCGATCCGGGTCCACTGCCGCTGCATCGTCGCGCGCATCTGCTGCACCAGCGGGCCTTCGACGCGGACCGAGAAATCCAGCCGCGGCGAAACGAGCGGGCCGTGGTTGGGATCGTGGAAATCGTCCAGCACATTGATGCCGCCGCAGAAGCCCACGGTCTCGTCGATCACGCAGAGCTTGCGGTGCAGCCGGCGCCACTGTCCCGGCCACAGCAGCCCGAAGGCGCCGGTGCGCGAGTACAGCGCCCACTGCACGCGCGCCTCGTCGAAGCGCATCTGCCAGAACGGCGGCAGTTCGGGCGTGCCGAAGCCGTCGATCACCACGCGCACCAGGACGCCGCGCCGGGCGGCGCGCTCCAGCGCGTAGGCCACTTCGGCGCCGCTGCCGGTGAAGTCGAAGATGTAGGTCTCGAACAGCACCTCGCGCGCCGCCGAGTCGATTGCCGCGATCAGCGCGGGAAAGAACGCCCGGCTGCCCTCCAGCAGGTGCAGGTGGTGACCGGCGCGCAGGGGCGGGACCGCGTGCGGCATGGGCTGGGCTACACCTTGAACTCCGCGATCAGCGGCAGGTGGTCGGACATGCGCCACCAGATGCGGCCGCGGGGAATTTCCATGCCCGAGGGCTTCAGGCCGCGGGCATAGACGTAATCGAGCTGCGTGAGCGGCAGGCGCGACGGGTAGGTGAGCGGGCGTTCGGCGATGAAATCCTGGAAGCCCAGCTTGTTCATGACCGGGCGCAGCTTGCCGCCCCAGTCGTTGAAATCGCCCGCCACCACCACCGGCGCCTTCTTCGGGATCTCCCGCTCGATGAAGCGCCCGAGCTGCTCGATCTGGCGCACGCGGCTGGAGGCGATCAGCCCCAGGTGGATCACGATCACGTGCACCTGCCGCCGCCCCACCTTCACTTCCACGTGCAGCAGGCCGCGCTGCTCGAAGCGGTGGTCGGACATGTCCTCGTGCCCGTGCGACACCACCGGCCAGCGCGAGAGCAGCGCGTTGCCGTGCTCGCCGTGCTTGGTCTTCGCATTGGTCTGGTAGACGGGGAAATAGCCCTCGGGGCAGAGGAACTCCGCCTGCGGCAGCTCGGGCCAGCGGGTGAAGTAGCGTTCCTCGCGACGGTGCAGCTTGCGCACCTCCTGCAGGCACACGATGTCCGCGTCCAGCTGCTCCACGGCATGGCCGAGGTTGTGGATTTCCAGCCGCCGCGCGGGGCCCAGGCCCTGCACGCCCTTGTGGATGTTGTAGGTGGCGATGCGCAAAAGGCTCATTGCATGAATTCTGGCAGCATCAGGATCGCTTCCGCGTTGGAAGGCGAGAAGCAGGTATCGGCCGCCTTGCGCCAGGGCAGCCACTGCCAGGCGGTGTGCTCGCGCGGGTTGAGCGTGACCGGCGTGCCGGCCGGAACGCACAGGCCGAACACGTGTTCGCGGTTGCGCGTGACGCCGGGGGCGTAGCGGGGCAGGTAGCGCGGGTAGATGTCGTAGACGTTCTCGAGGTTCCAGTCGGTGAGGATGCCCGAGGCCGCGCGGATGCCGGTCTCCTCCATGACTTCCCGGATGGCCGTCTGCTCGAAGGTCTCGTCCTCGCTGTCCTTGGAGCCGGTCACGGACTGCCAGGTTCCCGGCGAGTCGGCGCGGTTGATCAGCAGCACGTCGAGGGCGGGCGTGTGGATCACGACCAGGACGGACAGCGGGATCTTGTACGGTTGGGGCATCCGGCTTCATTTTGCATTCTTCGCAAGGTCTGCTGTTGCTCGGCGCCGGGGGGGTGGTGCACCGCCCTTGCGCAGGGCGTGCCCTGCGTCGCGGCAGGCGGTGTGCGGTGTGGGGCCGCATGAAGGGGTGGCGCCTGGAAGGCTGGTCCGGCGCCGCAGCGCGGCTACGGGAGCGCGCAGCGCGTACCGAGCCGCGCGTACGTCTCATGCTCGCGGATGCTGGTTGAGCGGAGCGTTTGAGCGCGCGCGCTCAAACGCGCAGCGAGTTCAGCCGCGGGCGGCGCCGGACCAGCCTTCCAGGTCTGCCCCGTAGCGCGCAGCGCGAGGGGACGCCGCCCCAGCGGCCCCACACCGCACGCCGCCTGCCGCGACGCCGCCCCTGTCGCCAGCCCTACCGTTTCAGCGCCGCATCCCGAATGGCACTGAGCGTCCCCCGCGTCGTGATCACCTCAGGATCCAGCACCACCTCGATCAGCGTCCCCTGCCCGCGCTCCAGCGCGGCCAGCAGCGCCGGTTCGAACTCCTCGGTGCGCGTGATGCGCACGCCCTCGTAGCCGTAGGCCTTGGCCAGGCCGATGAAGTCCGGGTTGGCCAGCTGGGTGCCGGCGCCTTCCACACGCTTGGGGTACTCGCGCTCCTGGTGCATGCGGATCGTCCCGTACATGCCGTTGTTCAGCAGCACGACGATGGACCGCGCGCCGTGCTGCGAGGCGGTGGCCAGCTCCTGCCCGTTCATGAGGAAGTCGCCGTCGCCCGCCATGGTCAGCGCGATGCGGCCGGAAATGATGTTGGCCGCGATGCCCGCCGGCACGCCATAGCCCATCGCACCCGAGGTCGGCGCCAGCTGCGTCTTGTGGCCCTTGGCCAGCCCGTGGTGCTTGAAGAAACGGTGCGTCCAGGACGCGAAGTTGCCGGCGCCGTTGGTGACCAGCGCGTCGGTGGGCAGGTGCTTTTGCAGGGTCGCGACGATCGCCGGCATGTCGATGCTGCCCGGCAGCTTCTGCGGCACCAGGTTGCCCAGGTAGTCGGCGTTGGCGGCGGCCGTCCAGTCGGCCCAGGGGACTTCCGGCGGCGCGGTCAGCACTTCCAGCGAACGCGCCGCGGCGTTCATCGTCGCGTTGATCGCCAGGTCGGCCTGGTAGACCCGGTTCAGCTCCTCGGCGCTGGCGTGGATGTGCACCAGCTTCTGCTTCGCCTTGGGCGGCGTCAGCAGCGTGTAGCCGCCGGTGGTCATCTCGCCCAGGCGGGGGCCGATGGCGATGACGAGGTCGCTGTCGCGCACCCGCGCCGCCAGTTTCGGGTTGATGCCGATGCCCACGTCGCCCGCGTACTGCGGGTGGTGGTTGTCGAAGGTGTCCTGGAAGCGGAAGGCATTGCCCACCGGCAGCTTCCAGTTCTCGGCGAAGCGCTGCAGCGCCTGCGCCGACTGCGGCGTCCAGCCGCCGCCGCCGGCGATCACGAAGGGCTTCTTCGCCGCCAGCAGCAGCTCGCGCAGCGTGCGCAGCGCGCCGGGGTCGCTCCAGGCCTCGACCGCCTCCACGCGCGGCATCGGCCGCGCCGAGGTCTCCTTGGTGAGCATGTCCTCCGGCAGCACCAGTACCACCGGGCCGGGCCGGCCGTTCATGGCGGTGGCGAAGGCGCGCGCCACGTACTCGGGGATGCGGTTCGGGTCGTCGATGCGCTCCACGCGCTTGGCCATGCCCTTGGTGCTGGGGCCGAAGAAGCTGTTGTATTCGACCTCCTGGAAGGCCTCGCGGTCGCGCTGGTCGCTGGCCACGTCGCCCACGAACAGGACCATCGGCGTGGAGTCCTGGAAGGCCGTGTGCACGCCGATCGACGCGTTGGTGGCGCCCGGGCCGCGGGTGACGAAGCACACGCCCGGCCGGTTGGTCATCTTGCCCGCCGCCTCCGCCATGAAGGCCGCGCCACCTTCCTGCCGGTTGATCACGAAGCGGATCTGCTCGCGGTACTTGTGGAAGCCGTCGAGCACCGCGAGATAGCTTTCGCCCGGCACGCCGAAGGCGTGGCTGACGCCCTGGGCCACGAGGCATTCGACGATCAGGTGACCTGCGAGCTGGCTGTCTTGGGACATGGTGCTTGACTTGATTAACTGTTTGGTGAATTATCGGCCATGGCCCGAGAGACCAGCCCTGGCGGCGAAGAGCGACTGCGCGATGCCGACCGCTCGCAGAACACCATCTTAGCGGCGGCCCGCGACGAATTCGCCGAGTACGGCCTGGGCGGCGCGCGCATGGACCGCATCGCCGAACGCGCCGGCCTCAACAAGCGGCTGATCTACTACTACTTCGAGGACAAGGAGAAGCTGTTCCAGGCCGTGCTGGAGCAAGCCTACCGCGACATCCGCGAGCAGGAGGCGCAGCTGCACCTGCTGGACCTCGAGCCCGCCACGGCCGTGCGCCGGCTGATCGAGTTCACCTGGGACTACTACCTGGCGCACCCGGAGTTCATGACGCTGCTGAACAGCGCCAACCTGCACAAGGCGCGCCACCTCGCGGAATCGAAGCGCGCGCGCGAACTCAACTCCCCGCTGATCGAAACGCTCGCCGGCGTGCTGGAGCGCGGCCGCCGCGAAGGCAGCTTCCGCGGCGGCGTCGACCCGGTGCAGCTCTATGTGTCGATCGCGGGCATGGCGTACTTCTACCTGTCCAACAACTACACGCTGTCGGCGATCTTCGGGCGCGACCTGATGGCGCCCAAGGCGCGCAGCGAGCGCCTGTCGCACATGACCGAGGTGATCCTGGGCTACCTCTCGCGCTGAAGACGCGGCCCCTTGCCCCAGGCCGACGTCCGCCCTACAATTCACCGGTTAGTGAATTAGAGCCGTGAACTGACCACCATCCACCCACAGGAGACAAGCCCGTGAATTTCACCCGCCGCACCCTGGCGCTCGCCGCCTTCGCCCTCGCCGCCCCCTTCGCCGCCACCGCGCAGTCCGGCTACCCGAACAAGCCGGTTCGCGTGATCGTTCCCTTCGCCGCGGGCAGCACGACGGACATCATCGCCCGCGCCATCAGCGACAAGATGGCGCAGAGCCTGGGCCAGCCGGTGGTGGTGGAAAACCGCGGCGGCGCCAGCGGCACGATCGGCCAGGCGCTGGTGGCCCAGGCCGCGCCGGACGGCTACACGATCATGATCCACTCCTCGTCGCACACGGTCAGCCCGCACACCTTCGCGAAGCTGCCCTTCGACACGGTCGCGGACTTCGTGCCGGTCACGCCGATTTCCTCCACGCCCAACGTGCTGGTCATCGCGCCGTCCAAGAACATCAAGACCCTGCAGGAACTGCTGGCCTACGGCCGCACCAACCCGGGCAAGCTGAACTTCGCCTCCGCCGGCCAGGGCAGCGCCACGCACCTCAACGCCGAGAAGTTCAAGCTGGCCGCGAAGATCGAAGCCGTGAACGTGCCCTTCAAGGGTTCCGCCGAAGCGGTCACCGAGGTGCTGTCCGGCCGCGTCGACTACTACTTCT
>JALHLO010000278.1 GCA_022844525.1 Ramlibacter sp.
ACTACCGCGGCTTCGGCAAGTCCACCCGCGCCCTGCCCTCCGAGGACATGGCCTACGAGGACGCGCGCGCGGCCTGGGACTGGCTGGCGCAGCACTACCCGCAGCGCGCCCGCTACGTATTCGGTCACTCGCTGGGCGGGGCCATCGCGATCGACCTGGCCTCCAAGGTGGAGGACGAACAGGGCGTGATCGTGGAAGGCACCTTCACCTCGATTCCCGACGTGGCCAGTTCGATGAAGTGGGGCTGGCTGCCGGTGGGGCCGCTGATCACGCAGCGCTTCGAATCCATCCAGAAGGTGGCCAAGCTGCAGTCACCGCTGCTGGTGGTGCACGGCGCCAACGACGCGCTGATCGACAGCGCGCTGGGCCGCCGGCTCTACGAGGCCGCCACCGGCCGCAAGCACTTCGTGCTGGTGGAAGGCGGCTCGCACTACAGCACCATGGCCGTCGGCCAGGCGCAGTACCGCGAGGCCCTCGCCCAGTTCTTCAGGCTGCGCTAGAGCGCTGCAGCACGGCCAGCGTGGCGCGCACGTCGGCGATGGGGATCTGCCCCGGCGCCGAGGCGGCCGAGCCCACCGCGAAGGTCAGCGCCGAACCGAAGGCGCCGCCGCACAGGCGGCTCACCGCGCCCAGCCCGCCCATGGCCATGCTCACCACCGGGATCGGCAGCGATGCGCTGGCCGCCAGCGTCGCGCCCAGCAGCCGGTGCACGTCGTCCATCGATTGCGGCATCACCGCCAGCTTGGCCACGTCCGCCTCCAGGCGGTGCGCCTGCGCGAAGCGGGCCTGCAACTCCTGCGTGGTGGGCGTGCGCTGGAAGTCGTGGAAGGACAGCACCAGCGCCAAGCCGTGCGCCCGGGTGAGTTCGCGCACGCGGGCCACGTCGGCCGGCGCGTTCTCCATCTCGAAGTCCATCGCATCGACGCTGCCGCTGGCGGCCACCGCGGCGTAGACCGCCAGCACTTCGGGTTCGGACAGGGCGATCGCCTGCCCGCCTTCGCGCCGGGCGCGCCGCGTGAACAGGATGGGGATGGCACCGGCGGCCTGGCGCACCGCGCGGGCGGCGGCCAGCACTTCGGCGGTATCGGCCAGGGCCTCGAAGAAGTCGACCCGCCACTCGATCAGGTCGGGCGCCAGGGCCGCCACCGCGGCGGCTTCCCGCGCCAGGTCCGCGCGGGTGCGCCCCACCAGGGGCGCGCAGATGGCGGGCAGGCGCCCGCCGGCGAGGGGCCGTCCCCCCAGGGTGATCGCTCGTGGATGCAAGTGCCGCTCCCGCGCTGCATGCGCGGGGCGATTGTACGAAGGGCGCGGTCAGCCGCCGTGGCCGTCGGCGTCGCCCTCGGCGCTGGGGTGGCTGCTGCTGCCCTGCGGCTGCTGTTGCTGTTGCGCGCTGCCGCCATCGTGGGAGCCGCCGGGCTGCGACCCCGCCTTGCGGAAGCCGAGCTTCCTCAGCTCGCGCTCCAGCAACTCCTTGCGAATGGAAAGGGGCAGGGTTTCGGACGTCCAACTGCCTGAATCGCCGCCGTCGGACCCGCCCCCTGATCTTGTGTCCGTCATGCCGTGAACTTTAGTGCTTGCCGGAGACAATGCTGTCGTCTGTCGCGGAGATTGCTGTACGAACCGTCCGACACCCAGCGGGTAGTCAGGGCCCGGAGTTCTCGCGATCGCCCAGGTCGTTGAACCAGGAGATGAAGCCGGACGTCTCGCTCTTGTCGAACACGGCGTCCGCGCCGAGGTCCAGGCAGTGCTGCCGCACGCCCGGCGTCGCATAGCTGCTGAAGACCACCACCCGGCCGCCGCCGGGGTCCGCCTTGCAGCGGCGGATGACTTCCATGCCCGCGCCCTGGTCGAGCACCAGGTCGATCACGGCCACGTCCCATTCGCCGCGATGGTCCTCCAGCCAGAGCTTCGCCTCGGCTTCGGTGCTCGATGCGCCGACGATCTTCAGTCCCCCCATGGACGTGAAGAGGTCGGCGAGCAAACCGCGCATGCGCTGCAGGTCTTCCACGAGGAACACCCTCAGTTCCACGCCGTACTCCATCGAATTCAGTTGCCTCATTGTCCGCGCAAGGCATGCCGAACGGTGTCCGCTGCAACCAATTGCGTACGTCGGCGCAACCGTCTCATCTGCTACGCTCGAGCGGATGCCCACCGATGCGCTACCCGCCCTGGTGGCGCTCGCCGGCCCGACCGCTTCCGGCAAGAGCGCCGCGGCGCTCCTGCTCGCGCAGGCGCTGGACGCGGAGATCGTCAGCGTGGACTCCGCGCTGGTGTACCGCGGCATGGACATCGGCACCGCCAAGCCCTCGGCGGCGGAACGGGCGCTCGTGCCGCACCACCTGATCGACATCCGCGACCCCGCGCAGGCCTACAGCGCCGCCGAATTCGCGCAGGACGCCCGCCGGCTCATCGACGCGATCCGGGGCCGCGGCCGCCCCGTGGTGCTCGCGGGCGGCACCATGCTGTACTTCAAGGCGCTGTTCGAGGGGCTGGCCGAGATGCCCGCCGCCGATGCGCAAGTGCGCGCGGAGATCGAACGGCAAGCGGAGCGGGCCGGCTGGCCGGCGCTGCATGCCGAACTGGCCGCCATCGACGCGCCCACCGCCGCCCGCCTGGCGCCGCACGACGCGCAGCGCATCCAGCGCGCGCTGGAGGTGTATCGCCTGACCGGCCGGCCGCTGTCGCAGGTGCACCGGGCGGCCGCCCGTGAACCCGCGCTCCGGCCGGACCGGTGGCTGTCGCTCGAACCCGCCGACCGCGGCTGGCTGCACGAGCGCATCGCGCAGCGCTTCGACGCGATGCTGGCGGCCGGCTTCCTGGACGAAGTGCGCGCCCTGCGCGCGCGCGGCGACCTGCACCCCGCGCTTCCCAGCATGCGCTGCGTGGGGTACCGGCAGGCCTGGGAAGCGCTGGACGGCCTGTGGCCGCTGGACAGCGTGCGCGAGCGCGGCATCGCCGCGACCCGGCAGCTGGCCAAGCGCCAGCTCACCTGGCTGCGCAGCCTGCCGCAGCGGCAGGTGATCGCCTGCGACGCGCCGGACGCGCAGGCGCAGGTGCTGCGCGCCGCGGGGGTGGACCGCTGATGCTGCAGGTGCAAGGGCTGGCCAAGCGCTATGGCGAGGTCGCCGTGTTCCGCGACGTGTCGCTGGAAGTCGCGCCGGGCGAGTTCGTGGCGATCGTGGGCGAGTCCGGCGTGGGCAAGTCGACGCTGCTCAACTGCATGGCCGGGCTCGACACCTGGGACGCGGGACGCATCGTCGTGGCCGGCACCGACCTGGCCACGCTCGACGACGAAGGGCGCGCCCTCCTGCGGCGCGGGCAGCTCGGTTTCGTCTTCCAGGCCTTCCACGTGCTGCCGCACCTGGACGTGGCGCAGAACGTCGGCCTGCCGCTGCTGCTGCTGAAGCGCCCGGACGCCGCGCGGGTCGAAGCGATGCTGCACGCCGTGGGGCTGGACGGGCTGGGAGCCCGCCTGCCGCAGGAACTCAGCGGGGGGCAGCTGCAGCGCGTGGCCATCGCCCGCGCGCTGGTGCATGGGCCGCGGCTGCTGCTGGCCGACGAGCCGACCGGCAACCTCGACCCGGCCACGGCGGCGCGGGTGCTGGAAGTGCTGCGCACGCAGGCGCGGGAGAGCCGGGCGGCGCTGGTGCTGGTAACGCATTCGGCCGCGGCCGCGGCGCAGGCCGACCGCGTGCTGCACCTGCGCAGCGACGGGATCGCGTAGCCGCACTCTGAAAACCCGCTTGGGCTTTCGGAGTGAGGAGCTTCAGCCGCCGGGGATGCTCAGGCCCAGGCGCTGCGCCAGTCCCGGCGCCGGCAGCGAGCCTTCGATGGTGACGATCTCGCCGGTCTGCGCGTGCTTGCCGACGATGGTGGGCACGCCGGTGAAGCCGAAGCGGTTGAACAGCTCGGTGTTCTTCCTGACCAGGTCCTTCTGCGCATCGGTCACGCCCATGGCCGCGATGCCGCCGCCCTTGGCCGTGACCGACTTCTCGTTCTCGTCCATGGTGGCGATCGGGTCGGCGGCCGAGACGATCGCGGCGCCCTGCGCCACGCTCTTGTCGCCGATCAGGCCCACCGGGATCCAGACGAAGCGCGCCTGCGGCCGCAGCGGCTTCGACGCCTCCCACAGCACCGCGCAATGCGGGCACTGGGTGTCGAAGAACACGTAGACCACGCGCGTGCTCATCGTGGAGCCGACGTTGAAGCCCCTGGCCTCGGCGGCGATGGCCTCGATGGAGACCGGCACCGGCGCGGCGGCGGACTTGCCGCCACTGCCGCCGCCGCCGCTGCCTTCCTTGCCGCAGCCGGCCAGCACGAGGGCGGCCAGGGCCGCGGTCACGATCACCCGGCGCTTCATAGCGCGGGCGCGGCCTGGAGGCCGCCGAGTTCGGAGCAATAGTCCATGAATTCCCGGGTCTGCGACTTGAGGAAGACGGCGTCGGCACCCAGCCGCAGACAGTGTTTGCGGATGCCGTCGCTGGCGTAGTCGCTGAACACGATGACCTTGCCGCCGTGGCCGACGGCGGCTTCCCCCGCCATGGACACGACCCCCATGCCGCTGCCCTGGTCGAGGACCAGGTCGATCACGGCCAGGTCCCACGCGCCGGGGTGCTCGGCGAGCCACAGCCTGGCTTCGGCCTCGTTGCCGATGGCCTTCACCAGGCGGAAGTCGCCCAGGCTCTCCAGCAGCTCCTCCACGAGGTCCTGCACGTGCTTCATGTCCTCGACGAGAAAAACGCGGATGGTCACTCGGCCTTGGCTCCGGTCTGTTTCAGCGGCACCGATTCTAGTCTGCGCGGCGCCGGCCCCTTCAGGCCTTGCCTTGCGCCTGCTCCAGCAGCTCGGTCACCTCCTCCAGTTCCTCCGCGGCCTGCTGCACCTTGCGCTCCAGCGCCTTGTTCTGCTCGATGGCCCAGGCGATGTCGCCCGTCTTGACCTCGGGCGGCAGTTCGCGCTCCAGCGCGCCGTGCGTGAGGCCCAGCTCCGCGCTGGCGACCTCGAGGTCGCGCTGCACCTGGTCGGTCTTGGACTTCGCGGCATCGATGTGCGGGTGGGGCGGCAGTCGGCTCATGGCAATCCTTTGGGAAAACAGTTCGAGTTCGCGCAAGGGTAGGCCGCGCGCAAAGGCTCAACCGTCAGGCGAGGACGCGCGCCGCCGACGGAACGGCGCCCATGCGTGCGGCGAGAGCGGCCGCCGGGGTGTCGGCAGCGCGCAGATGCAGCTGCCGCTGTTTTCCTACAAGGTGGAGCGCAGCGGCTGACCATGATGTGC
>JALHLO010000279.1 GCA_022844525.1 Ramlibacter sp.
CGCGTGGCCGCCAGCCGCTCGCATCTGGACCCGCGCACCGCGGCGGCCCTGGAGCGCATGGGCGACACCGAGCGCCACGGGCTGGGCTCGTCGCTGAAGTTCTGCCGCATCGCCGAGGGCCGCATCGACGTCTACCCGCGCTTCGGCCCCACCAGCGAGTGGGACACCGCGGCCGCGCAGTGCGTGCTGGAAGCCGCCGGCGGCGTCGTGCTGCGCCTGGACGGCACGCCGCTGGACTACAACCGCAAGGACAACATCCTCAACCCCGACTTCATCGCCCTGGGCGACGCCACGCTGCCCTGGCGCGACTGGCTGGACGGCCCCGCGCATGGCTGACGTGCAGGCGCTGATCGACATCATGGCCCGCCTGCGCGACCCGGAGCGCGGCTGCCCCTGGGACGTCAAGCAGGACTTCGCCTCCATCGCGCCCTACACGGTGGAAGAAGCCTACGAAGTGGCCGACGCCGTGCAGCGCGGCGACATGGCCGACCTGCGCGACGAACTGGGCGACCTGCTGCTGCAGGTGGTTTTCCACGCGCGCATGGCCGAAGAGGCGGGGCACTTCGCCTTCGCCGACGTGGTGGACGCCATCAGCGAAAAGATGCTGCGCCGGCACCCGCACGTGTTCGGCGACGCCACGGTGGAAGACGCCGACGCGCAGACGGTGGCCTGGGAAGAACACAAGCGCCAGGAACGCCTCGCCCGCGGCGACGCCGACACCAGCGTGCTGGCCGGCATCGCCCGCGGCCTGCCCGAATGGCAGCGCGCGGTGAAGCTGCAGAAGCGCGCCGCCACCGTCGGCTTCGACTGGCCGGGCCCGGCGCCGGTAATCGCCAAGCTGCACGAGGAGATCGAGGAAGTGCGCGTGGAGTTCGACGCCCTGGCCGCCGGCGACGCCGCCGCGCGCGACCGCCTGGAGGACGAACTGGGCGACGTGCTGTTCGTGGTGGCCAACCTCACCCGCCACGGCAAGGTGGACTTCGGCGCCGCGCTGCGCCGGGCCAACCACAAGTTCGAACGCCGCTTCCGCCGCATGGAGGCAATGGCCGCTGCCGAAGGCACCACGCTGGCCGGCCAGTCCCTGGACGCCCAGGACGCCTACTGGAACCGCGCCAAGGCCGAGGAAAAGGCCGGCTGAAGCCGGCCCGCCCGCCGCGCTAGAATCGCCGCATCCCCGCCGGAGACGAGCCATGAGCCAGCGTTTCGCCACCTTCCGCGCGTTTTACCCGTTCTACCTCGCGGAGCACTCCAACCGCACCTGCCGCCGCCTGCATTTCGTCGGCAGCTGCGTGGTGCTGGGCTTCGTGGCCGCGGCCATCGTCTCGCTCAACGCCTGGTGGCTGCTGGCCGCGCTGTTCAGCGGCTACGGCTTCGCCTGGGTCGGTCATTTCTTCTTCGAACACAACAAGCCCGCCACCTTCAAGTACCCGCTCTACTCCTTCGCCGGCGACTGGGTGATGTTCAAGGACATGCTCACCGGCAAGATCCCGCTCTGAGCGGAGAAAACGTACCAGGTACATTTCCACGGGAATCCCGGCCAAGCCCGGACGCTGCATGGAAATGTACCTGGTACGTTTTCTCCGCTACGCGACCCTCGTTCAGTCGAGGAACAGCAGGAAGGCGGCGACGATGATCAGGGCGAAGGCGGCGACGTGGTTCCACTTGATCTGTTCGCCCAGGTACCAGATCGAAAAGCCCGCGAACACCGCCAGCGTCAGGATCTCCTGGATGCCCTTGAGCTGCGGCGCGGTGTAGACCGCATGGCCCATGCGGTTGGCCGGCACCTGCAGGCAGTACTCGAAGAAGGCAATGCCCCAGCTGGCGAAGATCACGATCCAGATCGGGCTGGTCTTGTACTTCAGGTGCCCGTACCAGGCGAAGGTCATGAAGACGTTCGAGGCCAGGAGCAGCAGGATCGGGGTCAGATAGGCGCTGAGCGTGGGCATGTCGGCAGGGGGCTCGGGGACAGCCGCTAGGGTAGCCGTGACGCCGCCTTGCCGCCGGCTTCACGCTGGAATCACCGGGCCGGGCGTGTAATCTTCACAAAGCTGAAGACATCTTCTTCACATCTGGAGACACCCATGCGACGCGACGACCCGGCCGGCCTGATCCTCGTGGTGGAGGACAACCGCAACCTTTCCGAGATGGTGGGCGAGTACCTCGAATCCAAGGGTTTCGGCGTGGACTACGCCGGCGACGGCATGGACGGCTACCGCCTGGCGGCCGACAACAGCTACGACGTGATCGTGCTCGACCTGATGCTGCCGCGGCTGGACGGCCTGGAAGTGTGCCGCCGCCTGCGCAACGAGGCCAAGAAGTCCACCCCGGTGCTGATGCTCACCGCGCGCGACACCCTCAACGACAAGGTGAACGGCCTGGAGGCCGGCGCCGACGACTACCTGGTCAAGCCCTTCGCCATCCAGGAGCTCGAGGCCCGCGTGCGCGCCCTGATCCGCCGCGATCGCCGCCAGGTGAGCGCCGAAGTGCTGAAGGTGGCCGACCTGGTGCTCGACACCGCCAGCCTGCGCGTCACCCGCGCCGGCCAGGAAATCGCCCTGTCGCCGATCGGCCTGCGCCTGCTCACCATCCTGATGCGCGAATCGCCCCGCGTGGTCACCCGCCGCGACATCGAGCGCGAGATCTGGGGCGACGGCCTGCCCGATTCCGACACCCTGCGCAGCCACCTGTACAACCTGCGCAAGGCGATCGACCGTCCGTTCGACCGGCCGCTGCTGCACACCGTGCAAACCGCCGGCTACCGCATCGCCGACCTCGACACGCCGCCCGCCGGCTGAGCGGCGTGCCGATGTCGAACGCGCGCACCGGCCTGCGCCGGAAGATCTGGGTTGCCTTCATCCTGCAGGCGGCGGCCATCAGCTTCGCCGCCGTGCTGGGCGTCTACGGCGCGTCGGCCGTGCTCAAGCACGTGCTGATCCAGCGCGCGCTGCAGGAAGAGGCGGGGCACTACTGGAACCGGCTCAAGGCCGACCCCCAGGCCCAGGTGCCCGACACCTACAACATGACGGGCTTCCTGATCCCCGCCGGCGGCAGCATCGAAGGGCTGCCGGTGGAGCTGCGGAAGCTGCCGCCCGGTTTCCACAGCCTGCCGCGCGCCCAGGGCGGCTCGCTGGTGCTGGTGGAGAGGGACGGCAACGGCCACTACCTGTACCTGCTGTTCAAGCAGGAACAGGTGGACAGCCTGGCCTTCTGGTTCGGCGTGACGCCGCTGGCGATCGTGCTGGTGGTGATTTACGTCATTGCCTGGAGCACCTACCGCACGTCCAAGCGCGCGGTGTCGCCCGTGATCTGGCTGGCGGGCCAGGTGCAGCGCTGGGATCCGAAAAAACCCGAGTCCAGCGCGCTTCGGCCCGAGAACCTGCCGGTGGACGTGGAGGGCGAGACGCTGGTGCTGGCCTCGTCGCTGCATGACTTCGCCAGCCGCATCGAGAGCTTCGTCGAGCGCGAGCGCGACTTCACCCGCGACGCCTCGCACGAGCTGCGCACGCCGCTCACCGTGATCCGCGTGGCTGGCGACATGATGGCCGGCGACGAGAACCTCAGCCCCATGTCCCGCCGCGCGCTCAAGCGCATCCAGGGCGCCGGGCGCGACATGGAGGCGCTGATCGAGGCCTTCCTGATCCTGGCCCGCGAAGGCGACACCGGCCTGCCCGACGACGATTTCCAGGTGGGCGACGTGATCGAGGAAGAGCTGGAGAAAGCGCGCGTGCTCCTGGCCGGCAAGCCGGTGGAGCTGTCGTTCGACAAGCAGGCCGACTTCCAGCTGCACGCCCCGGCCCGCGTGCTGTCGGTGCTGCTGAGCAACCTGCTGCGCAACGCCTGCCACTACACCGACGAAGGCCGCGTGGTGGTGACCCTGCGGCGCGGCAGCATCGCCGTGTCCGACACCGGCGTGGGCATGAGCGCGGACGAGCTGGCGCGCGTGTTCGAACCGTTCTACCGCGCCGGCGACCGCAAGAAGGACGGCCAGGGCATCGGCCTGTCCATCGTGCAGCGGCTGTCGCAGCGCTATGGCTGGCCCGTCCGGCTGGAGAGCGAGCCGGGGCGCGGCACCACGGCCACCATCACGTTCCCGTCGCTTCCGCCCGCGGCCTGAACGGCTTCGGATCGTTCTGGCGCGTCAACGCTTTCCGGCGTCGGCCGTTATCCTTCCTGATTACCCTGCCTTGAACCGAGTGGAGTCCTGATGTCGCGACCCGAGCAAAAGCCCCGCACGTTCCGCCGCCTGCTGGCGCTGGTTGTCCTGGTTGCCATCGGCGCCTCGGCCTGGTGGCTGTGGACGGGCCGCACGCAGGACACCACCGGCGGCTTCCGCACCGGCGCGGTGGAGCGCGGCGACGTGCGCGTGGTGATCTCGGCCACCGGCACGCTGCGCGCCACCACCACGGTGGCGGTGGGCTCGCAGGTGTCGGGCCAGGTGCAGTCGGTGGCGGTGGACTTCAACGACCGCGTGACCAAGGGCCAGGCCATCGCCATGCTCGACCCGGCGCCGTTCCAGACCCGCCTCAAGCAGGCGCAGGCCGACCTGGCCAGCGCCCGTGCGTCGGTGAACGAAGCGCAGGCCACGCAGAAGAACGCCGAGGCCGACTACGCGCGCAAGAGCGACCTGCTGGCGCGCCAGCTGATCGCCCGCAGCGACGCCGACCTGGCCATGGCTGCGCGCGAACAGGCACGCGCCCGCGTCGCCTCGGCACAGGCCGCGGTGCAGCAGCGCCAGGCCGGCGTGGACAACGCCCAGCTGGACGTCGAATACACCGTGATCCGTTCGCCGGTGGACGGCGTGATCCTGCTGCGCGCAGTGGAGCCCGGCCAGACGGTGGCCGCCAGCTTCCAGACGCCGGTGCTGTTCCAGATCGCCGAAGACCTCGCGCAGATGCAGATCGACCTGAGCATTGATGAAGCCGACGTGGGCCAGATCAAGGAAGGCCTGCCGGTGTCGTTCACCGTGGACGCCTTCCCCGACCGCCAGTTCTCCGGCGAAGTGAAGCAGGTGCGGCTGTCGGCCACGTCCAACGCGAACGTCATCAGCTACCCGGTGGTGGTGCAGGTGGACAACGCCGACCAGAGCCTGCTGCCCGGCATGACTGCCAGCGCCGAGATCGTGGTGAGCCGCCGCGACGGCGTGCTGCGCGTGCCCAACGCCGCGCTGCGCTTCACGCCGCCGGGCGAAGAGGCCGCGGTGGCGGCGGCGGGCGGCGGTGGTCGCGGCGGCCTGATGCAGGACCTGCCGCGCGTGGCCGATTCGCTGCAGCTC
>JALHLO010000280.1 GCA_022844525.1 Ramlibacter sp.
CCCGCCGTGCTCAAGGCCGAGCTGTACGCCGTCGCCGCGCTCGCCGGCGCCGGCGTGGTGGTGCTGGGCACGGCGCTGTCGCTGCCGGTGGCGTGGGTGGTGGTGGCCGGCGTGGTGACGTGCACCGGGCTGCGCCTGTTCGCCATCCGCCGCGGCTGGGCGCTGCCCGTGGCCCGCCCGCCCGAATAGGCACCGCCCGCGCACGCCCACGCTGAACGTGTCCGGGCGTGGGGTTCAGGCGACGGGGAGAGCGTTCAGGCGTGGGCTGCTATCAAGGCGCACGCTGCGAAGACGGCGACCGAGCCGGCTCGTCGCCCGGAATCAACCGAGGAATCCTTCCCATGTCATTCGCACTCTTCCTGATCGGACTCGCCCTGCTGGTTGGCGGCGTTGCCTGGGGCATGGTCACCGCCGGCATCCCGGCGCTCTACGTCGGCATCACCTGCGTCATCATCCTGGGCATCGGCATCATGGCCGCCGTGTCGCGCACGCGTACCAAGGACTGACGCCCGTAGCCGCGGGAAGGGGCGCTCAGTCCCTGAAGGCCACGGGCTCCGGCCATGCCGGTCGCCGGCGGA
This sequence comes from Ramlibacter sp., assembly GCA_022844525.1. Taxonomy (GTDB): domain Bacteria; phylum Pseudomonadota; class Gammaproteobacteria; order Burkholderiales; family Burkholderiaceae_C; genus Ramlibacter. Next base: position 579 of record JALHLO010000280.1, read on the forward strand.
TGACCACGGTGCCGGCCATGTGGTCGTGCCACCCTTGCTTGCGCGGGTCTATGCCGACCCAGGCGTAGCCCAGCAGCAGCGCGAGCATGCTGACGAAATAGCCCAGGTAGCGAACGATGGCCTTGGCGACCGAGAGGCGCTGGCCGGTGTCCGCGTCTACCACGTGGGCCCCGATCACCATCTTCCCGGGCGTCTGGCCGGTCTTGACCCAGAGCCACACGGTCGCCACCGCGGGAAACACCCAGCTGAGCAGCACATCGGCGGGGCCCGCGATGAAGCGTTCGTCCGTCCAGTGGCTCCAGCCGTAGACCATCGTCAGCGGCGGGAACGTGATGATCACAATCACAAGCGCGTCGATGATCGATGCGCCCACCCGCGGCCAGAAGCCGACGTATTCCATGTCGGGCCGTTCGACCACGGCAGCCTGGGTGCTCATGCCGACATACCCGGGCCGTTGGCCGCCGTCTTCCGGCGGGCCGCCCGAACCGCGGTGGGCATCAGCAGCAGGGCCGCGACGAAGCAGGCCAGCGACCCGATCAGGATCGCCGGTCCGACCCACGCGGGCGTGGTGTCGAGGGCGGCGCCATAGATGCGGCCGACGATGGAGCCCGCCACGCCGCACAGGGCGAAGCACACGGCCATGGCGAGGGTGCGGTATCGGGAGCGGGGGGCGGGCTGGGTCATGGCCCGAGTGTGCGGCATTGACGCAATCTGTCAACGCCACCGCTGCGATGGCGCGCGGATCGCCCGGCGTTCCTCACACCCAGCCGGTGGCGTAGAACACGCCGATGATCACGAATACCGCCAGGGTCTTGATGATCGTGATGGCGAAGATGTCCTTGTAGGCCTGTCGGTGCGTCAGGCCGGTCACGGCCAGCAGGGTGATCACGGCGCCGTTGTGGGGCAGCGTGTCCATGCCGCCGCTGGCCATCGAGGCCACGCGGTGCAGCACTTCCATCGGGATGTTGGCGGCATTGGCGTTGGCGATGAAGGTCTCGGCCATCGCCGCCAGGGCGATGCTCATGCCGCCCGAGGCCGAGCCGGTGATGCCGGCCAGCGCGGTCACCGTCACCGCCTGGTTGACCAGCGGGTTCGGGATCGCGCCCAGCGCGTTGGCCACCACCAGGAAGCCGGGCAGGGCGGCGATGACGGCGCCGAAGCCGTACTCCGACGCGGTGTTCATGGACGCCAGCAGGGCGCCGCCGATCGCCGGCTTGGTGCTTTCGGCGAAGTGCGTGCTGACGCTGCGCCACGCCAGCACCAGCACCGCCAGGATGCCCACCAGCAGCGCGGCCTGCACGGCCCAGATGGCGGAGATCTTGGCGATTTCCTGCACCACCGGCGCCGGGTTGCCGATCACCGACGGCGAGAACGAGTGGCTGGTGCCGTAGATCTGGGGAATCAGCACCGTGAACACCTTGTTCGACACGCCCACCAGCACCAGGGGCAGCAGCGCCACCCACGGATTGGCCAGGCGGTCGCCGGCGAACGGCGCCGGCTCGTTGAGCAGTTCCGTACCGTAGCCTTCGCCCGCGGCCCGCGCCGCGCGGCGCCGCGATTCCAGGTAGCCCATGCCGAGGGTCAGGATGAAGATGCCGCCGATGGTGCCCAGGACCGGCGCTGCCCAGGTGTCGGTGCCGAAGAAGGACGCCGGGATGATGTTCTGGATCTGCGGCGTGCCCGGCAGGGCGTCCATGGTGAAGGTGAACGCGCCCAGGGCGATGGTGCCCGGGATCAGGCGCTTGGGGATATCGCTTTGGCGGAAGAGTTCGGCCGCGAACGGATACACCGCGAAAACCACCACGAACAGCGACACGCCGCCGTAGGTGAGCACCGCGCACACCACCACGATGGAAAGCATGGCGCGCTCGGGCCCGAACAGCCGGATCACCGCCGCCACGATGGACTTGGAGAAACCCGAGACCTCGATGAGCTTGCCGAATATGGCGCCCAGCAGGAACACCGGGAAGTAGAGCTTCAGGAAGCCCACCATCTTGTCCATGAACAGGCCGGTGAACATCGGCGCCACCAGGGTGGGATCGGTCAGCAGCACCGCGCCCAGCGCCGCCACCGGCGCGAACAGGATGACGCTGTAGCCCCGGTAGGCCACCAGCATCAGGAACACCAAGGCGCCGAGCACGATCAGGAAGGACATGCCTTCTTTCCCAGAGGAACACAGGCCCGCAGTGTCCGCAGCCCCGGCCCGGCCGGCCACCTGTACCAAGGTACAGGTACCCGCCGCCGTGGCACCGTCATAGTCTGCGTGGCAAGCGGCCGTCCGGCCATCCACATGCGTCGCAAGGGGACCACATGAAGCGCAACCACCTCAGCCTGGCCATCGGCCTCACCCTCTCCCTGGCCGCCGTGCAGGCGCACGCGCAGGATGCCGCCGCGGCCGCGCCGGCCAGCGACGAGGTGACGCTCGACGCCGTGCAGGTCACCGCCCGCAAGCGCGAAGAGACCCTGCAGGAGGTCCCGGTCGCCGTGACGGCGTTCACCGCCGAAACGCTGGACAAGCTCAACATCCGCGACATCAGCGACCTCGATGCGCAGGTGCCCAACCTCACCATCTACGCCGCGCGCGGCTCCAGCAGCACCGTCACCGCCTACATCCGCGGCGTCGGCCAGTCCGACCCGCTGTGGGGCGTGGACCCGGGCGTGGGCATCTACCTCGACGACGTCTACATCGCCCGCCCGCAGGGCGCGCTGCTGGACGTGTTCGACGTCGAGCGCATCGAAGTGCTGCGCGGCCCGCAGGGCACGCTGTACGGCAAGAACACCGTCGGCGGCGCCATCAAGTACATCTCGCGCGGCCTGCCCACCGAAACCTCGGGCAACGCCTCGGTCACGGTCGGCAACTACGGCCAGATGGACGTCAAGGCCGCCATCGGTGGTTCGCTGGACGAGCGCGACGCGCTGCGCGGCCGCATCGCCGTGGCCAGCCTGAGCCGCGACGGCTTCGGCGAGAACACCCGCACCAACCAGGACGTCAGCGACAAGGAAATCCTGGCGATGCGCGGCCAACTGGGCGCCTACGTCACCGAAGACCTCAACTTCCAGTTCGCCTTCGACTGGATGGAAGACCAGTCCGGGGTGCGCGGCGCGAAGATGCTGTCGCCCAACCGCTTCACCCCGCTGTACCAGCCGATGGACGACCGCTACGACGTCCGCAACGGCATGCCCAACGTCAATGACACCACGCTCAAGGGCATTTCCGCCACGGCCAACTGGCGGATCAACGACAGCTGGAACGTGAAGTTCGTCACCGCCAAGCGCGAGTCCGACACCGAGACCAACATCGACTTCGACACCACGCCGCAGCCGATCGCCGACGTCAAGGCCTTCTACCGCGACCAGCAGGTGAGCAACGAGCTGCAGCTCAACTACGACGCCGGCGGCCGCCACCGCGGCGTGCTGGGCATCTACCAGTTCAGCGGCGAGGCCGGCGGCCAGGTCCGCAACAACTTCTTCGGCCTGCTGTTCGGCGACACCCAGGGCACGGTGTACACCGATTCCATCGCGGCCTATGGCGACTGGAGCTTCGACGTCACCGACCAGTTCAACGTGGACGTGGGCATCCGCTTCACCGACGAGGACAAGCGCGCCGACGTGCTCAACCGCGGCTACACCAACGGCACCTACACCGTGCCGACCAACATCGTCGCCAACTTCGACAAGACCATCAACTTCACCAACGTCGCGCCCAAGATCTCGCTGGGCTACCAGCTCAACGACGACATCCTGATCTACGGCCTGGCCACCCGCGGCTTCAAGTCCGGCGGCTACAACATCCGCGCCCAGGCCACGGCGGTGCCGCGCTCGGCCGAGCCGTTCGACGACGAGGTGGTGGACAGCTTCGAAGCCGGCGCCAAGATGTCGTTCCTGGACCAGCGCCTGTTCCTGAACGTGTCGGCCTTCCACAACAAGTACGAGGACATCCAGCTGTCGGTGTTCACCAGCTACGACAGCGACGGCAACGGCTCGCTCGACGCCTTCTTCGGCGACTTCACCAACGCCGGTTCGGGCACCGTGAACGGCGTGGAGGTCGAGTACCAGTGGCTGCCGACCCGCAACTGGCTGATCAGCGGCAACTTCGCCTACCTGGACGCCAAGTACGACGAGTTCATCTACCTGGGCCAGAACATCGCCGACGAGCAGGAATTCACCAACGCCCCCGAGTTCTCCGGTGCCTTCAACGTCGAGTACCGCACCGACCTGGCCAACGGCGGCGACCTGTCGGCGCGCTTGGGCTACAGCTACCAGGACGACGTGGTGGCCACCACCGAGATCGTGCGCACCGGCGCGCTGCCGATCACGCAGGACGCCTACGGCCTGCTCAACGCCGGCGTGATCTGGAACACCGGCGGCGCCTGGTCGTTCTCGCTGCAGGGCACCAACCTGGGCGACAAGGAGTACCGCACCACCGGCTACAACCTCAACGCGGCGCTGGGCGTGGTCACCGGCTTCTACGGCCCGCCGCGCCAGTACAGCCTGACGGCGCGCTACGAGTTCTGATGGCCACAGTTCCCCGGGATGTTTCCCAACGGGCCGCGCAAGCGGCCCGTGTTTTTATTCCTGCCGCGCTCGCCATGGCGCTGGCGGCCTGCGGCGGCGACGCGCCGCCGCCGCTGCCGCGGCTGGCGGTGGATCCGGC
>JALHLO010000281.1 GCA_022844525.1 Ramlibacter sp.
GCCTGCGCAAGCGCTGCCGGCGCGCGCCGACGCGGGCGGCGACGAGCACCGGCCCGCGCCCCTGCCGAGCGAAGCCCTGCTGCGCGGCCGCAAGCTGGTGGAGATCCGCCACAACGGCGAGCTCTACCGCCTGCAGGCCACCCGGCTGGGCAAGCTGATCCTCACGAAATGAGGCGGCCTAGAGTCCCAGCGCCGCGATGCCGGCGCGCGCGATCTGCGCGTCCTCGGTCGATTTCACGCCGCTGACCCCGACCGCGCCGATGCACTGGCCGTCCTTCAGGATCGGCACGCCGCCTTCCAGCAGGCCGTGCAGGCCGGGCGCGCTCAGGAACGACACGCGCCCGCCGTTGATCATTTCCTCGTACATGCGGCTTTCGCGCCGGCCCATGGCCGCCGTCTGGGCCTTGGCCGGGGCGATCTGGGCCGAGATGGGCGCCGCGCCGTCCAGGCGCTGCAACCACAGCAGGTGGCCGCCTTCGTCGACGATGGCGATGCTCACGGCCCACTTGTTGGCGAGCGCTTCGGCCTCCGCGGCGGCGGCGATGGCCTTGATATCGGCAAGTTCGAGCACAGATCTGGTCTTCATGGGAATGGTTCTTGATACGGATGACGGCTGAACGGCAAGCATAGCCGCATGGCCGGCACCACCCGCCGACTACCGTTTGCGCCCCTGGGCGGGAACCCCCCTAGAATGCGCCCATCTAATGGCTGTCATGGCACAGGAGAGCTGAAGTGACCGACCGGATCCAGACTGTTTCCCCCTACGAAGGCTATGGCGCCGTCACGACGGCCCAAGAGCGCAACAAGGTCCTGCGCAACACCTACTGGCTGCTGGCGCTCAGCCTGATCCCCACCGTCCTGGGCGCCTGGGTGGGCGTGGCGACCGGCATCACCCGCAGCCTGTCCGGCGGCATCGGGCTGATCGTCTTCCTGGGCGGCGCCTTCGGTTTCCTCTACGCGATCCAGAAGACCAAGGATTCCGCCGCCGGCGTCGGCGTGCTGCTGGCCTTCACCTTCTTCATGGGGCTGATGCTGTCGCGCCTGATCGCGATGGTGCTGGGCTTCAAGAACGGCACGGGGCTGGTGATGACCGCCTTCGGCGGCACCGCGGCGGTGTTCTTCGTGATGGCGACGCTGTCCACGGTGATCAAGCGCGACATCTCCGGCATGGGCAAGTGGCTATTCGCCGGCGCCCTGGTGATCATGGTGGGCGCGATCATCAACGTGTTCGTCGGCTCCGGCATCGGCATGATGGTGATCAGCACCCTGGCGATCGGCATCTTCAGCCTGTACATGCTGTACGACCTCAAGCAGATCATCGACGGCGGTGAAACCAACTACATCAGCGCGACGCTGGCGCTGTACCTGGACATCTTCAACGTGTTCCAGAGCCTGCTGGCGCTGCTGGGGATGACGGCGGGCGACGAATAAGCTCCCCGCGGAGTGAAGAAAAAGGGGCCTGCGGGCCCCTTTTTCCTTCGTGTCGCGGTGCGCGCGGCGCACCACGACGCTCAAAGCTCGAACACCGCGATCGACTCCACGTGCGCGGTATGCGGGAACATGTTCACCACCCCCGCCGCCGTGCAGCGGTAACCCGCCTGGTGCACCAGCAGCCCCGCGTCCCGCGCCAGCGTCGCCGGGTTGCAGCTCACGTAGACGATGCGCTGCGGCGGCCGCCAGCCGTCTTCGCGCAGCACGTGGTCCTGGTGCAGGTCCGCCAGCGCCTTGGACAGCGCGAAGGCGCCCTCGCGCGGCGGGTCCACCAGCCAGCGGTGGGCGGCGCCGTCGGCCACCAGCTGCTGCGGCGTCATCTCGAACAGGTTGCGCGCTTCGAAGCGGGTGGGGGCCAGCCGCACGCCGCGGCCCGCCTGGTTGCGCGCATGGTTCTCGCGCGAGCGCGCCACCAGCGCCTCGCTGCCCTCGATGCCCAGCACCTCGCCGGCGCGGGTGGCCAGCGGCAGCGAAAAGTTGCCCAGGCCGCAGAACCAGTCGATCACCCGCTCGTCGCGCCGCGCGTCCAGCAGGCGCACCGCCCGCTCCACCAGCACGCGGTTGATGTGGGGATTGACCTGGGTGAAGTCGGTCGGCTTGAACGGCATGGTGATGCCGAACTCGGGCAGCGTGTAGGCCAGCTCCGGGCCGGGGTCCAGCAGGTGCACGGTGTCCGGGCCCTTGGGCTGCAGCCACCATTGCACGCCGGCCGCGGCATGCGCCGTGGCGAAGGCGCGCAGCTTGGCCAGGTCGCCGGCGGACAGCGGCTCCAGGTGCCGCAGCACCAGCGCGGTGACGCCCTCGCCGCAGGCCAGCTCGATCTGCGGGCAGGTCTCGATCGCGTCCATGGAGCCGATCAGCGCGCGCAGGGGCAGCAGCAGGTCGCTGACGTGCTTCGGCACGACGTGGCACTCGCGGATGTCGGCCACGTAGCGGCTCTTGCGCTCGTGGAAGCCCACCAGCACCGTTTCCTTCTTGCGCACGTGGCGCACCGAGAACCGCGCGCGCCAGCGGTAGCCCCAGGCCGGGCCCTCGATGGCGGGCAGCATGGTCTCGGCTTTCACCTTGCCCAGGTGCCAGAGGTTGTCTTCCAGCACGCGCTGCTTGATCGCCACCTGCGCGCCCACGTGCAGGTGCTGCATCTTGCAGCCGCCGCAGGCGCCTTCGTGCAGGCCGAAGTGGGGGCAGCGGCCGCGCACGCGCTGCGCCGACTCGCGGTGCACCTCCACCAGCGAGGCCTGTTCCCAGTTGTTCTTCCTGCGGTTCACCTTGGCGGTGACCAGCTCGCCCGGCAGCGCGCCGTCGACGAACACCACCTTGCCGTCCGGGCGCCGGGCCACGCCCTGCGCCTCGATGTCCAGCGATTCGATTTCCAGCCAGCCCTCGGGATGCGCGGGCGGCGCCACTTTCTCGGTCATGCCCCGATTGTCTCAGGGGTCCTCACTTCCAGGCCGCCAGGTACTCCTGCCAGTGCGGCTCCATCGGCGCCAGCTCCGCCAGCGACTGCTTGACCAGCGCGATCTCCTGCTCGTACTCCGCCTCGCTGAAGCCGCAGCGCATCTTCTGGAAGCGGCAGTACAGCAGGTAGGTGTTCATCACGTCCGTCTCGCAGTAGCGCCGGATCTCCTCCAGCTTGCCCTCGAGGAAGGCGGAGTACACCTGCGAGCCGTCCATGCCCAGCTTGCCGGGGAAGCCGCACAGCTTGGCCATCGCGTCCAGCGGCGCGCTGGCGCGCGGCTGGTACATCGCCAGCAGGTCCATCAGGTCCAGGTGGCGCATGTGGTAGCGGCTGATGTAGTTGTTCCACTTGAACTCGCGGTCGTCGGGACCGCCGCCCTCGCCCATGCACCAGTAGCGGTCGGCGGCGACGCCATGGCGCAGGCCGCGGTAGTGGAGCACGGGCAGGTCGAAGCCGCCGCCGTTCCAGCTCACCAGCTGCGGCGTGTGCTTGTCCAGCACGTTGAAGAAGTTCTGCACCACCTTGCCTTCGCTCGCGTTGTCGCGGTCCACGAAGGAGTGCACGCGAATGCCCTCGGCGTTGCGGAAGACGCAGCTGATCACCAGCACCCGCTGCAGGTGCAGCGGCATGAAGTCGCTCTGGCCGGCGTCCTTGCGCTGCTGCAGCCACTGCCCGTAGACCTCGGCGTCCGAGGCGTCGGCGGGAGCATCGCGCAGCAGGCGCAGGCCTGCCACGTCGGGGATGGATTCGATATCGAAGACAAGTACAGGCCACGCCATGGCGCGACTTTAGCAGTCGCCCGCCGCCGCTCAGAACAGCGAGTCGCGGTCGACGCCGCTGCGCGCCATCTGCCGCTTCAGCTTGGTCAGGGCCTCGTTCTGGATCTGCCGCACGCGCTCGCGCGTGAGGCCCAGGCGGTCACTCAGCACCTCCAGCGTCTCGGGCTCGCGGTGGTGCAGGCCGAAGCGGCCTTCCAGCACTTCCTTCTCGCGCTGCGAGAGCGTTTCCAGCCAGCCGGCGAGCAGGCGCTCCACCTCGTGGTTCTGGGTCACGCCGGTCGGGTCGAGGGCGAGCTCGTCGGCCATGAAGTCGCCCAGCGTGTGCTCGTCCTCGGACTTGTCGACCACCGCGTCCAGCGACTTCGGCGCCTCGGCCATCGCCAGCAGCTGCGCCACGTCCTGCACCTCGCGCCCGAGCAGCGCCGCCACGTCCTCCACCCGCACGCCCTCGCCGTCGGTCTTGCGGGAGGCGGCAAAGGCGGGGTCGTTCTCCAGCGTGCGCCGCGCGCGCAGCACCTGCTGCAGCTCGCGCACCACGTGCACCGGCAGGCGGATCACGCGGCCCTGGTTCATCACCGCGCGCTCCACCGATTGCCGGATCCACCAGGTCGCATAGGTGGAAAAGCGGAAACCGCGCTCCGGTTCGAACTTGTCGATCGCGTGCATCAGGCCGAGGTTGCCTTCCTCGATCAGGTCCGACAGCGGCACGCCCCGGCCCAGGTAGCCCTTGGCGATGCTGACCACCAGCCGCAGGTTGTGCTCGATCATCGACTGGCGGGCGGCGAAGTCCCCGGCGCGCGCGCGCACCGCGGTCGCGTACTCCTCTTCGGCGGTGAACAGCGTCGTGCGGCGCACGTCGCGCAGGTACAGCGTCAGCGTGTCGCTGCTCTCGCCGGACAGGTCGGCGGGAATCTCGCGCAGCGGGTTCTCGGCGACGATCTCCGGCTCGGCGGGCGGCGGCTCATCCGTGCCGGGGATGTCCGCATCCGGGCGGGCGCTTTCAGGCGTCGGAATTCCATGCCCGTTGCGCCGTTTCATCGCTACCTCGGTGGCAGGTACCTGGCGGGATCGACCGGCTTGCCCTGCCGGCGGATTTCGAAATGCAGCTTCACGCGGTCGGTGTCGGTGGCACCCATCTCCGCGATCTTCTGGCCCTTGCGGACGGTCTGGTCTTCCTTCACCAGCAGCGACTGGTTGTGCGCATAGGCGGTGAGGTAGGTGTTGTTGTGCTTCAGGATGATCAGGTTGCCGTAGCCGCGCAGGCCGGCGCCGGCATAGACCACGCGCCCGTCGGCCGCCGCCACCACCGGGTCGCCCGCGCGACCGGCGATGTCGATGCCCTTGTTCTTCTGCTCGTCGAAGCCGGCCAGCACGGTGGCGGCGCCGGCGGTGGGCCAGCCCCAGGCGACCTCTTCGTCCGGGCCGCTGGGCGCGGGAGCCGGCGGCGCGGTGCGCGG
>JALHLO010000282.1 GCA_022844525.1 Ramlibacter sp.
ATGGGTGAAGGTGGTCAGGGGATCTTCGTCGCGGATGTCGTTTGCCGTTGCCATCGGCGACAGGCGCACCCCCACCGCGTCGGCGTCCCAGACCTTCGTGACCGCGTCGACGACTTCCAGCAGCAGGCGCGCGCGGTTCTCCACCGGGCCACCGTACGTGTCGGTTCGGCGGTTGGTGCCGCTGCACAGGAACTGGTCGAGCAGGTAGCCGTTGGCGCCGTGGACCTCCACGCCGTCGAAACCCGCCTTGATCGCGTTGCGCGCCGCGCGCTCGTACTGGCGCACGAGGTAAGGCATCTCCTCCAGCTGCAGCGCTCGCGGCGTCACGAAGGGCACCAGCTCGCCTTCGCCCTTGTCGTTCTCGATGAAGGCCATCCCCTCGGGCCGGATCGGGGAAGGCGCGACCGGCGGCATGCAATCGGGTTGCAGCGAGGGATGGGAAATGCGGCCCACGTGCCACATCTGCAGGATGATGCGGCCGCCCGCTTCGTGCACCGCGTCGGTCACCAGGCGCCAGCCCTCCACCTGCTCACGGCTGTGGATGCCCGGGGTCCAGGCGTAGCCCTGGCCCTGCATCGAGATCTGCGTCGCCTCGGAAATGATCAGCGCGGCCGAGGCGCGCTGCTGGTAGTAGCAGGCGTTCAGCGCCCACGGCACGTTCCCCGGTTGGCGTGCGCGCGACCGCGTCATGGGTGCCATGACGATGCGGTGCGGCAACTCGAAGCGCCCGACTCTGGTGGGCCGGAACAACAGCGGCTGCTCCGCGTGCTGGGGCTCGGCTGGCTGGTTGGTCGCGGCGGGCGCGATGGTGGCGGACATGAGGAACTCCTTGTTTCGAGCATCGCCGGCGCGTCGCCAGCCGCCTCAAACGGCTATCGTGGACCGAGGGGCCGCGCCTGTGCTGCGTCGCGGGTATTGAGCGCAGGATCCCGTCATGCAGCCGCAAGAACGCAGGTGCGGCCCGCCACCGCCCTCAGGCGTCGATGTGGCTGGCCCAGTGCGGGTGCTCTTCGGCCCGCTTGCGCATCGACTTCAGCGCATGCAGCGAGCGCTCCAGCTTGTTGTAGGCGTCGCCGCCTTCGTCCCAACCGAGGTAGCCCAGCATTCCGGTATAGCCCAGGCGGCGCAGCAGCGCCACGATCGCGAAGTTGTCCAGCTCGCCGACGTCCAGCGGCTCGATCGTCGCCACCCGGCCGAAGCCCAGCGGGCTGCGCCGGCTGCCGGACAAGTTGACCTGCTGCAGGTAAGGCAGGGCCCGCGTCAGCAGCGGCGCCAGGCCGCCACCCTCGACGGCGTACCAGTGGTAGCCGCAGAACGCGATGCCCAGGGCCGGGTGCGCGATCTTCTCGCACAGGCGGATGGCATCGCCAAGCTTCTCGATCCAGAACGACAGGTGGTTATAGAGCAGGACCTGGATCTTGCGGCGCTGCGCGAGGTCGAGCGCAGGGCGCAGCCAGGCCGTGACCGGCAGGTCCCCGGCGGGGTCGGACGGGCGCAGGTTGGGGGCGGCCGTCTGGATGGCCAGTTGCACCTTCGAGCCTTCGGGCATCGTCTCCAGCATGGTCACGATACCGGCGTTGCGGGGGTCTTCCTCCCCGAGCGCCAGGTTCAGCACGACGTACACGCCGGCCGGCTCGACGCCGTAGCGCGACTTCATCGTTTCCATCTCGGTCGCCTGGGCCCAGTTGCGGCCGTCCCAGATCGACAGCAGCATGGCGTCGTAGCCAACCGCGCGGGTGATCTCGCAGCAGTCCCTGAAGCTGTACACGCCCATGGTGCCGTAGAACGCGAAGTCCATCGCAAAGTATTTCTGGGCCATCGAGATGCTCCGACAGGGTGGGCTTCCACTGTAGGTGGCGGCCCGGGGTGGCGGGGAGCCGGACCGGATTCCGCCGCAGCTTCCGGCAAAAAGCGCATTCCGTGCCGTCGCGGCGGCTGCGCCCGCCTTATGGCCCGCCAAAGGGAGGCCTTACCTCATGACCAAAGCCGTTCCCGTGATCGATGTTCAGCAGGGCCTCTGCGAAGGCGATGGAGCTGCGTACGACTCCGCGGGAACAATAGGCCACAACGCCACTCTGACCAGCATCACGAGCTTCGGCCCGCGCCGACACGGACGCCCAGGTGCTGCAGTGCGCGCTGCGCTCACGCCTCCCGGCCGCCGGTCATCTCCAACGATAGACATGTAGATGGACCTGCCCGACATCCGAATCCGCGAAGCGACGCCCGAAGATGGCGACTTCATCTACCAGCTGGTGGAGAAGACGATGCGCAGATATGTCGAGGCGCTGTGGGGCTCATTTGGCGAAGACTACAACCGCCAGCAGATCGCGGAGGGAATTTCATCGCGCAGCTACTCCATATTGAGGCTTGGCGAGGTGGACATCGGAGCATTGGCGGTGGAGCGTTACGACACGCATATCCACTTGAAGCAGCTGTACATTCTTGCGTCGCATCAGAATCGAGGAATCGGCACACACCTCATTCGTCAGTTGATTGACGAAGCGCGACAGTCGAGCAAGCCGCTGCGCCTGGCGGTCCTTTCCGTGAATCCGGCGCGAAGACTCTACGAAAGAGAAGGGTTTCGAGTGGTCTCCGAGACGCGCGAGCGCTGCTTCATGGAACTGCATGTCTGACAAGTCGTTCGACACGGACACGCAGCGGCATGGCGTGCCGAGGCGGTTCCGATCACCGCCGTGCGCTGAACCCAGGCCTCAGGCATCAATGACGGTCGGCGCCCGGTGTTCAGGGTGCCTTTGATGCTGTTCGCCTTCGCTAGTCCAGCGGCTTTTCCGCCGTCGGGACGGGTGCCGCTTCGTCCGGCACCTTCGCCACGTCGGACGCATGGTGGCCCATGTGCGCCTTCCTGCCCGGCTGGGGGGTCCGGTCGGCGCCGGGCGCGATCTCTTCCTTGTGGTGCTTCTTCTCCTGCTGCACCTTCTTGTCGTGCGCGATATTGCGGGGGTCCGTCATGGCTTCTCCTGGGGTAGCCCTGCATCCTGCGCGCGGGCATACCGTCCGCCCGTAGGACAAGCCGATGTCGGAGGGGCCAGGAAGGCGGGAACGCATCACGATCCCGGCCCGTCCGGACGTCGGCGTGCGCCCCGGGGGCGCATTCGCTAGACTTCCTTCGGCCACGACGAGAGGAAGCCGCCGTGAGAAACCTCCTTGGGCGAGCCCCTGCGCCAGGCGGTCGTCAAGGGCTACCTGAAGTTCGCGCTGCACATCGCGATGTATGCGGGCTGCAACCAGGTCTACTGGTCGCCCCGCATCACGAAGGCGCCGATGCTCCTGCGGCGTGTTGCGATGGGACATCGAGCCCTGGAGGATCACCGCCGAGCGCACGGGCGAAGCCGTCGATCCCGGCCAGCTCGCCGGCTTCCTCGCCGGCTGCGCCAGGCGGGGGGCGCACGTGGGGCGCAACGAAGCGGCGTTCCGGCAGTCGCGAAGGGACGTGCAGGCGTTCGCGCGGGAGGTCTTCTTCCCCGGCAAGTGACCCGAAGGGCGGTCCTGCGCGGCCGTCCGTGCGTTGCCGCACGGACGGGCCGGCGGGCAGGCGCTACCCTGTGGACGAGCGGTGTTCACCGTGGCAAGGGTTTCCATGATGTCCAGTTTCCTCGCGACGCACCGGGAGGAGTTGGTGCGGCGGTGCAAGGCCAAGGTGGTCGTGCGCCCGGCGAGACGGGCGACCGACGCGCAGCTTCGCAACGGAATCCCGATGTTCCTGGACCAGCTGCAGCGCACGCTGGAGGCGGAGGAGGCGCACCAGCCCCTGGAAAGCCTGCGGATTTCCGGGCCGCCGGGGGGCGACGCCCTGTTCATCTCCGAGATGGGTGTCACCGCCAGTGCCCACGGCAAGCAGCTCCTGGCCCTCGGCTTCTCGGTGGACGAGGTCGTGCACGACTACGGGGACCTGTGCCAGGCGATCACCGACCTCGCCTTCAAGCTCGACTCCCCCTTCACCGTGCACGAGTTCCGCACGCTCAACCGCTGCCTCGACAACGGGATCGCCAGCGCGGTCACCGCATTCAGCGCCCAGCGCGATCTTGCGGGGGCCGCGCAAAGGCAGGTCGAGGCCGGCGAACAGGCCGACGCCCTGAGGCAATCGCTGCGCAGCTCGCTGGCGACGGCCACCTACGCAGCCGCCGCGCTCGAACTCGGCAACCTGCCCATCTCCGGCTCCACCGGCTCCATCCTCAAGCGCAGCCTCGCCGCCATGACCAGGCAGGTGGGCGGCCCCACCCTGCAGGAACTGCAGGACGACCCCGGCAACGCCTCCTGAGGGGCGGCTACGGCCTGGGCGCACGCACCCGCACCGTGTGCGCCGCACCGTCGTCGGCGAGCGGCACCTCCGTGCCGGCCTGCGCGCGGCCGTCCAGCTCGATCGTCGCGCATGTGCCTTCGTCCCCGACCGCGATTGCGATGCGGTAGGTGGTTGCGCGAAAGCGATAGTCCACGGCGTAGTGCGTCCAGTGCCGCGGCAGGCAGGGCGTCACGCCCAGCCAGGCGCCGTGGTCGTCGATGCGCAGCCGCAGGCCCAGCAGCGACTCGATCACCAGCCGGTACATCCACCCGGCCGACCCGGTGTACCAGCTCCAGCCGCCGCGCCCCGTGTGCGGCGGCATGCTGTAGACGTCGGCGGACACCACGTAGGGCTCGACCTGGTACACCGCCACTTCCTGCGGCGTGCGGCCGTGGTTCAGCGGGTTGACCAGGTCCATCAGCTCCCAGGCGCGCGCGCCGTCGCCCCGCGCCGCGAACGCCATGGCCGCCCACACGGCCGCATGGGTGTACTGGCCGCCGTTCTCCCGCACCCCCGGCAGGTAGCCCGCGATGTAGCCCGGGTCCGGGCCCTTGCGGTCGAACGGCGGGTCGAGCAGTTGCACCAGCTTCGCGTCCGGCCGCACCAGCCGCGCGGCGAGCGAGTCCATGGCCTGCTGCCCGCGCTCCGGGCTGGCGACGCCGGACAGCACCGACCAGCTCTGCGCGATCGAGTCGATGCTGCACTCCACGCTGTCGCGCGAGCCCAGCGGCGTGCCGTCGTCGAACCAGGCGCGGCGGTACCACGCGCCGTCCCACGCGCTGGCTTCGAGCCGGGCGGCG
>JALHLO010000283.1 GCA_022844525.1 Ramlibacter sp.
ACGGGTGAACGCTGGGATGCGCTAGGTGTAGGTCGTGGTGAGCGGCGCAGCCCGAACCGCGACACTCACCCCGCCGAAACCAGCTCCCTCGCCAGGGCCGCCATCGCCTCCGGCGTCCGGTCCTTGGGCGCGATCGCCCGCGCCTGCGCGAAACCCTTGAAATTGCGCGCCGTCGAACTGGCGTAACCCGGGTCGTAGTGCTTCACCAGCAGCTCGCGCACCACGGCCTCGATGTCCCCCGCGCGCACCTGCGCCTGCCAGGCCTTGACCTGCTCGCGCCCACGCAGCTGCACCAGCGCGTCCAGCCGCTGGCAGAACAGGGCCGTGTCCTCGCTGAAGAACGCATAGTCCTCCAGCAGCAGCCGCACGCGCTCCTCGTCGGCCAGGTCCAGCCGCAGGCACTCGCCGGCCCGCATCGCCGCGATCAAGGCTTCCGGCACCGCCACGTTGCCGACCTTCTTGCTTTCGCTTTCCACGTACACCGGCCGGGCGGGATCGAAGCCGCGCAGCTTGTCCCACACCAGCGTGTCGAAGCGCTTCTGCGTGGGCTGCGGCTGCCCCGGGATCAGCCCCAGCACCGAGCTGCGGTGGCTGGCCAGGTCCTCGAGGTCCAGCACCTGGGCGCCGGCGGCCTCCAGGGCCTGCAGCAGGCGCGTCTTGCCCGAGCCCGTGGGGCCGCAGACGACGCGGTACGAGAGCCGTTCGGCCAGCCCCGGCAGCTGCGCGAGCATGGCGGCGCGGAAGGCCTTGTAGCCGCCCTCGATGATGTTCACGTTGAAGCCGATCTGCCCCAGCACGAGCGACAGCGCGCCGCTGCGCTGGCCGCCGCGCCAGCAGTAGACCAGCGGCTTCCAGCCCTTGGGCTTGTCCATCACCCCGCGCTCGATGTGGCGGGAGATGTTGGCGGCGACCAGCGCGGCGCCGCGCTTGCGCGCCTCGAAGGGGTTGACCTGCTTGTAGAGGGTGCCCACCTCGTGCCGCTGCGCGTCGTCCAGGGACGGCCAGTTGATGGCGCCCGGCAGGTGGTCCTCGGCGAATTCGCCTTCGCTGCGGGCGTCGATCACCGCGTCGAAATCGCCGAGGCGGGCGGCCGCGTCCGCCGCCGGGATCGGCTTCACGCTCATTTCAGCAGCTTCTTCAATTCCGGCCAGACGTTGTCCAGCATGCGCGGGTGCGCCTCCTGCCGCGGGTGGATCCCGTCCGGCTGGAACAGGGCCCGGGCATCGGGCCCGTCGGCCACGCCCTTGAGCAGGAAGGGCACCAGCCCGGTCTTGTACTGCCTGGCCACCTTCTCGAACACGGCGGTGAAACGCTTCGTGTAGTCGCTGCCGTAGTTCGGCGGCACTTCCATGCCCACCAGCAGCACGCGGGCGCCGGCCTTCTGGGCCGCCTGGGTCATGCGGGCGAGGTTGTCCTCGGTGCCGGACAGCGGCAGGCCGCGCAGGGCGTCGTTGCCGCCCAGTTCGATGATCACGTGCGTGGGCTTGTGCTGCGCCAGCAGCGGCGCCAGGCGCGAGCGGCCGCCCGAGGTGGTGTCGCCGCTGATGCTGGCGTTGACCACTTTCGCGGCAATCTTCTCCCGGGCCAGCCGCTGTTCCAGCAGGGCGACCCACCCGGTTCCGCGCTTCAGGCCATACTCCGCGCTCAGCGAATCGCCCACCACCAGGATCACCGGGGTGCCCGCGGCCCCCACGGCCGCGGCCGCGCCGCCCGCCAGGAGAGCCGCGATAAAGTCACGGCGCCGCCACCAAACCAACTGCATGCCAGATCCCATCATCTCCGTCGAACACGTGTTCAAGTCCGTCACCGATTCCACGGGGACGCTCGACATTCTCCGCGATATCGATTTCTCCCTGGCGGCCAGGGAAACCGCCGCCATCGTGGGCGCTTCCGGCTCGGGAAAGAGCACCCTGCTGTCCATCATCGCCGGCCTGGACACGCCCACCCGCGGCACCGTGCGGCTGGCGGGGCAGGACCTGTTCGCGATCGACGAGGATGCGCGGGCCGAACTGCGCGCCCACAAGGTCGGTTTCGTGTTCCAGAGCTTCCAGCTCATGGGCAACCTGACCGCGCTGGAGAACGTCATGCTGCCGCTGGAACTGGCGGGCCGCAGGGACGCGCGCAAGGCCGCCGGCGAGATGCTGGGGCGGGTGGGCCTGTCCGAGCGGCTGGGGCACTATCCCAAGGTGCTTTCCGGCGGCGAGCAGCAGCGCGTGGCCCTGGCCCGGGCCTTCGTGGTGCAGCCGGCGGTGCTGCTGGCCGACGAGCCCACGGGCAGCCTGGACTTCGCCACCGGCGAGACGGTGATGGAGCTGATGTTCGACCTGAACCGGGAGCAGGGCACCACCCTCGTCCTGGTGACGCACGACCAGGCCATCGCCCGGCGCTGCGAGCGGCGCATCACCATCGAGGCGGGCCGTATCGTCCAGTGACGGATTCCCCGCCGGCGCGGTCCGGCATGGACGGGATAATCCCGGGATGTCCTCTTCCAAAGTGCTGTTCGGCTTCCATGCGGTCGGCGTGCGGCTGCGCACCGCCCCCAAGACCATCCTCGAGCTTTACGTGGACGCCACGCGCAAGGACGCGCGCATGCGCCAGTTCCTGCAGAAGGCGCAGGAAGCCGGCCTGCGCGCCATCGAATCCGACGGGCTGCGCCTGTCGCGCCTGGCCGGCAGCGCCGGCCACCAGGGCCTGGTGGCGCGGGTGGAGCCGCTGCCCGTCACCCATTCGCTGGACGACCTGCTGGACGGCATCGCCGGCCCCCCGCTGCTGCTGGTGCTGGACGGCGTGACCGACCCCCACAACCTGGGCGCCTGCCTGCGCGTGGCCGACGGCGCCGGCGCGCACGCGGTGATCGCGCCCAAGGACCACGCGGTGGGCATCAATGCGACCGTGGCCAAGGTGGCCAGCGGCGCCGCCGAGACCGTGCCTTACTTCATGGTGACCAACCTGGCGCGCACGCTGGGCGAGCTGAAGGAACGCAGCATCTGGTGCCTGGGCCTGTCGGACGAGGCGGACCGGACCTTGTACCAGTCCGACCTGAAGGCGCCGACGGCGCTGGTGCTGGGCGCCGAGGGCACGGGCCTGCGGCAGCTCACCCGCAAGACCTGCGATGGGCTCGTGTCCATCCCCATGCTCGGGGCGGTCGAGAGCCTGAACGTGTCGGTGGCCAGCGGCATCTGCCTGTACGAGGCGGTGCGGCAGCGGAGCGCTGCTTGATCTACGACGTGGTGGTGGTCGGGGCCGGCTTCGCCGGGCTCGCCTGTGCCCGCCAGGCCGCCCGGGCGGGCCTGCGCGTGCTGCTGCTGGAGAAGAAGCAGGCCGCGGGCGCGCGCCTGCACACCACCGGCATGATCGTCAAGGATGCGGTGGACGCGATCGGCTGGCTGCGCGAGGTGCCGCGCGAACTGGTGCGGCCGATCGAGGGCGTGAAGCTCTATGCGCCGGACCTGTCGCACGTGGCCCTGCGCGCGCCGGGCTACTACTTCTGGGCGACCGATGCCGTGCGCTTCCTCGACTGGATGGTGGAACTCGCGCGCGCCGCCGGGGCGGAAGTGCGTTTCGGCGCGCTGTTCACCGGCGCGCGGCGCGCGAGCGAGGCCGGACCCTGGCAGGTCCCGCTGGAGAACGGCGAGGTGGTGCAGGCCCGCTACATCGTCGGCGCCGACGGGCCGCACTCGCGCGTGGCCAAGGCCCTGGGCCTGTCGCAGAACCGGCACTTCCTGTTCGGCGTGGAGCACGAATACGCGCACGCGGACCTGGAGCCCAACTACCTGCATTGCTTCCTGGACGCGCGGCTGGCGCCGGGCTACATCGGCTGGGCCTTCTCGGGCGTCGGCGCCACCCAGGTCGGGCTGGCGCGGCGCGTGACGCCCGGCCACCGCCAGGGCCGCCTGGACCTCGATCCCTTCCTGCGCAAGACCGCCGCGCACCTGACGCCGCATGGCGCCCCGCTGTCCATCCGCGCCGGCATGATCCCCTGCGGCGGACGGCTGCCGCACATCGCGCGGCCCGGCGCCATGCTGATCGGCGATGCGGCCGGCCTGGTGTCCCCGGCCACGGCGGGCGGCATCCATGCGGCGCTGCGCTATGCGGAGGACGCCGCCGATGCGATCGCCGCCTTCCTGCACGGCAAGGCCGACGAGCCGGCCGGCTGGCTGCCGGCGAGCTATCCCACCTTCCGCGCCAAGCGCGCGCTGCGCCGCTTCTTCGAGCTGACCCAGAACGACTGGATCTACAACCGCCTGCTCGGCACGCGGCCGATGCGGCGCGTGGCCGAATGGGTGTACTTCCACGCGAAGGGGAGCGAGCGGGCGTGCCCGGAGCGGGAACGCGCATGAACGCGGACCACGTGCGGGGCTGGGTGCGCGAGGCACGCCGCATCGTGCTGCTGTCCGGCGCCGGCATGAGCGCCGAATCGGGCGTGCCGACCTTCCGCGACGCGCAGGCCGGCATGTGGGCGAAATTCCGGCCCGAGGAGCTGGCGACCGAGCAGGCCTTCCGCGCGCGACCGGCGATGGTGTGGGACTGGTACGCGCTGCGCCGGGAGATGATCGCGCAGGTGGAACCGAATGCGGGACACCGAGCGGTGGCCGCGTTCCAGCAGCGCCATCCCGGCCGGCTGGCGGTGGTCACGCAGAACGTGGATGGCCTGCACCAGCGCGCCGGCTCGGCGGGCGTGCTGGCGCTGCACGGCAACATCGCGCAGGAAAAGTGGCTGGACGCGCCGCGTGCATGTTGCGCGCAGCATCCGCCGGTGGACGGCCATCCGCCGCGCTGCGCCGTGTGCGGCAACCTGTGCCGGCCCGCGGTGGTGTGGTTCGGCGAGATGCTGCCGCAGGCCGAACTGGAGGCCGCGGAAGCGGCGGCCGCGGCCTGCGACCTGATGCTGGTGGTGGGGACCTCGGGCGTCGTGTACCCGGCCGCGGGCCTGGCGCGCGCCACGCGCGGCCGGGTCGTGGTCGTGAACCCCGAATCCACCGAACTCGATGATGCGGCGGACGCGGTGCTGCCCGGCACGGCCGCTGGCCTGCTGCCCCGATTGCTGGAGGACTGAAACGATGCGTACTTCATTCGCGCTGCCCTGCGCGTTCG
>JALHLO010000284.1 GCA_022844525.1 Ramlibacter sp.
ACCCTTCACCGGCGCCACGGCCGCGCGCGCCCCGGCTTCGCGTCCCCAGCGCGAGGCGACCTCGCCCTTTGCCGGCGCCTCCGCCATGATGGGCGGCGCACCGTCGGCCGAGAGGGAGAAGCTGACGCCCGAGGAAAGGGAAGAGCGCCGCCGCCAGCGCCGCGCGGCGCGTGAAGCGGGCGCCGCCACCCCAGCGCAATGAGCCCGTCCCGCCCCTTCATCCTGCGGCCGGTCGCCACCTCGCTGCTGATGGTGGCCATCGTGCTCGCCGGGCTGGTGGGCCTGAAGTTCCTGCCGCTGTCGGCGCTGCCGCAGGTGGACTATCCGACCATCCAGGTGCAGACCCTGTTCCCCGGGGCCAGCCCGGAGGTGATGGCGCAGACGGTCACCGCGCCGCTGGAGCGCCAGTTCGGGCAGATGCCCGGGCTCACGCGCATGAGTTCCACCAGTGCCGCCGGCGTCTCCATCGTCACGCTGCAGTTCGGCCTCGGCCTGGCGCTCGACGTGGCCGAGCAGCAGGTACAGGCGGCGATCAACGCCGGCGGCTCGCTGCTGCCCGCCGACCTGCCGGCGCCGCCGGTCTATGCCAAGGTCAACCCCGCCGACGCGCCGGTGCTCACGCTGGCGCTCACCTCGACGTCGCTGCCGCTCACCGAAGTGCGCAACATCGCCGACACGCGGCTGGCGCTGAAGATCAGCCAGGTCAACGGCGTCGGCCTGGTCACGCTGTCCGGCGGGCAGCGGCCGGCGGTGCGCATCCAGGCGGACAACCGCGCGCTGGCCTCGCTGGGCCTGACGCTGGACACCATCCGCACCACGATCGGCTCGGCCAATGCCAACGCCGCCAAGGGCAGCATCGACGGGGCGACGCGCGCCTACACCATCAACTCCAACGACCAGCTGCTCACCGCCCAGGACTACAGCGAGCTGATCGTCACCTTCCGCAACGGCGCGCCGGTGCGGCTGAAGGACGTCGCCTCGGTCGTGGAAAGCGCCGAGAACGTGAAGCTGGGCGCCTGGGCCGACCTGCAGCCGGCGATCATCCTGAACGTGCAGCGCCAGCCCGGCGCCAACGTGATCGCCACCGTGGATGCGATCAAGCAGCGCCTGCCGGAGCTGACCGCCGGCCTGCCGCAGTCGATCCAGGTGGAGGTGCTGGCGGACCGCACCACCGGCATCCGCGCCTCGGTGCACCACGTGCAGATCGAGCTGCTGCTGGCCGTGGTGCTGGTGGTGCTGGTCATCTTCGCCTTCCTGCACAGCCCGCGCGCGACGCTGATCGCCAGCCTGTCGGTGCCGATCTCGCTGATCGGCACCTGCGGGGCGATGTACCTGCTGGGGTACAGCCTGAACAACCTGTCGCTGATGGCGCTGACCATCGCCACCGGCTTCGTGGTGGACGACGCGATCGTGATGATCGAGAACATCGCGCGCCACATCGAGGACGGCGACCCGCCGATGCAGGCGGCCCTGAAGGGCGCGAGCGAGATCGGCTTCACCATCATCTCGCTGACGGTGTCGCTGATCGCGGTGCTGATCCCCCTGCTGTTCATGGGCGACGTGATCGGCCGGCTGTTCCGCGAGTTCGCGGTGACGCTGGCCATCACCATCCTGATCTCCATGGTGGTGTCGCTCACGCTGGTGCCCATGATGTCGGCCCGCTGGCTCAAGCCGCACACGGCGCCCGAGACCGGCTGGGGCGGCAAGATGCAGCGCGGCTTCGACCGGGTGATCCACCGCTACGACCATGCGCTCACCTGGGTGCTGGCGCGCCAGAAGCTCACGCTGCTGGTGGCGCTGGGCACGCTGGTGGTCACGGTGCTGCTGTACATCGCGATCCCCAAAGGCCTGTTCCCGACGCAGAACACCGGCCAGCTGCAGGTGCGGGTGGAGGCGCCGCAGTCGATCTCCTATCCGCGCATGGCCGAACTGCAGCAGGACGTGGCCAGGCGCCTGCTGGAAGACCCGGCCGTGCAGTCCATCGCCGGCTTCGTCGGCGTGGACGCGGCCAACAACACCATGCTGCACACGGGGCGCATGCTGGTGAACCTGAAGTCCTCGCGCGGCAGCCTCGAGGGCGTGATGCAGCGCCTGCGCGAACGCGGCCAGCGCGTGCCGGGCGTGCTGCTGTACCTGCAGCCGGTGCAGGACCTGACCATCGAATCGGAAACCGGGCCGACGCAGTACCGCGTGGCGATCGAGGGCGCCGACACGGCGACGGTGAACGAGTGGTCGCTGCGCGTCGTGGACCGGTTGCGCCAGGAAAGGCGGCTGGCCAACGTGAGCACCGACGCCGGCGCCGCGGGCGCGGCGATGTACGTGGACGTGGACCGCGACACGGCCGCGCGGCTGGGCATCAGCACGGCGGCCATCAACGAAGCCCTGTACAGCGCCTTCGGCCAGCGCATCGTCTCGACCATCTTCACCGAAACCAACCAGTACCGCGTGGTGCTGGAGGCGCGGCCGGAAGCGAAGGCGCAGGCCAGCGGCCTGGACTCGATCCAGCTGCGCGGCAGCTCGGGCGAGCCGACGCCGCTGTCGGCGGTGGCGCGCATCACCGAACGGCGCGCGCCGCTGCAGGTGACGCACGTGGCGCAGTACCCGGCCGCCACGATCGGCTTCGACACCGCCCCCGGCGTGGCGCTGGGCAGCGCGGTCGACACGATCCGCGGCGTGCTGCAGGACATGAAGCTGCCGGCGACCGTGAGCGTGACCTTCCTGGGCGCCGCCGGCGCCTACGAGTCCTCGCTGAGCAACCAGCTCTGGCTGATCCTGGCGGCGGTGGTGTGCGTGTACATCGTGCTGGGCGTGCTGTACGAAAGCTACGTGCACCCGCTGACCATCCTGTCCACGCTGCCCTCGGCCGGCGTCGGCGCCTTGCTGATGCTGATGCTGGCCGGCCAGCCGCTGGGGGTGATCGGCATCATCGGCATCATCCTGCTGATCGGCATCGTCAAGAAGAACGCGATCATGATGATCGACTTCGCGCTCGACGCCGAGCGCGAGCAGGGCAAGTCGCCGCGCGAGGCGATCCACCAGGCGGCGCTGCTGCGCTTTCGCCCGATCCTCATGACGACGCTGGCGGCGCTGTTCGCGGCGGTGCCGCTGATGCTGGGCTGGGGCGAGGGCGCGGAGCTGCGGCGGCCGCTGGGCCTGGCGATCTTCGGCGGGCTGATCGTCAGCCAGCTGCTGACGCTGTTCACGACGCCGGTGATCTATCTGGGGTTCGATAGCCTGGGGCGGCGGTGGCGCAAGCAGCCCTCACCCCAGCCCTCTCCCGCAGGCGGGAGAGGGAGCGACAGGCCGGACTCGCCTCCCCGGCCGCTTGCGCCATGAACCTCTCCGCCCCCTTCGTCCGCCGCCCCGTCGGCACGGTGCTGCTCACCGTCTGGATCGCACTGGCCGGCATCGCCGCCTTCTTCAACCTGCCGGTGGCCTCGCTGCCGCAGGTGGACTACCCGGTGATCTCGGTCTCGGCCAGCCTGCCGGGCGCCAGCCCGCAGACCATGGCCACCAGCGTGGCCACGCCTCTGGAGCGGCGCCTGGCCACCATCGCCGGCGTCAACGAGATCACCTCCAACAGCGGCAACGGCAGCGCGCGCGTGACGCTGCAGTTCGACATCAACCGCGACATCGACGCCGCAGCGCGCGAGGTGCAGGCGGCGATCAACGCCTCGCGCACCGACCTGCCGTCGACGCTGCGCAGCAACCCGACCTACCGCAAGGCCAATCCCTCGGCCGCGCCGGTGATCATCCTGGCGCTGACCTCGCCCTCGCGCACGCCGGGGCAGATCTACGACGCCGTGTCCAACATCGTGCAGCAGAAGATCGCGCAGGTGCCGGGCGTGGGCGACGTGGAGCTGGGCGGCGGCTCGCAGCCGGCGGTGCGGGTGGAGCTGATCCCCTTCGCGCTGAACCGCTACGGCATCCCCATGGAGGACGTGCGCGCGGCGCTGCAGGCGGGCACGGCCAACCGGCCCAAGGGCGACGTCGAGGTCAACGGCCAGCGCATGCAGATCTACACCGGCACCGGCATGGCCAACAACGGCAAGTCGGCCTCGGACTACCGCAGCCTGGTGGTCGCCTGGCGCGACGGCGCCGCGGTGCGGCTGGCCGACGTGGCGGAAGTCAGCGACGGCGTGGAGAACATCAACACCATGGGCCTGTTCAACGGCCGCCCGGCCGTGATCGTGCTGGTCACGCTGCAGGCGGGCGCCAACGTGATCGAGACGGTGGACGGCGTGCGGGCGCTGCTGCCCTCGCTGCAGGCGGCGCTGCCGCAGGACATCGCGCTGGAAGTCGCGTCCGACCGCACGCACTCCATCCGCGCCTCGCTGCACGAGGTGGAGGTGACCCTGGGCATCTCGATCCTGCTGGTGGTGCTGGTGGTGAGCCTGTTCCTGCGCAGCGCGCGCGCCACCTTCATCCCCGCGGTGGCCACCATCGTGTCCCTGCTGGGCACCTTCGGTGTCATGTACCTGCTGGGCTTTTCGCTCAACAACCTGTCGCTGATGGCGCTGACGGTGGCCACCGGCTTCGTGGTGGACGACGCCATCGTGGTGCTGGAGAACACCGCCCGCCACATCGAGGCGGGCATGGACCGCTTCCAGGCCGCGCTGCGCGGCGCCCGCGAGGTGGGCTTCACGGTGCTGTCCATCAGCCTGTCGCTCGTGGCCGTGTTCATCCCGCTGCTGTTCATGGGCGGGCAGGTGGGCCGCCTGTTCCGCGAGTTCGCGGTCACGCTGTCGGCGGCGGTGATGATCTCGCTGCTGATCTCGCTGACCACCACGCCGATGATGTGCGCGTGGCTGCTGCGGCGCGACGCGCACGAGCGGCCGCCCGGGCGCCTGGGCCGTGCGCTGGAGCGCGGCTTCGGCTGGATGCAGAAGTCCTACGAGGTGGCGCTGGACTGGGCGCTGGCCGCGCGCTGGCTGGTGCTGCTGATCCTGGTGCTGGTGATCGCGCTCAACGGCTTCCTGTTCACGCGCATCCCCAAGGGCTTCTTCCCGCAGCAGGACACCGGGCAGATCCAGGGCGGCATGCGCGCCGACCAGAGCATCTCCTTCCAGGCCATGCAGGACA
>JALHLO010000285.1 GCA_022844525.1 Ramlibacter sp.
CCGGTCCAGCGCCGCGGCCGCGGCCTGGCGCCGGTCCGTGTTGCCGGCGAGCCAGCGGCGCGCGTCCTCGCCGGCCACGCCGGGCAGGTAGCTGCTGGTGAAGTGCAGCAGTCCGTTGGACACCACCTCCACGCTGTACTCGCCGCCCGAGGGCAGCAGGTCCTTGCCGTGCAGCTTCGTCTGGATGTCGCGCCGACGCAGCAGCGTGGCGATCTCCTGCTCGATGTATTCCGGCTGGCCTTCCTCCACCACCAGCACGGCGCGCTTGCCGACGCAGAAGTCGGCGACCTGTTCCGGCACCAGCGGGTAGGTCACGTTCAGGCACAGGATCGGGATGTCGGTCTCGCCGAAGGCGTCGGCCAGCCCGAGCTGCTGCAGGCTGCGGACCAGCGAGTTGTAGATGCCGCCCTGCACGATGATGCCCAGGTCGGCGTGCTTGCCGGGGAACAGCTCGTTGAGCTTGCGTTCGGCGATGTACTTGCGCGCCGCGGGGATGCGCTGCTCGCCCTTGAGCTTCTCCTGGCGGAAGGTGACCGGCGGGTGCGCGAGCTTCATGTAGTCGAACTTCGCCGGGTTCTCCATCAGCGCCCGCGTGGACACGGCCGGCTTGATGTTGTCCTTGGCCGCGAAGCTGCCGCGCACGTGGCAGGCGCGGATGCGCAGCTCCAGGATGGCCGGCATGTTGGAGGTTTCGGAGAGGCGGAAGCCTTCCTCCACCATGCGCGTCATCACGCCGAGGTCCGGACGCGGGTCGAGCAGGCACATGCTGGACTTCAGCGCGAAGGCATGCGTGCGCTCCTGGATGACCGAGGCGCCTTCGCCGTAGTCCTCGCCGACCACGATCAGCGCGCCGCCGGTGACCCCCGGCGAGCTGAGGTTGGACAGCGCGTCGGCCGCCACGTTGGTGCCGACGATGGACTTCCAGGTGACCGCGCCGCGCAGGGGATAGTGGATCGAGGCGCCGAGCATCGCCGCGGCGGAGGCCTCGTTGGAGCAGGCCTCGACGTGCACCCCGAGTTCGTCCATGTAGCCCTTGGCCTGGACCATCACGTCCAGCAGGTGCGACACGGGCGCGCCCTGGTAGCCGCCGACGTAGGCCACGCCGGACTGCAGCAGTGCCTTGGTGATGGCGAGGATGCCCTCGCCGTGGAAAGTCTCGCCCGCGCCCAGGCGCAGCGACTCGATTTCCTTGCTGAATGAAACTTCCAAGCTTGTCTCCCGGCCAACGCAGCAGTGTCGGTGCTGGCGCACCATCCATCAATACAATGATCTGACTATGCCTTATTAGCCAAATGCATATCCGGGACCTCGACCTCAACCTGCTGCGCCTGTTCGACGCCGTCTACCGCACGCGCAACGTGAGCCGCGCGGCGGACCTGCTGGACCTGACCCAGCCGGCCGCCAGCCAGGGGCTCAGCCGCTTGCGCACGCTGTTGCACGACCCCCTGTTCATGCGCGCGGCCGGCGGCATGCAGCCGACGCCCAAGGCCCAGCGGCTGGCCGGTCCCGTGCGCCAGGCGCTGGCCACGCTGGAGGACGCGCTTGGCGAGAGCGCGGGTTTCGAGCCGGCGCACTCGGGCCGCACCTTCCACATCCACATGAGCGACATCGGCGAGAGCCGCTTCCTGCCGGAGCTGATGACGGTGCTGCGCGAGCGCGCGCCCGGCGTGCGGGTGGAGACGCGCCCGGTGCCGCGCGAGCAGATCACCGAGGCGCTGGACGCGGGCCGCATCGACGTGGCCTTCGGCTTCCTGCCGATGGTGAAGGACACGCAGCGCCTGAAGCTGCTGGAAGACCGCTACGTGGTGCTGCTGCGCGAGGGCCACCCCTTCACGCGCCGGCGGCGCACCGGCGCTGCGCTGCTGGAGGCGCTGCGCGAGCTGGAATTCGTCGCCGTGCGCTCGCACGTGGACACGCTGCGCATCGTGCAGCAGGTGCGGTTGCAGGAGCGGCTGCGGCTGGTGACCGAGCACTTCCTGGTGCTGCCGGCGATCGTGAAGGCCACCGACCTGGCGGCCGTCCTGCCGCGCAACATCGCGCGCGGTTTCGGCGGGGGCTATGCGGTGGTGGAGCCGGCGTTTCCGCAACGCGACTTCGTCGTGTCGCTGCACTGGAGCCGGCGCTTCGAGGGCGATCCGGCCAACCGCTGGCTGCGCGGCGTGATCGAGGAACTGTTCAGGGAGTGAAGGTGGCCGCGGCCTTGCGGCGCTCGTTGCGCCACAGCCGGTAGGCGCACATGGCATCCAGGCCGAGCTTCATCTGCACGGCGGCGCCCAGGCCGACCTGCGCGTCCAGCTCCGGCGGCGTCGCGCCGTCCCACTGCAGCACGGCCAGGGCCAGTTCGAGCGCGGCGACCGTCTCCGCGTCGCCGGGAGCGTCCAGCCGGTGCTGCACGTCGAGCAGCAGGCGATGGAGGAAATCGAGCTCGGTACGGGCGAGCTGCACCCTCGTGGAATCCATGCGCGCAGCGTGACGCAGCCGGGCCGGCGGGGATGTCAGTTGGCGACGCCGTGTCGCCTAGGAATTGCGCGGCGTCCGTGTAGGTCCGAGGCGCCTATTCCTGCTGCAGCTTCTCCAGCCGGGTCGCGGCTTCGCGCTTGCCGATGCCGCGCAGCGCGGCGATCGCCTCCAGCTGGCGCGCCCGCGGTCGCGCTTCGCCGTGCTCCCATTTGTAGACGGACTGCCCCGACACCCCGAGCAGGGTCGCGAAGTCGGCGGCCGACAGGCCGAGCTTGCGGCGCTGCGCGGCCAGCCGCGCGGGGCTGAAGCGCCGCGGCGTGCCGGAAGCATCGTCCTCGCTCGCCGCGGCCTGGCTGGCGCGCGCCGAGCCCTTGCCGACGCGCTTGAGCTGGCGCTCGAGTTCGTCGACGCGGCGGCGCAGCGCGGCGATGGTCGTGCGGTACTGGGCGGATGCTTTCTTGAAATCTCCCGTCTGTGCGCGGACTTCCTTGCGCGCGATGCGGGCGATCTCGTCCTTGAGGACGGCGGCGATGTTCGGCATTTTCTTTCGTCGGGTCCGGCGTCGGCCGCGGTACCGCTGGTGCACCCGCGCCGGTCATTGACTCCCTTTTCCGCCATCATAGTCGCGCAGGTGCGCGGCGCGTAGCGGGCTGCGACACAATGGGACACATGCAAGCGGAGCTCGCGGTCATCGACGTCAAGCCCGGCGCCGCCATGGAAAGCCAGTCGGGCCTGCAGCTGCTGCGGCCGCGCATCTATGGGGCATGGATGCGCCCGGCCGGGGCGAAGCGCGCCGCCGCGATCGTGATGCACCCCACGAGCAACTTCATGGGCCATTACCTGATCGCGCCGCTGGCCGCGCGCGGCGTGGCCTGCATGGGCCTGAACTCGCGCTATGCCGGCAACGACACGCTGCTGCTCATGGAGCGCGTGATCCAGGACCTGGGCGCCGGCGTTCAGTTCCTGCGCGCGCAGGGCTACGACAAGGTGGTGCTGGTCGGCAACTCGGGCGGTGCCGCGCTGTCCGCCTTCTACCAGGCGCAGGCGGAGCAGCTCACCATCGAACACATGGTCGACGGCGATCCGGCCGGCCTGTCGCCGCGGGACCTGCCGCCGGTGCAGGGGCTCGCGCTGTGCGCGGCCCACGAAGGCCGCTCGACCCTGATGCGCAACTGGATCGATCCCTCCGTCACCGACGAACGCGATGCCCTGTCGCGGGATCCGGCACTGGACATGTACGACCCGCGCCATGTGCCGCCCTTCGGCCACGCCTTCCTGGAGCGCTTCCGTAACGCGCAGCAGCAGCGCTACGAACGCATCGACCAGTGGGTGGGGCAGCGGCTGCGGCAAGTCCGCGGGCAGACCGCGCCGGGCAGCGCGCGCGACGAAGTGTTCCTGGTGCACCGCACGCACGCCGACCCGCGCTTCCTCGATCTTTCCCTGGACCCCAACGATCGCGCGGTCGGCAGCGTCTGGGGCGCGGGCGCGGCCGGCGCGCGGGCCGTGAACTACGCGGCCAGCCAGATGGGGCGCATCACCTCGCTGACCGGTTGGCTGTCGCAGTGGTCGCCGCGCAGCCGCGCCGACGGCCCGTCCAACCTGGCGCGCACGCGCGTGCCGGCGCTCCTGTGCACCTACACCGCCGACCAGTCCACGTTCGCCAGTACCCGGGCGGCGTGGCTGGCGGCCGGCGCCGATCGCATCCGCAACGTGGACGTGCCGGGCGGCAACCACTACCTGGCGGGGCAGCCGGCACTGGTGGAACAGGTGGGCGAAGTGATCGCTGACTGGATCCTGCGCCTGTGATTTCCGCCGCGGCCGGCCTCCGCCTGTCAGGGGCGGCCGACAAGCCTGTCGGGTATGTCCTACAGCCCGTGGACGAGCAGGCTCCTAGGATTCCTCCCTAACGTGGAGATCCCGATGGAAGCCAAGTCCCTCACCAGCGCGCCCGACCGGCCGGGAAAGACTTCCGTCTGGACGACGCAGCGTTCGCGGGGCCAGTACGACGCCGCCGAACACGGCGCGAGCAGCACGCAGCCGCCGGCGCTGAGCGTCGGTTCGCTGGACAACGTGCGCACCGTGTTCTGGCAGGCCTACAGGCACCTGTTCCCGCCGCATTCGCTGGCCGCGCAGACGCCCAGCGGCAGCGTCGTCATCTCCTGGTCCATCATGGACGATCCCCATGCCCGCTATCCCTATGCGGCGCCGGTGCTGCTGCGCTTCGACGATGCGCTGGTCGATGCCATGTGGAAGTCCGACGCGCGGCAGCGCCTGCGCATCGCGCAGAAGCACGAGCCGACGCTGCGCGAGGGACTGCGGGGCTACGACCCGTTCGCGCGTTTCCCGAACGCGCGCGTCGTCACCATCGGCTGACCCACTCGACGTTCGCACAGCATGGCCGCGCCCAGCGGCAAGGCATCGGACAGGGGCTGTCCGTCCGCGCTGAAGCGGGCGTCGCGTTCGCCGAGCGCGAGCGTGATCATGGCTGCCGCAGCCTCGCCACCAGCAGGTCTTCGGCCGCGCGGCTGATGCCGTGGCCCATGCCGGGCAGCACGTCCAGGGTCGCCGGCATGCCCAGCGCCTCCAGTTGTTTCGCCGCGCGGTGCGCGTGCGCCACCG
>JALHLO010000286.1 GCA_022844525.1 Ramlibacter sp.
GGCGAGGCCGCGCCGAAGCCGGCGCGGCGCGCGCGCGGCGACGGCGTGCCGCGCATCGACCTGCCGCCCAAGGTGCTGGGGCAAGCGGCCTTCCTGCACGACCTCGACCTGCCCGGCATGGTGCATGCGCGCATCGCCCATCCGCCGTCGCCGGCCGCAACCCTGGTGGAGGTCGACACCGCGGCCGTCGAGGCGCTGCCCGGCGTGCTGCGCGTGGTGCGCCAAGGCAGCTTCCTCGCGGTGGTCGCGCGCAGCGAGCACGAGGCGGCGCGGGCGCTGCGCAAGCTGCAGGCCGCGGCGCACTGGCGCGAGGGCGAGACGCTGCCCGACGCCGGCGAGCTGCCCGCCTTCCTGCGCGCGCAGCCCGCGGAAACGAGCGTCGTGTACGAGAAGACCTCGGACGACAGCGCCGGCGCCGTCCGCAGCTTCGCGGCCAGCTACTCGCGCCCCTACCTCGCGCATGCCTCGATCGGCCCGTCCTGCGGCGTGGCGCGCTTCGACGGCCACCGGCTCGAAGTCTGGACGCACGCGCAGGGCGTGTATCCCCTGCAGAAGGACCTGGCCCTGCTGCTGGGGCTGCCCGCCGCCGCGGTCACGGTCTCGCACGTGCCGGGGGCCGGCTGTTACGGGCACAACGGCGCCGACGATGCCGCGGCCGATGCCGCCGTGATCGCGCAGGCCTTGCCGGGGCAGCCGGTGCGCGTGCTCTGGACCCGCGAGGACGAGCTGCGCTGTTCCCCCTTCGGGGCCGCCATGGCGGTGGACGTGCGGGCGGCGGTCGACGCGCAAGGGCGCATCTGCGACTGGCAGCACGAGCTCTGGTCCAACGGCCACAGCATGCGGCCCGGGCGCATGGCGGTGCCGGTGTTCCACGCGGCGCCCCTGCTCGGCTTCGCGCCGCAGGTGGCCATCAACGTGCCGGTTGCCACCGGTGCCGGCGCGGAACGCAACGCGATTCCGGGCTACGACTTTCCGCGCCAGAGGATCGTCAGCCACCGGCTGCTGGCCATGCCCCTGCGCACGTCCTCGCTGCGGTCGCTGGGCGCGCACTGCAACGTGCTGGCGGCCGAATCGATGATGGACGAGATCGCGGGGGAGCTCGGCGTCGACCCGCTGGACTTCCGGCTGCGCCACCTGTCGGACCCGCGCAGCCGCGCCGTGCTGGAACAGGTGGCCGACCTGTCCGGGTGGCGCACGCGCGTCCAGCGCGAAGGCGAAGGCCTCGGCCTGGGCTTCGCGCGCTACAAGAACAACGGCGCCTGGTGCGCGGCGGTGGCGCAGGTGGAGGCGCTGCGCGAGGTCCGCGTGCGGCGCGTCTGGCTGGCTGTGGACGTCGGCCGGGTGGTGCACGCGGACGGCGTGCGCAACCAGCTCGAAGGCGGCGCCATCCAGACGGTGAGCTGGTGCCTCAAGGAAGCCGTGCAGTTCGACCGCACGCGCGTGACCAGCGACAGCTGGAGCAGCTACCCGATCCTGCGGTTTTCCGAAGTGCCCGCCGTGGAGATCGCGCTGCTGGACCGGCCGCAGGAGCCCTCGCTCGGGGCCGGCGAGCCCACGCACGGCCCGTTGGCGGCGGCCATCGCCAACGCCCTGGCGCAGGCCGCGGGCGTGCGCCTGCGCGACCTGCCGTTCACCTGGGACCGGCTGCGGCGGGCGGCGCTCGCCTGAATCAGGACAGCAGCCAGCTGAGCGCCGCGTCCTCGTCGGTGAACACCATGAGGTTCACGCCCGAGCGTCGCGCGGTCTTTTCGCTGGCGCGGGTGATCATGTCCGGGTCCACCACCGAGGCAATGCGGTGCAGGTGCGCGAGCTGGCGGGCCGTTTCCTCGCCGATGGCGTAGTGGTCGGTGAAGCTGGTGAGGGTGCGGATGCCGCGCAGGTCGAACAGCACGCGCCGGGCGGCCCAGGTGCCCGTCTCCACCCCGAGCAGCTGGATGAGCGACAGGAACTGCCCGAGCGTGGGCTCGCCCTGCATGCGGACCGTCGCATAGCCTTCCCTGTGCTCGACATCGAAGCTCAGGCTCATGGGGTGGCAGCATAAGGCAAGCGGCTCCCCGGCCGGGGCAGCCTTTTCCTGATCCGCCAGGCCGGGCACCCTGTCCTACCGGGGTGTCGTCGCGTTCCCACCGGACCGGGACCCTTTGGCGCACGCCCGAGGACGGCCGCCCTGCGTAATCTGTGCTGCTCGCCCGGCGAGGCGAGCCCTTCCACGATTCCAACGAGCTTTTCCCCATGCGCTCCTTCCGATGCCAGAAATGCGGCCAGCCGCTGTTCTTCGAGAACGTGCAGTGCCTGTCCTGCGAAAGCGAACTGGCGTTCCTGCCCGACCGCATGTACCTCGCCGCGATGGAGCCCGTGCCCGCCCAGGGCGGCAGCGAGACCGGCGACGGCGAAGACCAGGCGTGGCGCAAGATCCTCACCCACGCGCGCAAGAAGCCCTCGCGGCATTACCGCCTGTGCAGCAACCGGGCGAGCCCGGTCGCCTGCAACTTCGCGGTGCCGGTGGAAGACCCCAACCCCCTGTGCGTCGCCTGCCGGCTCACCCGTGTGCTCCCCGACCTCGCCAAGCCGGAAAACCCGGCGCGCTGGCGCCGCGTCGAATCGGCCAAGCGCCGCCTGTTCTACACGCTCGCGCAGCTCGGCCTGCTGTCCACCGAGGCGGGCGACGCGGCGGCAGAGGGCCCGGTGTTCGAGTTCCTCGAGGACCAGCCGGACCGGCAGGTGATGACCGGGCACGACAACGGCCTCATCACGCTCAACGTGGCCGAAGCCGACGACGAGGAGCGCGCGGCCCGGCGGGTGGCACTGCACGAGCCCTATCGCACGCTGCTCGGTCACTTCCGCCACGAGATCGGCCACTACTACTGGGACCGGCTGATCCGCGACGGCGGCCGCATCGAGTCCTTCCGCGAGGTGTTCGGCGACGAATCCGTCGACTATGCGCAAGCCCTGCAGAAGCACTACGAGCGCGGCATGCCCGAGGGCTGGCAGGAGCGGCACGTGAGCGCCTATGCCACCTCGCACCCCTGGGAAGACTGGGCCGAGACCTGGGCGCACTACCTGCACATGACCGACCTGCTGGAGACGGCCGCGGCCTACAACACGCGCATCACGATGCCGGGCGAGGACGAAGAGGAGCTGGAGGACGTGACGGACCCGTTCCGGGGCGGCCGTCCGGACTTCGACACGCTGGTGGCGCAGTGGGTGCCGATCACCCTGCTGGTGAACAGCCTCAATCGCAGCCTGGGGCAGGACGACGCCTATCCGTTCGCGCTCTCTCCCGGCGCGCTGCGCAAGCTGCGCTACGTGCATGGCGTGATCCAGGAGGAGCGTGACCGCCACGCAATGCTTGCGGGTGCGCAGGCGCCCGTGAACGCGCAGCCCGCGGCGGCCTGAAGACGGCGCGCGTCCCTTCGACGATGCGCGCGCATCGCATGCGGGCGCGGGCTCGCATGCCCATGCCATTCCTCCCCCGTCGTGGCGATCCCCCTGCGCCGGGCCGCGCCTATTGTTCGTGCGGTCGGTGGCGCGGCAATACGCATGCACCGCCGGCGCCAGTCCACCCTGACCAGAGGAATGCACCATGAACCGCAAGATCGCCTTCGCCCTGCTGCTCGCTTCCGCCGGCGCGTACGCCGACGACATCACGATGGAGCCGCCGTTCACCCCGACGCTCACGCGCGAGCAAGTGCTGCGGGAATTCCAGCAGTCGCGCGACGAGGTCGCCGCCTTCACCGGCGAGGACAGCGGCTCGATGTACCTGGCCCTCCATCCGGCGCACCCGGCCGCCACGCAGACGGCCGGCGACAACGCCGACATGGCGGCAGCCCCCGGCGCCGACCAATAAGCGCTTCCCCGGAAGAGGAGAAAACCCCCAGGCGCCGCACCGCCGCGCTCCAGCGCCTGGGCCCGTCGCGTCGGACGGCGGCGCACGCGTTCCGTGGGCGGCGTCTCACGCGGCCGCCAGGGCGCGCGTTCCCACAATGCAGCTTCCTCGTTGGCGGAGAGAACCCCATGAAGGCGAACCGGGAGACCGGGCGATGACCAACACGCTGCTCTGGACCGCGCTGTTCGTGCTCGTCGCCCTGTTCGTGCTGGCCGTGGTGGTGCGCGGCCTCAAGCGCCTTGCGGCGCGAGCCACGGGTTCGCCCGGAAGTAGTTCGCCTCGAAGCGGCGGATCCCGTCGGCCATCTCCATCGTCACGCCCACCGCATCCAGGCCCTTGAGCAGCATGTGCCGCCGCAGGGGGTCGAAGTCGAACCCCAGCGTGCGGCCGTCCGCGCTCACGATCACCTGACCTTCCAGGTCCACGGTCATCTCGCAGCGCGCGGGGTCGGCCGCCAGCGCCAGCAGGCGCTCCACTTCCGCGACCGGCAGGCTGATCGCCGGCACGCCGTTGCGCGCGCAGTTGTCGGCGAAGATGCCGCCGAAGCTGGAACCGAGCACGCAGCGCAGCCCCACCTGGCGCATGCCCCACACCGCGTGCTCGCGGCTGGAGCCGCAGCCGTAGTTGGGCCCGGTCACCAGGATCTCCGCGCGCCTCCAGGGCTCGCGGTTCAGCACGAAGTCCGGGCGCGGGGCGCCCGCGCCGTCGAAGCGCAGGTCGTGCAGGAAACCGAGCGCCAGCCCGCTGGCCCGGTCCACGCCGCGCAGGAACTGCTTGGGCATGATCTGGTCGGTGTCCAGGTTCGCCATGGGCAGGCCGGCGGCGATGCCGGTGAGCGACTTGAAGGCTTCCATCTCAGCGGCCCTCCGGCAGCAGCTTGCGCACGTCGGCCAGCGCGCCGGTGACGGCGGCGGCCGCCACCATCGCCGGGCTCATCAGGTGCGTGCGCGCCCCGGCGCCCTGGCGCCCTTCGAAATTGCGGTTGGTGCTGGAGGCGCAGCGGTCGCCGGCCAGCAGGTGGTCGTCGTTCATCGCCACGCACATCGAGCAGCCGGCCTGGCGCCATTCGAAGCCCGCGGCGCGGAACACGTCGGCCAGGCGCTCGGCCTCCGCCTGCGCGCGCACCTGCGAGGAGCCCGGC
>JALHLO010000287.1 GCA_022844525.1 Ramlibacter sp.
TACGGGGAGACGCGCCCCCCGTAGGTCGTGGTGAGCCCGAAGGCGAACCGCGACACCCCGCACCCCCCCGTAGGTCGTGGTGAGCCCGAAGGCGAACCGCGGCCCCCGCACCCCCCCGTAGGTCGTGGTGAGCCCGAAGGCGAACCGCGGCCCCCCGCACCCACCGTAGGTCGTGGTGAGCCCGAAGGCGAACCGCGACACCCCCTCCCACTGTAGGTCGTGGTGAGCCCGAAGGCGAACCGCGACCCCCGGCCCTCACCGCGCCCGCAACCGCAACTGGTTCGGCAGCGGCTGCGCCCTCCGCAGCACATCCTCCCCCAGCCACAACGCCGCCCGCCGCGCCCGCTGCGCCACCATCGGCAGCGGCATCTGCACGTAGTCGTCGTTGAACACCTCGAAGCTGTAGTCGCCGTCGTAACCCAGGGCGTCGAGCTTCAGCACCATCTCCACCAGCTCCGGCGTGTGCACGCCTTCCCCGGGAAACACGCGGAAGGTCCGCGCGGTGGCGATGCGCTCCTCGAAAGTGCGCGTTTCCTGCCACATGAAGTCCGAGAGCTGCACCAGGAAGATCTTCCCGGGATCGAGTTCGTCCATCGCAGCCAGCGGCGTCTTCGCGGCGAGGATGTGGAAGGAGTCGATGCCGATGCCCAGGTTGGGGCAGTCGGCGCGGCACACGACGTCCCAGGCGGTGGTGAATTCGTTGACCGTGCGCCCCCAGGACAGGCCTTCGTAGGCGATGCGGATGCCCAGCGGCAGGGCGAGCATCGCCAGCTTGCGCAGGTCGCGCGCGATGTGGTCCAGGTCCTGCGTGGCATGGGTGGAGGTCGACGAGCACGCCAGCAGCACGTCGCAGCCCAGCGCCGCGCACATCTCCAGCATGGTCTTGGCGATGTCCACCTTGTACTCGTGCAGGTGGCCCGACAGGCCCTCGAAATCGCGCAGCACCTGGAAGCCGGTGCCGCGCAGGCCGCTGGCGCGCACGGCCTTCACCGCCGCCTGCCAGCCCTGCGGGTGGCCCACGAGGTCGTTGGCCTTGAGCATCACCTGGGCGAAGCCGGCCTCCTGCATCGCCTCCAGCTTGGCCTCCAGCGACCCGGCCAGCGTGATGGTGTCCATGCCGAAGGCACGGATCGCCTGCTGCAGGCTGCGCTGGTCCGTCATGGCTGGCTGTGCACCAGCTCGAACACCACGCCCCCCAGATAGGTGCGGGTGATCGCGCCGCGCCGTTCGGTGTGCGCCGCTTCCGTTTCCACGAACTCGATGCCGAGCGCACGCAGCGCGCGCACCGCGGCCAGCACGTCCGGCACGCCCAGGCCGATGCGCTGCAGCCGCTCGCTGGTGTCCAGCGAATCGGCCTCCGGCTCGATCACCTGCAGCATGAAGCGGCTTTCCGGCCGCAGTCCCGGCGCCCGCAGCAGCTTGCCGGCCGGCATGATGCCGAAGCGCTGCTCGTCGGGGATCACCTCGATGCCGAACAGCTCGCGGTAGAACTCCAGCCAGTCGTAGCTGCGGCCGGTGCCGATGTACTGCACGATGCCGAAGAAATGGATGCCGGCCACGGCCGGCGGGTTCGGGTCCACGCCCGGGATGCGCACGAAGTCCACGTCGTAGATGGCGAACTCGCGGTAGCGGTCCACGAAGTAGATGCGGCTGCCGCCCACGCCGTGGATGGCGGGGATGTTCAGCTCCATCGCCTCCGGGTGCGTCGGCACTTCCCAGGCGCCGCGCTCCAGCACGTACTTGTAGGCCGCCCGCGCGTCGCGTACCCGCAGCGCGATCGCGCTGATGGCCGGTGCGGTGTCGCCATGGGTGGCGCCCTGCGCATCGCGCGGATTCGCGTTGACGACGATGTTGATGCCGCCCTGGCGGTACAGCAGCACCTCGCGCGAGCG
Source organism: Ramlibacter sp. (assembly GCA_022844525.1). Lineage (GTDB taxonomy): Bacteria > Pseudomonadota > Gammaproteobacteria > Burkholderiales > Burkholderiaceae_C > Ramlibacter. Next base: position 1,893 of record JALHLO010000287.1, read on the forward strand.
GTGCCGCGCCACCGGGCGGAAGCCCATCATCTCCAGCACCTGGCCGAGCGCCTGCGGCTGCGTGGTGGCGTACTCGACGAACTCCACGCCGTCCAGGGCGATCGGGTTGGCCGCGTCGCTGAAGGCCTCCTGCAGGGGCTCGCGCGCGTGTTGCGGTTGCAGCAGCAGGTCGCTCATGGTGTCAGTACTCCAGCCGCGCCACGGAGCGCAGCGTCTCGGGCGTGGTCGTCGGGAAGCCGAAGAACTCCAGGTACGCCGGGATCATCTCGAACAGCATGTCGGTGCCGACCTGCACCGGGCAGCCGCGCGCGCGCGCCGCCAGCAGGAAGGCCGTCATCTCGGCCTTCATCACCACTTCGGCGGCGAAGGTCTTCGGGTCCAGCCGCGTCACGTCCACCGGCAGCGGGTCGCCGGCGTTCATGCCCAGCGGGGTCGCGTTGACGACCAGGTCGAAGCCCGCCGGGTCCCGGCTGCCGGTGCTGACGCGCACCGCGGGGTAGTGGGTCGCCAGCCGCGCCGCCAGTGCGTCGGCCATGTCCGGCTGCAGGTCGAACAGCGCCAGCGTGCCGATGCCGGCCGCGGCCAGCGAGGCGGCGATGGCCGAGCCCACGCCGCCGCTGCCCACCACCAGCGCGCGGGCGCCGCGCAGCTGCAGGCCCTTGCGCTGCAGCCCGCGCACGAAGCCAGCGCCGTCGAACATGTCGCCCAGCAGGCGGCCGTCCGGCAGGCGCTTGACGGCGTTGCAGGAGCCCGCCACCTTCACCGTGGGCGTGACCTCGTCGCACAGCTCCACCACGCTCACCTTGTGGGGCATGGTGATCAGCGCGCCGCGCACGTTCTCCAGCGCGAACACGCCCCGCAGCACCGCGGCGAAGTTCTCCGGCCGGCAGCCCATGGGAACCACGACCGCGTTCACCCCCACCGACTCGAAGTAGGGGTTGTAGATCATCGGCGCCTTGAAGGAGTGCGTCGGCCACCCGATGTGGGCGACCAGCTCGGTGTGTCCGTTGATCAGCATGGGGCGGGGCACTCGCGCGTTCATCGCAGCGTGGGGTGGGTCTTGTCCTGCGTGCGGACCAGCGCCTCCAGGGCGATCACGTAGCCCTGCACGCCGAAGCCGACGACGATGCCGGCGGCGGCCGGCGAAATGAAGGAGTGGTGGCGGAAGGCCTCGCGCGCATGCACGTTGGAGATGTGGCACTCCACCACGGGCAGGCCGTCCACGCCCTTGATCGCGTCGTGCAGCGCCACCGAGGTGTGGGTGAAGGCGCCCGGGTTGAACACGCAACCCAGCGCCTCCCCCTGTTTCCAGAGCCGGCCGTACTCGTGGATCCGGTCGATCAGCGCGCCTTCCCAGTTGCTCTGGAAGCAGTCGACCTCGTACCCCAGGCGCTCGCCGGCCTGCCGGCACTGCGCCTCCACGTCGGCCAGCGTCGTGGTGCCGTACTGCGCCGGCTCGCGCGTGCCCAGCAGGTTCAGGTTGGGCCCGTTGAGGACGAGGATCTTCTTCATGCGGCGCCTACTTGCGCACCTTGTCCAGTTCGGCCATCACCGCCTTGACGGTGGCGTCGCCGACGCTGGCGGAGTGCTTGGCGATGACCGGCTTCATCCGGTCGCGCAGCTTGGCCACCTCGGCCGGCGCCAGCTCGGTGACCTGCATGCCGTTCTTCTTCAGCTCCTCCAGGATCGAGGCCTGCGCGGCGCGCGACTGCTCGCGCTGGTACTTCGCGGATTCGTTCGCGGCGTCCTGCACCACCTTCCTGTCGGCCTCCGACAGGGTGTCCCAGAACTTCTTGCTGATCACCACGGATTGCGGGTTGTACTGGTGGTTGGTCAGCGCCAGGTGCTTCTGCACTTCGTACAGCTTGGCGCCGCGGATGGTGGCGACCGGGTTCTCCTGGCCGTCCACCGCCTTCTGCTCCAGCGCGGCGTACAGCTCGGGGAAGGGCAGCGGCGTCGGGTTGGCGCCCAGCGCGGTGACCCAGTCGACGTTGATCGGGTTGGGGATCACGCGCAGCTTCAGGCCGGCGATGTCTTCCACCCTGGTGATCGGGCGCTTGCTGTTGGTGAGGTTGCGAAAGCCCAGCTCGTAGTAGGCCAGGCCGACCAGGCCCTTGTCCGCCAGCTTGGCATGCAGCGACTTGCCGAAGGGCCCGTCCACCACCGCGTCGGCTTCCTTCGGGTTGCCGAACAGGAAGGGGAAGTCGTAGATCTCGAAGTCCTTCACCACGCTGGCGAAGATGCCGGAGTTCATGGACGCCATCTCCAGCGTGCCGCCCTGCAGGGCCGACACGTTGGCCTGGTCGCTGCCCAGCGCGCCGCCGGGGAACACCTGCACCTTCAGCCGGCCGGCGGAGTTCTTCTCCACCAGCTCGGCGAACTTCTCCATGCCCAGCACGATGGGGTGGCCCTTGGCGTTCTGGTTGGCGAACTTGATGGTGCGGGTCTGCGCCTGCGCGAGGCCGAAAGCGGACAGGGCGACGGCGGCCACCAGCGTCTTGAGGAACAGTCTTTTCATGCTCTTGTCTCCGGGAGTTAAGCGAGGGGGTAGGGAATCAGCCATAGAGCCACCGCGCCGGCACCAGCACCAGCTGCGGGAAGAAAACGAACAGGAACATCACGGCGAACTGGGCGAGCATGAAGGGCCACACGCCCCGCGTCACCTCGTCCATGCTCACCTTGCCGACGCCGGCCACGGTGCTGAGCACCGTGCCCACGGGGGGCGTGATGAGGCCGATGGCGTTGTTGATCATGAACAGCACGCCGAAGTAGATGGGGTCGATGCCCGCGGCCTTGACCAGCGGCATCAGCACCGGCGTGAGGATCAGGATGGTGGGCGTCATGTCCATCGCCGTGCCCACCAGCATGGTGATCAGCATGATCGCCAGCATCAGCAGGATCGGCCGTTCGATCAGCGGCTGCAGCAGCGTGACCAGTTCGGCGGTGAGGTTGGTGACGGTCAGCATCCAGGCCGAGACCATGGCCGCCGCCACCAGGAACATGATCACCGCCGAGGTCTGCGCCGCGGCCTGGAACAGGCCGTACAGCTGCGACAGCTTCAACTCGCGGTACACCACCGTGGAGATGAACAGGGCGTACACCGCGGCGACCACCGCCGCCTCGGTC
>JALHLO010000288.1 GCA_022844525.1 Ramlibacter sp.
CGGCCATGTCCTGCGGCGCAGCCTGGCGGCCGAGGCGGTGCGTGCCGACGGCACGCGGCGGCCGCTCTCGCAGCTCGCCGGCGGTCCCGTGCATGCGCTGGCCGGAATCGCCAATCCGCAGGCGTTCTTCCAGATGCTGCGCGAGGCCGGGCTCGCGCTGGCCGCGACGCACCCCCTGCCCGACCACCACGCCTTCACGGAGGCGCGCGAACTGCCGGCCGGCACGCTCGTCTGCACCGAGAAGGATGCGGTCAAGCTGTGGCGGCTGCGGCCCGACGCCTGGGCCGTGCCGCTGCAGGTCGTCCTCCCGTCCGCATTCCTCGCCCAGTTCGATCGCCTGCTCGATGCGCGGCTATCATCGCCGCATGGATTCCCGCCTGCTTGAGCTGCTCGTGTGCCCCGTGACCAAGGGGCCGCTGGACTTCGACCGCGAACGCCAGGAACTGCTTTCGCGCAGCGCCCGCCTTGCCTATCCCGTGCGCGACGGCATCCCGGTGCTGCTGGAGGAAGAGGCGCGCACGCTGAGCGACGAGGAGCTCGAGCGCCTGCCCCCGCGCACGCCGCTCGTGTAGGGCGGCCATGGGCTTCACCGTCCTGATCCCGGCGCGGCTCGCCTCCACGCGCCTGCCCGACAAGCCGCTGGCCGACATCGCCGGCCTGCCCATGGTGGTGCGCGTGGCGCAGCGCGCCGAGCAGTCGTCCGCCGCGCAGGTGGTGGTGGCCACCGACAGCGCCCGCATCGCCGACGCCTGCAGCAGGCACGGCGTGCGCGCGGTCCTCACGCGCGCGGACCATCCCTCGGGCAGCGACCGCCTGGCCGAGGCCTGCGAGCACCTGGGACTCGCGCGCGACGACGTGGTGGTGAACGTGCAGGGCGACGAGCCCCTGATCGACCCGGCCCTGATCGACGCAGTCGCGGCCTTGCTGCAGCAGCGCCCGCAGGCCAGCATGAGCACCGCCGCCCACCCGATCGCGAGCGTCGCGGACTTTACCAACCCGAACGTCGTGAAGGTCGTGCTGCAGGCCGACGGCCTGGCCCTCTACTTCAGCCGCGCGCCCATTCCCTGGTGGCGCGACGGCTTCGTCAACGGCGTCGCCGCCCTGCCCGACCCGGCGCCGCTGCGCCACGTGGGCATCTACGGCTACCGCGCCGGCTTCCTGCGCGAGTTCCCGCGCATGCCGCAGGCGCCGGTGGAGTCCTGCGAGGCGCTGGAACAGCTGCGCGCCCTCTGGCACGGGCACCGGATCGCGGTGCACGTCACCGCCACCGCGCCCGGCGCGGGGGTCGACACGCCCGAGGACCTGGAGCGCGTGCGCAAGCTCGTTTCCGGGGCCCCGTGAGCGCCCGCGCGTAAGGTCCGCGCAGGAGGGTGCGTGCTATTCTCCGCGCGACAGGCGCGAAGGCCGGTGGTGAAGCCCGCCCGCAGCGCCGAGCGTATCGAAACCATCCGAGGATTCCCCCATGAGACTGATCCTGTTGGGCGCGCCCGGCGCCGGCAAAGGAACGCAGGCCACCTTTCTCTGCCAGAAGTACGGCATCCCGCAGATCTCCACCGGCGACATGCTGCGCGCCGCGGTGAAGGCCGGCACGCCGCTCGGCCTGGCGGCCAAGAAGGTGATGGACTCGGGTGCCCTCGTGAGCGACGAGATCATCATCGGGCTGGTCAAGGAACGCATCGCCCAGCCCGATTGCGCCAAGGGCTTCCTGTTCGACGGCTTCCCGCGCACGATCCCGCAGGCCGAGGCGATGAAGAATGCCGGGGTGAAGATCGACTGCGTGCTCGAGATCGACGTGCCCTTCCAGGCCATCGTGGAGCGCATGAGCGGCCGCCGCTCGCATCCCGCCTCGGGCCGCACCTACCACGTCAAGTTCAACCCGCCCAAGGCGGAAGGCAAGGACGACGTCACGGGCGAGCCGCTGATCCAGCGCGACGACGACCGCGAGGAAACCGTGCAGAAGCGCCTGGAGGTCTACGCCGCGCAGACGCGCCCGCTGGTGGACTACTACAGCAACTGGTCCAAGGCCGACCCGAAGAACGCGCCCAAGGTCCGCAAGATCGACGGCATGGGCAGCGTGGAAGACATCACCGCGCGCGCGCTGCAGGCCCTGGCCGACTGCTGATCAGGCCGGGCTGGACCGCAGGGCGTAGGCCTTGCCGTCCACGTACACGTACTCGGCCCGCAGCACCGGGGCGCCCTTTTCATCCTTGAACGTGTAGCCCAGCACGCCGATGGTGGCGCCGGCCTGGATCGGCGCGAGCTTCCACGCCTCCAGCCGCGTCAGCGGCGCCAGCTCGATCTCCCAGCGCCGGTCCCTGCGGGTGGGTACCCCCGCGCGCGCCAGCAAGGCCTTGCCGTCGAGGGGCGCGGACTGCGGCGGCACGGGGCGGCTCGCGACGTCGCCAGGAAGCTTGTAGTCCGGGGGCAGTTCCAGCACCAGTTCGGCATGCGGGTTCTGCCACTTCACCGACACCACCCGTCCCTGCAGGAACAGGGGGCGGTCCTGGTCGAAGCTGCTCCAGCCATGGTGGGCGCGCGCGGCGAGCGGCAGGGCCGCCAGGGCGGCGAGGCAGGTGCGGCGTTTCATCCTCGGTTCTCCTTTCATCACAGGTAGGCGATCCAGCGGCCGCACGCGAGCACGGCCAGCCACAGCAGCGTCGACAGCACCAGCAGCGCTCGCGCCGCCGTGTCGCAGCGCGCCAGCGAACCGCGGGCGTGGAACCAGGCCGCATTGCAACCCGCCGCGAAAATCAACAGCATCTTCAGGGTGAATGCGCGGTTGGCGAGCAGTTCGCCGGGCTGGCCCGCGAACATGAGCAGGCCCGAGGCCGCGGCCAGCAGGAAGCCCGCCACGGCGGTCGTCAGCGCGATGCGTGCCAGCGGCAGCACCGGCAGCTGCGGCGCGCCGCCGAAGACGCGCAGCTCGAACAGCACCAGGTTGCCCAGCAGCAGCGCGATGCCCAGCGTGTGGACGATCTCCAGCACGGGCCAGGCCCAGGGGTGCGACGGCAGCGCCGCGAACATCAGGGCATCAGTTCCAGTTGCAGCGCGATGCGCGCCTTCACCGGCGACAGGCCGTCCGCGTCCGGCAGCCGGTCGCCCGCCTGCGGCAGCACGCGCCCCAGCAGGCAGCGCGAGCTGCGCCGCACCTGCACGCCCTGCCCTTGCGCCGCGAGCAGCGCGGCCTCCAGCGCGTGGTGAACGGTGCCGTTGCCGGTTGCCGCCACGACGATGCCCGCGACACCGTCCTTCACCAGCGCATGGACGACGGCGCCGCTGGCGCCGGCGTGGCTCAGCACGATCTCCACGCGCGGCCAGTCCGCCGGATCCGGCAGCGCGTTCGCGTTGCGCAGCGCGGGTCCCCGCGGCCAGGCACGCAGCACGCGCAGCTTCCCTTCTTCCACGTAGGCCAGCGGGCCCGCGTCGCCGGACGAGAACGCGTCGAGGCGGTAGCCGTGGACCTTCTGCACGTCGATGGCCGAGTGCACCGCGCCCGCGAACACCACCGACACGCCCTGCGCCAGCGGCGAGGCCGCCACGGCCACCGCATCGGCCAGGTTCTGCGGACCGTCCGCCGCCGCCGACGTGGCCGGGCGCATGGCCCCGGTGAGGACGACGGGCTTCACCGGCGCCAGCACCGCGTGCAGGAAGAACGCCGTCTCCTCCATCGTGTCGGTGCCGTGGGTGACCACGATCCCCGCCACGTCGGCTTGCGCCAGCCAGTGCGCGCAGCGCCGCGCGAGCGCGCACCAGGTGCCGAAGTCCATGTCCTTGCTGTCCAACTGGGCGACCTGCTCGGTGGCCAGCTCGAAGCCATCGACGGCCGCCACGCCCTGCACGAGGGCGTCGACACCGACCTCGCCGGCCTTGTAGCCGAGGTTGTCCCGCGCGGAGGCCGCGCGGCCCGCGATGGTGCCGCCGGTGCCCAGGACGACGATTCTTTGTGGAGTCACTTGCATTCCCGCCCAAACTGTTCAAAAATACAGCCACTGGATATCAACACAGTAAACCCATCGGCGGCCCCGGCCGCCGAGCCTCCGTGGAGCCCGCGATGATGGACACACCGAAGCTGACGCCCCGCCAGCAACAGATTCTGGACCTGATCCAGAGCGCCATTGCGCGCACCGGTGCGCCGCCCACGCGCGCCGAGATCGCGGCCGAACTCGGGTTCAAGTCGGCCAACGCCGCGGAGGAACACCTGCAGGCGCTCGCGCGCAAGGGCGTGATCGAGCTGATCAGCGGCACCTCGCGCGGCATCCGGCTGCAAAGCGATGCGCTGCGCTCCATCCATGAATCGCGCATCAAGCAGTTCCAGCTGCCTCTGCAGGGCCTCGCGCAGCTGGCGCTGCCGCTGGTGGGCCGTGTGGCGGCGGGCTCGCCCATCCTGGCGCAGGAACACGTGGACCAGACCTACTACGTGGAAAGCGGCCTGTTCCAGCGCCGTCCCGACTACCTGCTGAAGGTGCGCGGCATGTCCATGCGCGACGCCGGCATCATGGACGGCGACCTGCTGGCCGTGCAGTCCACCAAGGACGCCAAGAACGGCCAGATCATCGTCGCGCGCCTGGGCGACGACGTGACGGTCAAGCGCTTCCGCCGCAACAAGCACCTGATCGAACTGCACGCGGAAAACCCGGACTACCCCACGATCGTGGTGGAACCGGGCGAGCCCTTCGAAGTCGAGGGCGTGGCCGTCGGCCTGATCCGCAACACCATGCTGATGTAAATCCCCCCGCGGCCGCCGCAGGTGGCAGGCGTATGGCGAGGCGTCGCCATCACCCTGCGGCCGCCGCATGTCCAGATGAATCCTGCCTGTGTCCCTTCCAAACAGGAGCTGTCACATGGCAACCGCTTTCTTGCTTCCCCTGGCCAACCTGCTCGCCCCGCTGCAGGCGCTGGCCGCATGGTTTTCCGGCGGCACCGAACCCGCGCGCGGCGCGGAGGGCGGCACGCCGCCGGCTCGGCAGCCGAGCCGGCCACTGCCCGCCCGGC
>JALHLO010000289.1 GCA_022844525.1 Ramlibacter sp.
CGCCGCTTGCGCGGTGCCTCGCCATCGGCGCGCTCCCCTTCGGCCGGCGCGCGCTCCGCGGCTTCGGCCACGGCGGGTTGCGCCTCGGCCCCCGCCTCGTCGCGCGGCGGCTTCACGCGCCGGGTGCGCGGCTGCTTCTTCTGCTCGTCGCGCAGCGCGTCCACCAGGTCCTCGCGCACCTGGTCGCTCGCCTGGCTGAATTCCTGCCACCAGTCGGCCAGCACCACGTCCACCTCGCCGACGTCGGCGCGCAGGCGCATGAAGTCGAACGCGGCGCGAAAGCGCGGCTGCTCCACCAGGCTGAAGGGCGTGTGGCCGACGCGCTTCTCGAAGCGCGGCTGCATCATCCAGATCTCGCGCATGTCGGCGCCCAGCTTGCCGCGGCCGGAGATGTCGCCGATGCGGGACTCGAACACCTCGTCGATCGCCTCCTGCAGGGCCGGGAACGGGTGCGCGCGGCGCGCGAGCCGCGCCTGCCAGCCGTCGCGCACGTCCGACCAGAGCACGCAGGCGAGCAGGAAGCTCGGGGCCACCGGCTTGTCCTCGCCGACGCGGCGGTCGGTGTCCTGCAGGGCGGCCCGCACGAAGGGCTGCTCGGCGCGTTCCACCACCAGGTCCAGCAGCGGGTAGATGCCGTGGGCCATGCCCAGCGTCTTGAGCTGCTCGATCGTGGCCAGCGAGTGGCCGGTCTGCAGCAGCTTGAGCATCTCGTCGAACAGCCGGCTCTGCGGCACCTCGTTGAGCAGCGGCAGGCTGGGCAGCAGCGGTGCCTTCGTCTTCGGCTCGAACTTGAAGCCCAGCGCCGCCAGCTTGGCGGCGAAGCGCACGGCGCGGATGATGCGCACCGGGTCCTCGCGGTAGCGCGAGGCGGGGTCGCCGATCATGCGCAGCAGGCGCTTCTTGGCGTCCGTGATGCCGCCGTGGTAGTCGACCACGATGCGCCGCTCCGGGTCGTAGTACATCGCGTTGATGGTGAAGTCGCGCCGCGCCGCGTCCTCCTCCTGCGGGCCCCAGACGTTGTCGCGCAGCACGCGGCCGGACGCGTCCACCGCGTGGTGCATGCCGGCCAGCTCGCTCTTGCTGGTGCGCTCGTTGCCGCTGACCGCCTCGGCCGCCGCGGAGTCGAGGTAGGCACGGAAGGTCGAAACCTCGATCACCTCGTGCTCGCGCCCGCGGCCGAACACCACGTGCACGATGCGGAAGCGCCGGCCGATGATGAAGGCGCGGCGGAACAGGCTCTTGATCTGTTCCGGCGTGGCGCTGGTGGCGACGTCGAAGTCCTTGGGCCGCAGGCCCAGCAGCAGGTCGCGCACGGCGCCGCCGACGATGTAGGCCTCGTGCCCGGCTTCCTTGAGCGTGTGCACCACGCTCAGGGCGCGTTCGTCCACCAGGGTGGGGTCGATCGCGTGCTGTTCGGGGCCCACTTCCTGCCGCTTGCCGAACCTCGGCTTGCGGCCGGTCGCCCCGGCAATCAGGTTGTCGATGAACTTCTTGATCATTGTCTTTCGAAGAGGTCGAGTATGCGCCAGCCGCGTTCGAGGGCGATGGTGCGCAGGCGGGCGTCGGGATTGGTCGCCACCGGGTGGTCCACCTGCTCCAGCAGCGGCAGGTCGTTGGTCGAGTCGGAATAGAAGGTGGTCTCCACGTCCAGCCAGTCCAGGCCGCGGGCGGCCAGCCACTGGTTGACGCGCACCACCTTGCCCTCGCGCATGGAAGGCACGCCGGCGATCGCGCCGGTGATCCAGCCGGACGCGTCGCGCTCCAGCTGCACCGCGATCAGCTCCGGCACGCCGAAGGCGGCCGCGATGGGCGCGGTGACCAGCTCGTTGGTGGCGGTGACGATGGCGACGGTGTCGCCCTGCCGCTGGTGGCCGCGCACCAGGTCCAGCGCCACCGGATGCAGGGCCGGCTGGATCCACTCGCGCATGAAGCGCTCGTGCGCCTGTTCGTAGGCCGCGCGGCCGCGCAGGCGCAGCGCCTCCACCGCGAAGCGCACGTAGTCGTGCACGTCCAGCGTGCCGGCGACGTAGTGCGCATAGAACTCGTCGTTGCGGCGCTTGAACGCGACGGGGTCGGTCCAGCCGATCTGCTGGGTGAACTCGCCCCAGGAATAGTCCGAGTCGATCGGCAGCAGGGTGTGGTCCAGGTCGAACAGCGTGACGCGCGGCTTGCTCATTCGTGTTCCAGCATGGCCTTGATGAGCGGGATGGTGATGGCGCGCTGCGCCTGCAGCGCGTAGGCATCGAGGTGGTCCAGCAGCTGCATCAGGCTGCCGAGGTCGCGCGAGAAGCGGTGCAGGATGAAGTCCATCACCTCGTCGCTGAGGAACACCCCGCGGGCGTCCGCAGCCTGCCGCAGCACGGCCCGGCGCTCCGGCTCGCTCAGCACGTGCAGCTCGAACACGTGCCCCCAGCCCAGTCGGGTGCGCAGGTCCTCGCGCAGCTTCAGGTCCGCCGGCGGCAGCGCTCCGGCCGCCAGCACGCCGCGCTGCAGCGCCTGCGCCTGCACGAACCAGCTGAAGGCAGCGTGCTGCTGCACGGCCGAATAGAGCTGGACGTCGTCCATCAGCACCACCGCCCAGCGCTCGTCGAACGCGGGCGGTTCCGCCAGGGAAGGATCGAGCCAGCCGGCGCGCGCGCCCTGCTCGCGCAGGCTCTCCTCCACCGCCTTGAGCAGGTGGGTCTTGCCGCTGCCGGCCGGGCCCCACAGGTAGGTGGGGACGGGCGAACGCGTCGGGTTGCCCGCCCACAGCTGCAGGTGCTTCCAGGCCGCCTCGTTGGGGCCGGCGAGGAAGCTCGCCAGGCTGGGCGCGCGCGCCAGGCCGATGTCGAGGGGGAGCTGCTTCATCGCCATGGTCAGCTGTGGTACAGGCGGCTGGTGAGGTAGCCGCTGCGCACGCGGCGCATCGCCACCAGCAGCACCGCGCTGGCCGGCAAGGCGACCAGCACGCCCACGAACCCGAACAGCTGGCCGAAGGCGAGCAGCGCGAAGATCACCGCCAGCGGGTGCAGGCCGATGCGCTCGCCCACCAGGCGCGGCGTGAGGTAGAAGCCTTCGAAGGCCTGGCCGAGCCCGTACACCGTGCCCACCATGATGAAGGCCTTGGCCGAGGCGAACTCCAGCAGGCCGGCGATGATCGCCAGCACCAGCCCGATGCCGAAGCCGACGTAGGGCACGAACATCGCGAGGCCGGTGAAGACGCCGATCGGCACCGCCAGGTCCAGCCCGAACAGCGCCAGCCCCGTGCTGTAGAACACCGCCATCGTCCCCATCACCAGCAGCTGCCCGCGCAGGTACTGTCCCAGCACCTGGTCGGCCTCCGAGGCGAAGGAGTCGACGCTGGGGCGGGCGCGCGGCGGCACCAGGTGCAGCGCCTGCGCCACCACGTGCTTCCAGTCCAGCAGCAGGTAGAACAGCGCCACCGGCACCAGCACCGTGTAGCCGATCACGGTCAGCACCACGCTGCCGCCCACCTTGAGCGAGGACCAGATCGAGCCGAAGCTGTCGCCCCAGTTGGCGTTGAGGTACTCCACCAGCAGCGCGCGCAGGCTGGCCAGGTCCAGGGCGATGGTGACGCCGAACTGCTTCAGCCAGGGCGACAGGGTCTCGTGCAGCTTGTCCAGCAGCAGCGGCAGCTGTTCGCGGATCAGGGGGATCTCCTGCACCAGCACCGGGATGACCAGCAGCACCAGGCAGAACAGCACGAAGACCAGCAGCAGTTCGACGATCACCACCGCCAGCACGCGCGGCATGCGCCCGCGGCCCAGTGCGTCCAGGCGGTCGACCAGCGGCGTGAGCGCATAGGCCAGCACGCCTGCCACGACGAAGGGCGTGAGCACCGGTCCCAGCGCGCGCAGCGCCAGCAGCGCCAGCAGCGCGATGGCGCCCCAGGCGGCGGCCCGCTTCTGCGTGGAGGTGAATTGCATCCGGGGGAAAGGCCGGCGCTTGGAGGCCGGCCAAGTAAAATCAACCGCAAATTCTATTCGCCGGCGCTCCCGCCCCGGCCGACCACCCTCCCATGAAGCCCTCCCCCCTCTCGTACAAGGATGCCGGCGTCGATATCGACGCGGGCGACGCGCTGGTCGAGCGCATCAAGCCGCTGGCGAAAAAGACCATGCGCGAGGGCGTGCTGGCGGGCATCGGCGGCTTCGGCGCCCTGTTCGAGGTGCCCAAGCGCTACCGGGAACCGGTGCTGGTGAGCGGCACCGACGGCGTGGGCACCAAGCTGAAGCTGGCCTTCGAGTGGAACATGCACGACACGGTCGGCATCGACCTGGTGGCCATGAGCGTCAACGACGTGCTGGTGCAGGGCGCCGAGCCGCTGTTCTTCCTGGACTACTTCGCCTGCGGCAAGCTGGACGTGGACACCGCCGCCGCGGTGGTGGGCGGCATCGCCCGCGGCTGCGAGCTCTCGGGCTGCGCCCTGATCGGCGGCGAGACGGCCGAAATGCCCGGCATGTACCCCGAGGGCGAATACGACCTCGCCGGCTTCGCGGTCGGTGCCGTGGAGAAATCGAAGATCCTGGCCGGCCAGGACGTGCGGGCCGGCGACGTGGTGCTGGGCCTGGCGTCCAGCGGCGTGCACTCCAACGGCTTCTCGCTGGTGCGCAAGTGCATCGAGCGCGGCGGCGCGCAGCTGCCGGCCACGCTGGACGGCAAGCCCTTCCGCCAGGCGGTGATGGAGCCCACGCGCATCTACGTGAAGCCGGTGCTGGCGGCGCTGGCGCAGCACGCCGGCATCAAGGCGCTGGCGCACATCACCGGCGGCGGCCTGCTGGAGAACATCCCGCGCGTGCTGCCGGACGGCTTGGCCGCGCACCTGAAGAAGGGAAGCTGGCCCCGCAGCGAGCTGTTCGCCTGGCTGCAGGCCACGGCCGCGATCGACGACCACGAGATGAACCGCACTTTCAACAACGGCATCGGCATGGTCGTGGTGGTGGCGCCCGGCGAAGCGGCCGCGGTCGCGGCATCGCTGCGCGAGGCG
>JALHLO010000290.1 GCA_022844525.1 Ramlibacter sp.
CGGCTGGACGGCGGGTGGCGCGCTCACGGGCGGCCGGGCCGGCGGCTCGACCGGCAGCGGCACGGAGGCGCAGGCCGCGAGCATTCCTACAATCGCGGTGAATGACAGGACCCGGAACATGCTGCTGATTCTGCTGGAAGCGCTCGGTGCGCTGTTGCTGCTGGTGCTCATCGTCTGGTGGACGATGTTTTCCGGGCGCAAGGGGGGCGAGCCGCCGCGGGACGAGGACCCGCCTTGACGGGTGCGTGTCGCGGTTCGCCTGCGGGCTCACCGCGACCTACGGTGCCGCTGCCCTGTAGGTCGTGGTGAGCGGCGCCGCCCGAACCGCGACACCCGGTCACAAATCGCGCAAGAGGTTCGCCAGCTCCACCGCCGACTTCACTTCCATCTTGTCGAACACCCGTGCGCGGTGCACTTCCACCGTGCGCACGCTGATCGCCAGCTGGTCGGCGATCAGCTTGTTGGGCAGGCCCTTGGCCACCAGCCGCATCACGTCGCGCTCGCGGTCGGTGAGTTCGTCCAGACGGCCTTGCAGCAGGCCCTTCTGCCGTTGCGCGGCCAGCATGTCGGCCGAGCGGCGCAGGGCATCCTCGATCCGGTCGACCAGCGCGTTGTCGGAAAACGGCTTCTCGCAGAAGTCGAAGGCGCCGCGCTTGACCATGTCCACCGCCGTCGGCACGTCGGCATGGCCGGTGAGGAAGATGACCGGCAGGGCCTGCGCCAGGCCGCGCTCGGCGATCTTCTCGAACAGCGCCAGCCCGCTCATGCCCGGCATGCGCACGTCCAGCAGCAGGCAGCAGGGATGCGCGGGCGCGAAGCCGCGCTGCAGCATCGCGTCGAATTCCTCGGCGCTGCCGAAGGTGGAAGACAGCAGGCGGCGCGAGCGCAGCAGCCAGGCGAGCGCATCGCGCACGCCGGCATCGTCATCGACGATGAAGACGGTGGCATCGGCGGCGGCGGGTTGCATGGTCAGGCCATTTGCGCAGGCAAGGTGAAGCGGAAGATCGTACCCTGCGGCTGGTTCGGCTCGAACACGAGTTGGCCCCCGTGCTGCTCCACCACGGTGCGGCACAGGCTCAGGCCCAGCCCCATGCCTTCCGCCTTGGTGGTGAAGAAGGGCGTGAACAGCTGCTGCTTCACCTCCTCCGCGATGCCGGGCCCGCAGTCGGCCACCGAGAACTCCAGCCAGCGCCGGCCGGCCTCGGTCGCGGCCGTGGCCCGCACCTGGATCACCAGCTCGGGCTGCGCCACGTGCGCCTCGTCCATCGCCTGCATGGCATTGCGCGCCAGGTTCAGCAGCACCTGCTCCACCATCGTGCGGTCGCACAGCACGCGCGGCAGGCCGTCGGGCAGCCGGCTTTCCACCCGCACGCCCAGCTTGCGCGCCTGCAGGTTCACCAGCGGCAGGATCGCGTCCAGCAGCCCCTGCGCGGTGACGGCCTCGCGCGCCTGGTCGCGCCGCCGCACGAAGTCGTGCACGCTCTTGATCACGCGGCCGGCGCGGTCGGCCTGCTCCGCGATGCGGCGCATGGCCACCTGCAGGTCGGGCGCCGGGGCCGGCGTGTGCTGCAGCAGGTTGATCGAGCCGTTGGCGTAGCTGGCGATCGCCGCCAGCGGCTGGTTCAGCTCGTGGCTCAGCAGGGACGCCATCTCGCCGACGGTGGCCAGGCGGGCGGTCGCCTGCAGGCGCTCGTGGCTGGCGCGCGAGAGTTCCTCCACGCGGCGCTGCTCGCTGATGTCCAGCACCGCGCTCATCCACCCGGTCTGCAGGCCTTGTGCGTTGATCAGCGGCGCCTCGATGATCAGCACGGGAAAGCGCGTGCCGTCCTTGCGCATGAACACCGACTCGAAGCCTTCGCGCGGCGGCCGGTTGCCGCCGGTCAGGCGCACCGCCTGGCGCTTGCCGTATTCCTCGGCGCGCTCGGGCGGCCAGTAGGGCGCCGGGTTGCCCTGGCCCAGCAGCTCCTCGGCGCTGAAGCCCACCATCTGGCAGAAGGCGGGGTTCACGTAGGTGGTGCGGCCCTGCAGGTCGCGCGCGCGCAGGCCGGTGACCAGCGAGTCTTCCATCGCCTTGCGAAAGGCCAGCGCGTCGGCCAGGTCCTGCTCCACGCGCAGGCGCCGGCGCGTGTCGTGCCCCAGCATGAACAGCACGGTCACCAGCGCGATCGACATCACCGTGACCAGCGCGGTCAGCACGTTGGGGAACAGGTCCGGCTCCGAGCGGCGCCAGCTGTCCATGCGCAGCACCATGGTGTTGCCCGGCAGGTCCAGCAGCTGCTGCGCGGAAAACACGCGCAGGCCGCGGCGCGCGAGGCCGTGCATCGCCAGGCGCGTGCCGTCGGCCTCGGTGAAGGAGATTTCCTGGCTGCGGCCCATCTGCGGCCCGACCTGCGTGGCCAGCAGGTCGGTCAGCGAGTAGGTCGCCACCACGAAGCCGGTGAGCCGTCCCACGTCCACCTGCGGCAGGCACAGCTCCATCAGCTCCAGCCCCAGGCCGTCGGCCTGCGGCACGAAATGGCTGCGCGCGTAGGCATGGCTGCTCAGGCGCCGGGCCGTGGTGCAGGCCTGCTGGATCTCGGGCAGCGAGTTCGCGCGGCCCAGCCGCTCGAAGACGGGCGTGCGAAAGGGCGAGTCCACCTCCGCCAGCAGTTCCAGGCCGGGGCCGCGCCATTCGAGCCGCACCCACTCGCGGTGCTGCCGCAGCAGGGTGTCGGCGTGGGCGCGCCAGGTCTCGCGCGACGGGTGCCCGGACTGCAGCGCCTGCAGTTCCTGCACGTTGCGGGTGAGCGCCGAGCGCATGTCGCTCAGCGCATCGGCGACGTCGCGCTCCACGTTGGCCTGCGCCACGCTGGCCTCGTAGCGCGCCGCCAGGTAGACCAGGGTCACCAGCAGCGCCACCACCAGCACGCCCAGCAGGATCCACAGCGACCAGCGCCGCCAGCTCGAAGCCCGGCGCAGGCCCGGCGGCAGGGGGATCGACAGCGTGGTCACAGCACGCGATGGTCCAGTGCAGGAAGTTGCGCGCGCACCTGCGCCAGCCGCGCGGCGTTCAGGTCGGCCAGCACCACGCCTTCGCCTTCCTGTTCGCGCACCGCCAGCACCTGGCCCCAGGGATCCACCACCATGGAGTGGCCCCAGGTGCGGCGGCCGTTGTCGTGCACGCCGCCCTGCGCCGGCGCGCACACGTAGGCGAGGTTCTCCACGGCGCGCGCGCGCAGCAGCAGTTCCCAGTGCGCCTCGCCCGTGGTGGCGGTGAAGGCGCTGGGCACCAGCAGCAGGTCGGCGGCCAGCGCGCGGTACAGCTCGGGGAAGCGCAGGTCGTAGCAGACCGACAGGCCGACGCGCCAGGCATGGCCGTCGCGCGAGCGCAGGGTGAAGGACTGCGGCAGGCTGCCGCCCTCGATCACCCGCGACTCGTCGTACTGCTCGCGGCCGTTGTCGAAGCGGAACAGGTGGATCTTGTCGTAGCGCGCCACGCACATGCCTTCGGGCGAGTACGCCAGGCTGCTGTTGCGCACGTGCGCGTCGCTCTGCGCCACCAGCGGCAAGGTGCCGCCGACGATCCACATGCGCAGGTCGCGTGCCTGCTGCGCGAGGAAGGACTGCACCGGGCCGCTGCCGAAGCTCTCGCGCACGGCCAGCTTGTCGCGGTCGCGCTGGCCCATGAGGCAGAAGTATTCCGGCAGCACCGCGAGCTCGGCGCCCTGGTTCGCGGCCTTGGCCAGCAGGGCGCGCGCGCTTGCGAGATTGGCGTCCACGCTGGCGCCGGAGACGGTCTGGAGGGCGGCGATCTTCATGGGAGCTCCGGGGTCAGCGGGTGGAGGGTTCGGCCGGGGCTTCCGCCGCGCCCGTGGTCTCCGGCGCGGGCGAGCGGCCGACGCGGGTGATGCGCGGATCGGTCCAGGTGCCGTCGACGTGGAATTCCTGCGTCGCCGCCCGCATGAGGGGCTGGCGCAGGAACATCTGCGCGAGGAAGGTGCCCAGGCCGATCGCGGGGTTGATCACGGTGGCCACCAGCGAGGCGGTGCCGGCGTTGATCTCCGGCACCACCACCACCTTCAGGTCCTGCGTCTCGCGCGCGAGGTCGGCCTTGCCTTCCATCAGCACGGCGGCGTTCACGCCCTTCATCTGCAGGTTGTTGGTGGCGGCGATGCCCTGCTCGATGGTGACGTCGCCGCGCACGAAGTCGAAGGCGAAGCCGTCGCTGAACACGTCGCGGAAGTCCAGGGTGAGGCGGCGCGGCAGCGACTGCAGGCTCAGCACGCCCAGCAGCTTGGCCAGGCCCGGATCCGCCTTGAGGAACTGGCCCGACTCGACGTTGACGTTGAAGATGCCGGTCATCGTCGGGTAGTCGAAGGCCAGCGGGGAGCCGACCCAGGACACCGTGCCCTGCATCTGGCCGCGCCCGCGCCGAACGATGTCCTTCATCCCCAGGCGGTTGAGGAGCTGCCCCGCATCGGCGATGTCCAGCCGGAACTTCATCGAGGTGCGGCGCCGCTCGTTGGCCGGCACCTGGGGCCGCGGCCCGCCCGGCGCCGCCGCCTGCGCGCCCAGGGCCGCCCAGTTGCCCGAGGCGGTGAAGGTCGCTTCCGGCAGGCCCAGGCTCAGCTTGTTCAGCCGCCACTCGCGGATGCCCCCTTCGCGCGCGACCGTGCCCGGGCCGCGGTTGATCGCGTCGATCTCCAGGCGCCCGAGCGAGCGGCCCTTGAGCTCGAAGTCGTCGACCACGATGTCGAGGGCGGGGATGCTCCCCGGCTGCTGTTCGAGGAAGCTTTCCACCTCGCTGGCGGCGGCGGCGGCGATGTTCAGGCGGGCCAGGCGCGCGTAGACGCGGCCGGCGCCCGTGCTCTGCGGCTGCCGGTATTCCAGGTAGCCATTGAGTTCGTCGGCGTCCACGTTGGCGCGCCACACCCGGCCGTCGCGCGAGCCGCCGACCACCACGTTGTGCAGCGTGCGGCCCTCCACGCTC
>JALHLO010000291.1 GCA_022844525.1 Ramlibacter sp.
ACTACGCCGCGCTGGCCTTGCTGGTCTGAGCGTGCTGCACGGCGTGGGTGCGTGCCTCGTGGATGCGCGCGCCGATGGCGTCTCCCGCCAGCCCCGCGTCGCGCGCCTGGGCCGCGACGACCGCGGTGTCCACTGAGCGCGCCGCCGCCAGCGCTGACAGCAGGCGCTGCCGCTGCGGGTAGGCCTGCTCCTCCAGCCCCAGCCGGCCGCGCGCGTCGCACTCGCAGGCCAGCAGGATCTGTTCGAAGCGTTCCGGCTTGCGAAAGGCGTCGCACCGCTCCAGCAGCCGCACGATGGCGGCGGCGCCGAATTCCTGGCTGCGGTGGATGTTGCCGTGCTCGCGCGCCACCACGTCCGCGAGCTCGCGGCATTCGTTGGGCACCCGCAGCCGGTTGCACAGCTTCTTCAGCAGGTCGGCGCTGCGCTCCTCGTGGCCGATGTGCCGGGGCAGGACCTCCTTGGGCGTGGTGCCCTTGCCGAGGTCGTGCGTGAGGCAGGCGAAGCGCACGGGCAGCGGCGCCGCCAGCCGCGCGCTCATGTCCAGCACCATCATGTTGTGCACGCCGGTGTCGATCTCCGGGTGGTAGTCGGCGCGCTGCGGCACGCCCCACAGCCGGTCCACCTCCGGCAGCACGCGCGCGAGCGCGTGGCAGTCGCGCAGCACCTCGAACATGCGCGAGGGCCGCGCTTCCATCAGCCCGCGCGCGAGCTCCTGCCACACGCGTTCGGGCACCAGGTGGTCGGCCTCGCCCTCGTGCACCATGGCGCGCATCAGTTCCAGCGTCTCCGGCGCCACGGTGAATTCGTGGAAGCGCGCGGCGAATCGGGCCACGCGCAGGATGCGCACCGGGTCCTCGCGGAAGGACTCGGTCACGTGGCGCAGCACCTTGCGCCGCAGGTCCTGCTGGCCTCCGAAGGGGTCGATCAGCGAACCGTCTTCCGCCTGGGCGATGGCGTTGATGGTCAGGTCGCGCCGCGCCAGGTCCTGCTCCAGCGTCACGTCCGGCGAGGTGTGGAAGGTGAAGCCGTGGTAGCCGCGGCCGCTCTTGCGCTCGGTGCGCGCGAGCGCGTATTCCTCGCGGGTCTCGGGGTGCAGGAAGACCGGGAAGTCCTTGCCCACCGGCAGGAAGCCGGAGAGGATCATGTCGTCGGGCGTGGCGCCCACGACCACCCAGTCCTCGTCGTTCACCGGCAGTCCGAGCAGGGCATCCCGCACCGCGCCGCCGACCCGGAAAGTTCGCATGGGGGCAGTGTAGCGGGGCGCCCCTCTCCCCGGAGGGGGGCGGGAGGAAGTCAGCGGCCGGTGCGGTACGGTTCCTCGAAGTCCAGGAAGTCCTGTTCCGCGAGCGCGTCGTCCATCCAGGCCTTCACGCCGGGCAGGGCGCACACGCGGCGGATGTAGTCGGTGACCGGTCCGGGCACCGGCAGCTGGTAGGTGCGGATGCGCATGCCCACCGGCGCGAAGAAGGCGTCGGCGATGGAGAACTCGCCGAACAGCATCGGGCCCTTGTGCTGCTGCAGCAGTTCCGTCCACATCGCCACGATGCGCTGCACGTCGGTGCGAACGGCGGGCTGGTCGCGCCACGCGAGCGCACCCGCTTCCGGCAGCGAGGCCTCGATGTTCATCGGGCAGTGCGTGCGCAGGGCGCTGAAGCCGGAGTGCATCTCGGCGCAGACGCTGCGCGCCCGCGCGCGGGCGTGCGCGTCGCGCGGCCACAGCTGGCGATCGGGAAACTTCTCGGCCAGGTATTCGGCGATCGCCAGCGTGTCCCAGACGGGGAAGCCCTCGTCCACCAGCACCGGCACGCGGCCGGCGGGGTTGACCTTGAGCACCGTGCGCTTGAAGTTGGTCTCCGGGCCGGCGTCGAAGGCGTCGAAGCGCACCTTCTCCTCCTGGAAGGGGATGCCGGCCTGCTTCATCAGCACCCAGGGGCGCATGGACCAGGACGAGTAGTTCTTGTTGCCGATGTAGAGCGTGAGCATCGCGCCTCCGTTGCTGGTATGTCCGCGATGCTAGCGGGCCCGCCGGACGCATTGATGCAAAAACCCGCGGGGATTGATGCTCACTCCTCCTTGGGCGAGCCCTTGCCCGTCAGGCCCATGCGCTTGATGGGTGCTTCCAGCGCGAGGATGCCCAGGACCAGCAGCGTGCTCAGGGCCGCCGTGAGGTCGCGGCCGAGGCCGCAGGCGATGCCGATCGCCGCCGTCATCCACACACCGGCGGCCGTGGTGAGCCCGTGCACCTGCTCCTCGCGTTCCAGCTTGAGGATGGCGCCGGCGCAGACGAAGCCCACGCCCGCCAGCAGGCCCTGGATGATGCGGCTGGCCGCCTCCTCGTCCATCCCCATCTGCTGCGGCACGAACACGATCAGCGCCGAACTGGCGGCCACCAGCATGTGGGTGCGGATGCCGGCGGGCTTGCCCTGGCGCTCGCGCTCCAGGCCGAGCAGTCCGCCCAGGAAGGCGGCCAGCAGCAGCCGCACCACCAGCTGGGTCACCTGGCGCGGGTCGTCGAGATCGGAGAACTCCTCGACGAGGGTCTGCGCGATGGTGTCCCAGGTGCTCATCGGCTCAGGGCAGGTCCCCGTTCGGCGCCGGCAGGGCGGTTTCGCGCGGGCCGACCAGGCCCAGGCGCGCCTTCAGCGACTGCGGCTGGCCGGTGAGCATCGCGGCATAGAAGGTGGTGTTGGCCAGCACCTTCTTGACGTAGTCGCGCGTTTCCTGGAAGGGCACGTTCTCCGCCCAGGCCGCGCCTTCCAGCACCGGGCCATTGCGCCAGGCGCGCGGACGGCTCGGGCCGGCGTTGTAGGCCGCCGCGGCCATCGGCATGGAGCCGGCGAAGTCGTCCAGCACCAGCTTCAGGTAGCCGGTGCCGATGGCGATGTTGATGTCGCGGTCGTTCAGCTGGTCGGCCCTGAAGCCGTTCATGCCCAGCTTGTTGGCGGTCCAGCGGGCCGTGGCCGGCATCACCTGCATCAGGCCGGAGGCGCCCACGTGCGAGCGCGCGTCCATCACGAAGCGGCTTTCCTGGCGGATCAGGCCGTACACGTACGCCGGGTCGAGGCCGATGTCCTTCGCGCGGCGCACCACCGACTCGCGGAAGGGCGTGGGGTAGCGCTGCTCGAAGTCGAATTCGGCCTTGGTGCGTTCGCTGGTGTTGATGCAGCGGTCCCAGACCTCGCGGTCGCAGGCGTACTGCGCCGCCGCCAGCAGTTCGCGGTCGTTGAAGCCGCCGGCGCGGTGCAGGTTGGTGGTGTAGTTCCACTCGCGGTTGCCTTCGGCGCGCAGGCCCAGCGCGATCGCGTACAGCGCGCGGTTGAGGCCGGGCTCCTGGCGGGCCGCCTTCTTCTCCTCGTCGGTCAGCGGCGCCGGCTTCGCGGGCACGGTGATCTTGTGTCCCAGTTCCTCCAGCGCCAGCTGCTCGTAGAAGCCCCTGGGCGAGGCGATCGACTGCAGCAGCTTTTCCGCCTCGGCGCGGTGCGCTTCGGAGGGCCGGTTGCCGGCGAGCAGCGCGCGCGCCTTCCAGTAGACCCAGGACGGATCGTTCGCGGCCTCGTCGCTCATGGCGTCGACGGCTTCCAGCACGTTGCGCCAGTCGGTGCCCCGGGGCGCGCGCAGCGCGGCGCGCACCTTCCAGCCCAGGTGCTCGTCGCTCAGGTGCTTGTCGCGCTCGACCTTCGAGAAGTAGGCATTGGCCTCGGGATTCAGGCGCTGCGCCGCCTGGCGGCCGATCACGCCCCAGATCCAGTCGCGCTCTTCCGGGTGCAGCTGCGGGCCCCACTTGTTTTCCAGCTGCGCCGCGGCGTTGTCGACGTCGCTGGTGGCCAGCTTGATCAGGGCCAGCCCGACCAGCTCGCGGCGGGTGCGGGAAGCGGCGAACACCTTGCTGTTGAGGAAGCGGCTGGGGCTCGCGTTGAGTTCGGTCAGCAGCGGCAGCGCCTCGGGCTTGACCATCTCCAGCGCCGCGGCGGCCGCGCGCGGGCGGCCCGCCTCGATCGACTGGCGCGCCTTGCGCCAGGCGTCGGCGGCCGTGAGGCGGTGCGGCACCGGCGGCTTGGTGGCCAGCAGGGTGGCGGCCGCCAGCGTGCAGCCGTCGTCGCCGTCGCGCTGCGCCAGCCAGTTGCGGCGCACGTCCTCGGACACCGCCTGCAGGGAGTTCGGGTCGCGCTGCGCCTGCACCAGCAGGGCATAGCAGCGCACCTCGCGGTCGTCCTTCATGCGGAACTTGGGGTATTCCTGGGCGAAGGTGTCCCATTCGCGGCGCTGGCCCAGCAGCTGCAGCCAGTCGTTGCGCAGGCGGTCTTCCTGGTAGGTGCCCTGGTACTTCGCCAGGAACTGCCGGATTTCCTCGGCGGACGCCGTGTCGATGCGCGAGCGCAGTTCCCAGTAGGCCGCCCAGGGCTCCAGGGCGTGGCCCTGCGCCTGCGGCAACAGCTGGGCCAGCCGGGCCCGGTTGCCGCCCTGGAAGGCCTTCTGCATCTCCAGGATGACCTCGTCGCGCACCGGGTTCGGCGACTGCGCTTGCACGCAACCGGCGAGGACGACGGCCAGGGATGCCAGAATCGATCTCAACTTCATCGGGAAATTATGGACAGGTCGGAAGAAAAAAGGGCCTTGCGGCAGCAGCTCATAGATCAACGCCTGAAGATGCCGGACCGCCTACGCCGCGCGGATCTATTGCAGCAGGTGATGCGCATCTGGCTGGTGGGGCGCACCGACACCGTCATCGGGGCGTACTGGCCGATCAAAGGCGAGTTCGATCCGCTGCCGGCGCTGCACCGCTGGAAGGAGGATGGCGAACTGCTGGAGGAAACGCAGTTGCGCCGCATCGGGCTGCCGGTGGTGGACAAGCTTCATCAGACGCTCAAATTTCACGCATGGTTCCCCGGCTGTCCGATGGAAGAAGATTTGTACGGTATCCCGAAACCCAAGGATACGGAGGTCGTGGTGCCCACGCTGC
>JALHLO010000292.1 GCA_022844525.1 Ramlibacter sp.
ACGGCGGCCGCGGCGCAGCGCGAGCCGGCCGCCGTCGCCCGGGCGCAGCCCATCGTGCTGCCCGCCCGCCTCGGCCACATCCTGTCGCTCGACGATTTCGAGCGCGCCGCGCGGCGCCACCTGCCCGCGCCCGTGTTCGCCTACATCGCCGGCGCGGTGGAACGCAATGCTTCGCTGCGCGCCAACGCGGCGTCCTTCGAGCAGTACGAATTCGTGCCGCGCATGCTGGTGGACATCTCCCGGCGCAGCACCGCCGCCACCGTGCTGGGCCGGCGCTGGTCGGCGCCCTTCGGCATGGCGCCCATGGGCATCAGCGCCCTGTCGGCCTACCGCGGCGACCTGGTGCTGGCGCAGGCGGCGGCCGCCGAGAACGTGCCGATGGTCATGAGCGGCTCCTCGCTGATCCGGCTGGAGGAGGTCGTGCAGGCCAACCCCGAGGCCTGGTTCCAGGCCTACCTGCCGGGGGACGAGGCGAACATCGTGGCGCTCGTCCAGCGCGTGCAGGCGGCGGGCTACCGCACGCTGGTGGTGACGGTGGACGCGTCGATCGCCTCCAACCGCGAGAACAACGTGCGCGCCGGCTTCTCCACCCCGCTGCGCCCGAGCCTCGCGCTGGCGTGGCAGGGCATCACGCACCCGCGCTGGCTGTTCGGCACCTTCCTGAAGACGATCGCGCTGCACGGCATGCCGCATTTCGAGAACAACTACGCGCGGCGCGGCGCGCCCATCCTGTCGCCGAGCGTCGAGCGCGATTTCTCCGACCGCGGCCACCTGAACTGGCAGCACCTGCGCATGATCCGCCGCATGTGGCCCGGGCAGCTCGTGGTCAAGGGCATCCTGGATCCGCGCGACGCGCGCATCGCGGTGGACTGCGGCGCCGACGGCATCATCGTCTCCAACCACGGCGGCCGCCAGCTCGATGGCACGGTGGCACCGCTGCGCATGCTGCCGCAGGTGGTGGCGGCCTGCCCCGAAGTGCCGGTCATGATCGACAGCGGCTTTCGCCGCGGCACCGACGTGCTCAAGGCGCTCGCGCTGGGCGCCAAGTTCGTGTTCGTCGGCCGCCCGTTCAACTACGCGGCCTCGGTCGCGGGCGAGGCCGGCGTGCGCAAGGCAGTCACGCTGCTGCGCGAGGAAGTCTCGCGCAACATGGCCATGCTGGGTGTCAACTCGCTGGCGGAACTGGACGCCAGCTACCTGCTCAAGACGCCGCCCGGCGCTTGAGCGGCGCCGCGGCCCGGGCGCTGAATTCGGCGCGGCGCTGCCGGAAGCGGTGCGACGCGACCCGCAGGTGCAACTGCATCATCTGGCGCGCGAGTTCCGCGTCGCCGGCGGCCACCGCGGCGGCCAGGTCGCGGTGGTGCTGCAGGCTCTGCGCCATGTCCTCCGGCGTGCTGATGAAGAAGGACCGCGTCACCACCGGCATGTCGATCAACGTCGACAGCAGGCTGCGCAGCCGGGGCGAACCGCTGGCATCCATGATCGCGCGGTGGAAGGCGCCGTTGATGTCCTGCACGCGGGCCGCCAGGCCGCTGCCGCCTTTCGCGATCGCGGCTTCCATCTGCTCGTTCAGCTGCTCCAGCCGGCGCGCCAGCAGCGCGCCCCCGCGCTGCGCGGCCAGCTCCGCCGCGTGCCCTTCCAGCAGGCTGCGCAGGTGGTAGGTCTCCTGGATGTCGGACTCGGTCCACTCGGCCACGCGCACGCCGCGGCCCGCCTCCGCGGTGGCCAGGCCGTCGTGCACCAGCCGCTTGAGCGCCACCCGCACCGGCGTGCGGCTGAGCGCCAGCTCGCGCGCGAGGTGTTCCTCCTTCAGCTGCGCCCCGGGGGCGTAGCTGCCGCCGATCAGGCGCTGCTTCAGGAGCTCGTAGGCCTTGTCCGAGGCTGCCGCCATCTTTGTTCCTGGATTGTTCGTCCCCGCCCACCCTGCCCTGCCGCTTCTCCTTGAAGGCGAACGGGTCCGCAAGGGTATTGCGGCCGGATTGTTTTTTTATTGTACATTCCATCCGGTTCATTTCCCAACCCGGACAACAGCCATGGTCGGACTCCAGATCCTCAAGCGCACCCGCCAGGTGGATGCGCGCTACGTGCAAGCCTTCGCCGAGATCCCGGTCGCCAACGTGAGCGACTGCATGACCCGCATGACCGCGGGCGGCCCGCGCCTGCGCCCGATGCACGACGGCGCCCGCATGGGCGGTCCCGCCCTCACGGTGAAGTGCCGCCCGGGCGACAACCTGATGATCCACAAGGCGCTGGACATGGCGCAGCCCGGCGACGTGATCGTGGTGGACGCGGGCGGCGACCTCACCAACTCGCTGTTCGGCGAGATCATGGTGAGCTATGCGGCCAAGCGGAAGCTGGGCGGTGTGGTGCTCAACGGCGCGGTGCGGGACATCGACTTCATCGCCGCGGGCAGCTTCCCGATCTACGCGGCGGGCGTGACCCACCGCGGCCCGTACAAGGACGGCCCCGGCGAGATCAACGTGCCGATCGCCATCGACGGCATGGTGATCCAGGCCGGCGACCTGATCATCGGCGACGCCGACGGCCTGCTGTGCGTCCCCTACGAGGACTGCGAACGGGTGCTGGCCGCCGCGCGCGACAAGGTCGCGCAGGAGAAGGTGACGCTGGCGAACATCGCCGCCGGCAAGCACGACACCTCCTGGGTCGACGCGCGCCTGAAGGCGATCGGCTGCGACCCGACGCCGCGCTGACCATGGGCAAGGAACTGCGCGTGGTCCGCTCGGACCTGTGGATCAACCCCGCCTTCGACCAGGGCCTGGCCGGCCAGCCCGGCCTGTCGCTCGCCGTGTTCCCGGCCCGCCGCGACGCGGCCGCGGCCTGGGACATGCTCGCCGCCGCCCACGTGTACCACGTGTCGGCGGCCAAGGACGAGCTGCCGCGCGAGTGGTTCGTCACGCCGGAGCTGATCGCCCGCTGCCCGAACCTGCTGGTGGCCTCGTCCTCGGGCGCCGGCTACGACACGGTGGACGTGCCCGCGTGCACCGCCGCCGGCATCGCGGTGGTGAACCAGGCCGGCGGCAACGCCGACTCGGTGGCGGAGCACACGCTGGCGATGATGCTGGCCAGCTCGCGGCGCATGATCGAGTGCGACCGCCGCATGCGGCGCGAGACCGGCTTCACGCGCGAGGACGTCATGGGCCACGAGATGCGCGGCAAGACCGTCGGCATCGTCGGCATCGGCGAAGTGGGCACGCGGGTGGCGCGGCTGTCGCGCGCCTTCGGGCTGGAGGTGATCGCCAGCGACCCGTACGTGTCGCCCGCCGAGATCGAACGGCGAGGCGCGCGCGCCGTGACGCTGGACGAGCTGCTGGCGCAGGCCGACATCGTGTCCCTGCACTGCCCGCGCGACCCGAGCACCTTGAAGATGATCGACGCGAACGCGTTCGCGCGCATGAAGAAGGGCGCGATCTTCATCACCACCGCGCGCGGCGGCATCCACGACGAGCCGGCGCTCGTCGAGGCGCTGCGCTCCGGCCACCTGTACGGCGCCGGCATCGACGTGTGGGACACCGAGCCGCCGCCGCTGGACCACCCGCTGCTGGCCATGGACAACGTGTTCGCCAGCTTCCACATCGCCGGCGTCACCCACGAGGCGCGCCGCAACGTGGCCGCCATCGCCGCGGAGCAGATCGCGGGCCTGGCGGCCGGCGTGCGGCCGCCGCGGCTGGTCAACCCCGAGGTCTGGCCAGAGTTCGAGAAGCGCCGCGCCCGCCTGCTGGGCTGAGGCGCGCAAGCATTACCCAACGGAGACAAACCATGCATTCCCGCTTTTCCTTCCTGCGCAAGCTGCTGCCGTCGCTGCTGCTGTCGGCCGCCGCGATCGCGGCGCCCGGCGTCGCGCAGGCCGCCTACCCCGAGCAGCCGATCAAGATGGTCGTGGCCTACGGCGCCGGCGGCGGCACCGACATCGTCGCCCGCGTGATGGCCCCGTACATCGCCAAGTACCTGGGCGCCAACGCGTCCATCGTCGTGATGAACCGCCCGGGCGCCGGCGGCGGCATCGGCTTCGCCGAAGTCGCGAACGCGCAGCCCGACGGCTACACGATCGGCTTCATCAACACGCCCAACGTGCTGACCATCCCGATCGAGCGCAAGGTGAGCTTCCACTGGCAGGGCTTCGACCTGCTGGGCAACGTGATCGACGATCCGGGCAATTTCTCCGTGCACGCGGACAGCCCGATCAAGAACCTGAAGGAACTGGTCGCGTACGCCAAGGCGAACCCGGGCGCCGTGACCTACGGCACCACCGGCATCGGCTCCGACGACCACCTGGCCGCGCTGATGTTCGAGCGCGCCGCCGGCGTGAAGCTGACGCACGTTCCCTTCAAGGGCGCGGCCGAAGTGCACAACGCGATCGCCAGCAAGCAGATCTTCATGGCCGCCATGAACATCGGCGAGGCGCTGCAGTACCAGAAGGGCGGCACGCCGCTGCGCCACCTGGGGCAGATGAGCACGTCCCGCACCAACCTCGCGCCGAACGTGCCCACGTTCAAGGAACAGGGCTACGACATCGTGATGGCCTCGCTGCGCGGCATCGCGGCGCCCAAGGGCCTGCCCGCGCCGGTGCGCGAACAGCTGGTGAACGCGATCCAGAAGGCCGCGGCGGATCCGGAGTTCCAGGCGAAGGCGGCGAACTATTTCGCGCCGCTGCGCTACCTGCCGCCGGCGCGGTACGACGCGGAGCTGAAGGAGTCGGAAGTGGGATTCAAGCAGCTCTGGCAGGCGATGCCTTGGGGCGACAAGTAAGCCTTCTCTCGTCTTGATCGTTTTCGAGGGGCGCGTTTGCGCCCCTTGCCGCTTTGGGCGACAGGGCGGCTGCAAATCCGCGTGCCGGTGGGCTGGGGCGCGCTGGGAGGGTGTCCCCTCGCGCTGCGCGCTACGGGGCAGACCTGCGATGGCCGGGCGGGCGGGCCCGCGGCTGAACTCGCTGCGTG
>JALHLO010000293.1 GCA_022844525.1 Ramlibacter sp.
TCGCGCGCCCCTTGCGCGGCCGGCGCCGCCGGTGGCGCCGGCGTGCGCGCCTGCGGCCGGTGCAGCAGCAGGTGGCGCACCTTGCGGGCGAGATCCTCCTGCCGGTAGGGCTTGCTCAGGAGCGCTCCACGCCCGCGTCGAGCCGGCCGCCGTGCACGATCGCGTTCTGCGTGTAGCCGCTGGTGAACAGCACGGCGATGCCCGGCGCGAGCTGGCGCGCGCGCTGCGCCAGCTCCGGGCTGCGCAGCGGCCCGGGCATCACGACGTCGGTGAACAACAGGTCCACCTGCACGCCGCTTTGCAGGATGCTCAGGGCGGCCTGCGCGTCGCTCGCGCGCAGCACGCGGTAGCCCAGGCTCTGCAGCGTGGCGACCACGACCGCCTGCACCGCCAGGTCGTCCTCCACCACCAGGATGGTCTCGCTGCCGCCCTGCACCGGCCCCGTCGGGTGCTTGGGCGGGACGATCTCCTTCTCGAAGGAGCGGGGCAGGTAGAGCTTGATCGTCGTTCCCTGGCCCGGCTCGCTGTAGATGCGGATGTGGCCGCCGCTCTGCTTGGCGAAGCCGTAGGCCATGCTCAGGCCCAGGCCCGTGCCCTTGCCTTCGGGCTTGGTGGTGAAGAAGGGCTCGAAGGCCTGCGCCGCCACTTCGGGGGGCATGCCCTGGCCCGTGTCCGAGACGGCGAGCATCACGTACTGCCCGGGCGCGAGGTCCGGGACCGTACGGGTGTACTCCTCGTCCAGCGTCACGTTGGCCGCTTCCAGCGTCAGCTTGCCGCCTTCGGGCATGGCGTCGCGGGCGTTGATCGCCAGGTTGAGGATGACGTTCTCCAGCTGGCTGCCGTCGGCCAGCGTCGTCCACAGGCCGCCCGCCAGCGAACTCTCCACCTCGATGTGCTCGCCCAGCGCGCGGCGCAGCAGGTCGTCCATCTCGTGCAGCTTGCGCCCGACGTTCAGCGGCACCGGGTCGAGCGGCTGCCGGCGCGCGAAGGCGAGCAGCTGCGAGGACAGCCGCGCGCCGCGGTCCACCGCCGCCAGCGCCGCGCGCAGCAGGCGCTCCGCCTCGCCGGCGTCCTGCACCAGCGGCTGCAGCAGCTGCAGGTTGCTGCCGATCACCTGCAGCACGTTGTTGAAGTCGTGCGCGACGCCGCCGGTGAGCTTGCCGATGGCCTCCAGCTTCTGCACCTGCAGCAAGGCGAGCTGGCTTTTCTCCAGCGCCTCGGTGCGCTCGGACACCAGCTGCTGCAGGTGCAGGTTGGCATCGCGCAGCTGGTCCTGGGCGCGCCGGCGGGCGGTCACGTCGCGCAGCACGATCGAGGTGCCGCGGGAGCCGGGCGCCACGGCCGGCGTGAGCATCAGCATCGCCTCCAGCGCGCGCTGCTGCCCGGCGAACTCCACGATCTGCTCCACCACCTGCTGCGGGCGGTCCGGCGTCAGCGCCGAGGCGGCCTGCGCGAGCTCCGCCGCCCACCCGCCCAGCTCCGCGAGCGGCCGTCCCAGGGCCTGCCGCACGGGCACGCCCAGCAGTTCGGCCGCGCCTTCGCTCCAGAACAGCACCGCACCCGCCGCATCGAGCCCCAGCACGGCCGCCTGGGAGTGGCGCAGGAAGTTGGCCAGGTGGTGTTCCGACGTGACCAGGCGGTGGTATTCGCCGAGGGTGACGGCGTGCGTCTCGCGCAGGCGCGCGTTGGCGGTGGCCAGCGTGGTGCGCAGCTGCCGGCGCTGGCGGCTGGAAGCCAGGGCCTGCCGCAGCGCCGCCGTCAGCTCCGGCTCCATCGCGGCGGCCAAGGCCCAGTGCCGCCCGAGCATCGGCGCCACGCCCAGGTCGCGGCGAAAGCGCGGGATGTCCTCTTCCGCGCGCACGACCAGGAGGAAGGCCTGCGGCCAGGCGGCGTGCACGCTGCGCGCCACGGCCAGCGGATTCGCCAGCGAGGGCAGCAGCATGACCACGCCGGCCGCCGCCGCCGGGTGCGCGCCGGCCAGGCGCGCCGCCAGCGCGGCCTGCGGGACGAAGCCGCACAAGGCGCCGACGCCTTGCGCCGCCAGCCGGGCCGCGTCCGCCTCGGCGGGCGCAGGCGGCCCGCTGGCCGCGATGGCAAGGACCGTTTCCATCGCTACAGCATGGGCACGCCGAGCAGCGAGCGGCCCAGCCAGAGCTTCAGGACCTCGGTGGTGG
Organism: Ramlibacter sp.; assembly: GCA_022844525.1. GTDB lineage: Bacteria > Pseudomonadota > Gammaproteobacteria > Burkholderiales > Burkholderiaceae_C > Ramlibacter. The sequence continues at coordinate 2,175 of JALHLO010000293.1, forward strand.
GCGCCATCACGTGGCTGGCGCGGGCATCGCGCAGCATCTGGGCGATGCGGCTGTTCTCGCGGTAGGCCATGCCGCCGCACAGCGTCATGGCATCGTTGGTCACCTGCACCGCGGTGTCGCCCGCATCGGCCTTGCACGCCAGGATGTAGGGCAGTGCTTCCGCGTGGCCGGCGTCGCCGCGGGCCGCGGCTTCGCGTACCAGGCCGCGGGTCTTCTCCACCGCCATCCACATCGCCGCGTAGCGGTGCTGCAGCACGTCGGCATCGGCCAGCGCGTCGCCGCTGTGCGCGTAGCGGCGGCTGCGCAGGTGCAGGCCGGTGGCTTCCAGCGCCGCCTGGGCGATGCCCAGGTAGGTGCCGGCCATGGCCATCAGGAAATAGGGTGCCACGACCTCGAACACGTACCAGAGCTGGTCGCCCTGTTCGCCCAGCAGGTTGGCGGCGGGCACGCGGGCGCGCGTCAGGCGCAGGCCGCGCGAGGAATTGCCGCGCATGCCCAGGCCGGCCCAGGGCTGCAGCCACTCGATGCCGTCGGTCTCCGCATCCAGCACCACGCAGCTGAAGTCGCCCGCCTGCGGCGACTCGCCGTTGGCGGGGGCTACCGACAGCACGTAGGAATCCGCATGGCCGCCGTTGGTGGTGAACTGCTTCTCGCCGTCGATGATGAAGCCGTCGTCGAGCTGCGTGAGCCGCGTGCGCGGCAGGTAGAAATGGGTACCGGAGCCGCTTTCGGACAGCGACAGGGTGGTGATGTGGCGCCCATGCGCGATCGGGCGCAGGTAGCGCTCCTCGTGGACCGGCGAGGCCTTGGCCGCGATCACCGCGGTGCCGACGCAGTGCATGCCGAAGCACAGCGCGGACGACGGGCAGGCCCGGCCTATCGCTTCGGTGAGGACGGACAGGGCGACCAGCCCCTGCCCATGGCCCCCCAGCGGCGTGGGGACCTGCAGGCCCATCAGCCCGGCCTCGGCGAAGGCCTTCATGGAATGGGCGGGCCAGGCCGCCTGGGCGTCCACCTCTCCGGCATGGGGAGCGACGTGCGCCTCCACGACCTCGCGCGCGAGTTCCTGCAGCGCGCGGATGCGCGGGGAGAGCTGGTCGTCCATGGGGGCTGGGATGCGGAAAGTCAGCCGCCAGTGTGCGGTGGCTTCACGGCAGAGCCTGTAGGACGGCGCCCAGCCCGTCGGCGGGCGCTATTCGCAGCGGCGGCGGATCTCGTCCGGGATGGGAAGCGCGCGGATCGCGGCGGGATCCCCCTCGCGGCGGCCCGCGAAGATGCGCACCTCGTCGCATTCCATGATCAGGTCCTCGCCGCGCGTGACGCGGTAGCGCTGCACGAAGCTCTTGCCGCGCCACTCGGCGACGCTGGTGTGGATCCGCAGCGTGTCGCCGTAGCTGGCGGTCTTGACGAACTTCGCGTGCGTGTCCACCAGCGGGGTGCCGATCACGCCCAGCGACTGCTCGGTCTCGTGCCAGGGCGGCACGCCGCACTCCACGAAGAAGTGGCGCGAGGCGGCGTCGATCCAGCGGAAGAAGTTCGGGAACCAGACGATGCGCGCCGGATCGCAGTCGCCGAACTCCACGCGCACCGTGTAGACGACTTCCCTCATCAATCTCCCTTGATGTTGCGCGCGCGGATCAGCGCGCCGAAGCGGATGCTGTCGATCTGGCCGCGTGCGCCGAAGTCCTGCGGGCTCATGGGAGCGGGGATGGCGCCGATGGCGTTCATGCGCTCGATGAAGGCGGGGCTGCGCAGCACCTTGTTGATCTCCGCGTTGAGCTTCGCGATCACCGGCTGCGGCGTGGCGCCCGGCGCGTAGAAGCCGAACCAGGTATCGGCGTCGAAGCCCTTCAAGCCGATCTCGTCGAGCGTGGGCACGTCCGGGAACTGGGGCGAGCGGCGGGGGCTGCCCACGGCGAGCAGCTTGAGCTTGCCGGACTTCACGTGCTGCAGGCCGATGCCCGGATCGAACATGAAGTCGATCTGCCCGCCCAGCAGGTCCTGCATCGCCGGCGCGGCGCCGCGGTAGGGGATGTGGGTGGCGAACACGTTGGCCTGCGACTTCATCATCTCGCCGGCCAGGTGGGGCGAGCTGCCGTTGCCGGGCGAGCCGAAGCTCAGCTTGCCGGGATTGCGCTTCAGGTGCGCCAGGAACTCGCGCGCATCGTTGACCTTCACCTTGTCGGGGTTGACCTCCAGGAACACCAGCACGCGGGCGGCGGCGGCCACCGGCACCAGGTCCCTGGTCGGGTCGAAGGACATCTTCGAATACAGGTGGGGGTTGATCGACACCGTGCCGCCCGAGCTCATGAGCAGCGTGTGGCCGTCGGCGGGCTGCTTGGCCACGAAATCGCCGGCGATGTTGCCGTTGGCGCCGGCGCGGTTTTCCACGACCACCGGCTGGCCCAGCGCCTGCGACAGCGGCTCGGACACGGCACGCGCGATCTGGTCGGCGGCGCCGCCGGGCGGGAAGCTCACGATCACGCGCAGGGGCTTGCTGGGGAAGGCCTGGGCGAGGGCCAGCCCGGGCAGGGCGCAGGCGAGGGCGACACCGGCCAGCAGCGCGCGGCGGGCGGTCGAGAGGGGGGTCCTGGGGTTCATCTTGTGTCTCCTTGCGTTCGTGATGCTATGCGACTCAGGGGGCCTTCAGTCCGGCGCCTTCATCCGCCAGTCCGCGCGGCTTGCGCACCCAGTGGATCGGGACAGCCTTCACGGGGCG
>JALHLO010000294.1 GCA_022844525.1 Ramlibacter sp.
GCCAGCCCTGGCTGATCGACTTCGATCGCTGCGCCCGCCGCAGCGCCGCCGGCGACTGGCGCGGGCGCAACCTGCGCCGCCTCGAGCGCTCGCTGGCGAAGCTGGCCCAGGGCGACGGCGGCTGGCGGCAGGGCTTCGCGCGGCTGCAGCGCGCCTACGCGTCGGCGCTGGCGGCGGTGTCGGCATGAGCTGGGCGCTGCGTTTCCTGGGCGTGGGCAATGCGCAGGCGGCGGTGACGCTGGGCTCGGCCGCCGCCGTGATCGAGCGCGACGGCCGGCCCGAGCTGATGATCGACTGCGGCCAGGAGGCGCTCACCGCGTTCCAGCACCGCTATGGCGCGCTGCCGGAAGCGGTCTTCATCACCCACGTGCACATGGACCACGTGGCGGGGCTGGAGCGGCTGTTCTTCGCCACCTATTTCGACCCGGCGCGGCGCGGCAAGGTGCGGCTGTATGTACCGGTGACGGTGCTGCCGCACCTGCAGTCGCGCGTGGCCGATTACCCGGGCATCGTGGCCGAGGGCGGCGCCAACTGGTGGGACGCGTTCCAGCTGGTGCCGGTGACGCGGGGCTTCTGGCACCGCGATTTCGCCTACGAAGTGTTCCCGGTGCGGCACCACCTTCCCGACTCCGCGTTCGGCCTGCGGCTGCCCGGCAGCGTGGTGTGGAGCGGCGACACGCGCCCGATCCCGGAAATGCTGGCCCGGTACGCCGACGCCGGCGAATGGGTGGCGCACGACTGCGCCCTGCACGGCAATCCCTCGCACAGCGGCATCGACGACCTCGAGCGCGAATACCCGGCGCCGCTGCTGGCGCGCTGCGTGCTCTACCACTACGCCTCGCTCGAAGACGCCGACGCGCTGCGCCGCCGCGGTCATCGCGTGGCCAGCGCCGGCGAGGCGCTGCCGCTGGCCGACCCCACGTCGGGGCTTGCGGCGTGAGCGACCTGCCGTCCTCCGCACCGCCGCGCGACGTGCTGGGCCGTCCGCTGCACGACCTGCGCATCTCGGTGATCGAGACCTGCAACTACCGCTGCCCCTACTGCATGCCCGAGGGCCTCACGCCCGACGAAACGCCGCTGGATCGCGCCAGCCGCCTGGATTTCGACGAAATAGAAACCGCCGTGCGCGCCTTCGCCCGCCTGGGCGTGAGCAAGCTGCGCCTCACCGGCGGTGAACCACTGCTGCGCAAGCGACTGCCCGAGCTGGTGGCGCGGCTCGCGGCGGTGCCGGGCATCGAAGACCTTGCGCTCACCACCAACGGCTCGCTGCTGGCCGGCCAGGCGCGCGCGCTGCGCGAGGCCGGCCTGCATCGCCTGACGGTGAGCCTGGATGCGCTGGACCCGGCGCTGTTCCGGCAGCTGTCGGGCGGCCGCGGCAACATCGCCGACGTCTTCGCCGGCATTGACGCCGCGCAGGCGGCGGGCTTCCGCTCGATCAAGGTCAACTGCGTCGTGCAGCGTGGCCTCAACGATGCGCAGGCGCTGGCGATCGCCGAACGCTTCCGCGGCACCCCGCACGTGCCGCGCTTCATCGAATACATGGACGTGGGCAACTGCAACGGCTGGCGCCGCGAAGGCGTGGTGCCCTCGGCCGAGCTGCGCGACCGCATCCACGCGCGCTGGCCGCTGCGTGCGCTCACGCCCACCTATCGCGGCGAAGTGGCCACGCGGCACGGGTACGTGGATGGCGGCGGCGAAGTGGGCTTCGTCAGCTCGGTCAGCGACCCGTTCTGCGGCGACTGCCACCGGGCGCGCCTGTCGGCCGACGGGCAGCTGTTCACCTGCCTGTTCGCCACCCGCGGCCAGCCGCTGCGCGAGCACATCGGCCGCGGCGAAGACGCGCTGGCCTCACACCTGGCGGGTCTGTGGCGCCTGCGCGCAGACCGCTACAGCGAACAGCGCGCGTCGGCGCCCGCCGACCGCAAGAAGATCGAAATGTTCTACATAGGCGGCTGACATGGCGAAGTCGAAACTCACGCACCTGGATGCCGCGGGCCGGCCGGCGATGGTGGATGTCTCGGCCAAGGCCGCCACCGCGCGCGAGGCGGTGGCCGAATGCCGGGTGAAGTTCCCGCCGGCGGTGGCGGTGGCGCTGCGCAAGGCCGGCATGGGCACGGCCAAGGGCGCGGTGGTGGACACGGCGATCATCGCCGGCACGATGGCGGTCAAGCGCACGCACGAACTCATTCCGTTCTGCCACCCGCTGCCGATCGACGGCTGCCGCTTCGACGTGGCCTGGCTGAACGACGCCACGCTGCGCATCGAGTGCGCGGTCAAGACCACCCACCGCACCGGCGTGGAAATGGAGGCGCTGACTGGCGCCACGGTGGCCGCGCTGACCGTGTACGACATGTGCAAGGCCTTGAGCCACGCGATGGTGATCGGCCCGGCGAAGCTGCTGGCCAAGCGCGGCGGCAAGCGCGACGTGGGCGGGGCGCGCGCATGAGCGTGACGGTGCTGTATTTCGCCAGCCTGCGCGACGCCGCGGGCGTGGACCGCGAGCAGCTGCCGCTGCCCGAATCCCTGGACGCGCTTTACGCCGAACTGGCCGTACGCCACGGCTTCAGCCTTCCTGCCGCGAAGCTGCGCGTGGCCGTGGACGGCGCCTTCGCGCGCTGGGACAGCCCGCTGCGCGAGGGCTGCGAGATCGCCTTCATCCCTCCGGTGTCGGGCGGATGAGCCGGTTCGCCATCAGCGAAGTGCCGTTCGAGATCGGGCCGCTGCGCGAGCAGTTGCTCGGCCACGACGCCGGCGCCTACGCCAGCTTCGAAGGCTGGGTGCGAAACCACAACGAGGGCAGGGCGGTGCAGGGCCTGTTCTACGAAAGCTACCGCGCCCTGGCCGAAACCGAAGGCCAGGCGATCATCAGCGAGGCCGTGCAGCGCTTCGCCATCACCCGCGCCGCCTGCGTTCACCGCACGGGCGAACTCGCGCTGGGCGACCTGGCCGTCTGGGTCGGCGTCGCCGCCGGCCACCGCGGCCCCGCCTTCGAGGCCTGCCGCTGGATCATCGACGAAGTGAAATCCCGCGTCCCCATCTGGAAACACGAACGCTACCCCACGGGCGAAACCACCTGGCTCCACCCCGACCCCTGATCCACCCACCGCGCAAGCCCCGCCACGGATCCCACGCATCAAATCCGAAAAAGCGGATAAGCCGAAGCGAAGTTAAAGCTCCAGGGCTGGGCAGGCGACGTGGCCGAGATGGATCTGGATTGAAGCGCGCAGCCACGGCGCGCAGAGCCCCCCTTGGTAAGGGGGGCGCCCCGACAGGGGCAGGGGATCGGGAGTGCAGACAGGGACCCTGGGTTTGCGCAGCAAACTTAGGGCCGCCATTTTGGCTGCGCCCAAAATGGCGGTAGCCCCGCCGGCTTACCCCGGCACCCGCATCAGTCAATACCGTTGCTGCCTTCCGGCCCTGGCGGAGTTTTCAACCTAGCGTCGCGGGGGGCCGACGGGGCCACCATTGAAGCGGACGGCGCGCCGTGGGGCGGGCCGTCTGGGGAACCACCGCGGCACGGGGGCCGGCGGCTTGGATAGTGGCGGAGAGAGAGGGATTCGAACCCTCGAAACGGGGTTTAGCCGTTTACACACTTTCCAGGCGTGCTCCTTCAACCGCTCGGACATCTCTCCGCAGAGATAACCGCCTGAAACAAGCCGGAAAGGATACCGGTTGCGGGGGGTGGGGACAAGCACGGCGATTCGCGCTGGCCCGGGGGCGGGGGGGTTGGCACAATGGACCGGCTAGCCCCGCCCCGTCCCGAGTGCCCGCATGTCCTATCTGGTCCTTGCCCGAAAATGGCGCCCCAAGCGCTTCGCTGAGCTGGTCGGGCAGGAGCACGTCGTGCGCGCGCTGAGCAATGCGCTCGAGACCGGCAAGGTCCACCACGCCTTCCTGTTCACCGGCACCCGGGGCGTGGGCAAGACCACCATCGCCCGCATCTTCGCCAAGTCGCTCAACTGCGAGCGCGGCACCAGCGCCGAGCCCTGCGGCGAGTGCGCCGCCTGCCGCGACATCGACGCCGGCCGCTACGTGGACCTGCTCGAGATCGACGCCGCCAGCAACACCGGCGTGGACGACGTGCGCGACCTGATCGACAACGCGCAGTACCTGCCTTCGCGCGGCAAGACCAAGGTCTACCTGATCGACGAAGTGCACATGCTGTCCAAGGCCGCGTTCAACGCGCTGCTCAAGACCCTGGAGGAGCCGCCGGAACACGTGAAGTTCCTGCTGGCCACCACCGACCCGCAGAAGCTGCCGGTCACCGTGCTGTCGCGCTGCCTGCAGTTCAACCTGCGGCGGCTGGACGAAGCGCAGATCGGCGGCCAGATCGGCCGCATCCTCGAGGCCGAGGCCATCCCGTCCGAGCCCGGCGCCATCGCGCTGCTGGCGCGTGCCGCCGACGGCAGCCTGCGCGACGGCCTGTCGCTGCTCGACCAGGCCATCGCCTACACCGGCGGCCAGCTCAATGCCGCTGCCGTGAACGCCATGCTGGGCACGGTGGACCGCTCGCAGGTGGGCGCGCTGCTGGCGGCGCTGGCGGCCGGCGACGGTGCGGCGCTGATGGCCTGCATCGACGAACTGGCGTCGTTCTCGCCCGACTTCAGCCACGTGCTGGAAGACCTGGCCACCGCGCTCCACCGCATCCAGCTGCAGCAGATGGTGCCCGGCATGGCTGGCGACGGCGAAGCCGCGGACGTGGCGGGCCTGGCGGCGCAGCTGTCGCCCGAGCTGGTGCAGCTTTGGTACCAGATGGCGGTCACCGGCCGCCGCGACCTGGGCCTGGCGCCCAGCCCGCGCACCGGCTTCGAGATGTCGCTGCTGCGCATGCTGGCCTTCCGGCCGGCGGGCGAGGGCGGCGGCCTGGCGCTGGGTCCGCGCACCGTGGC
>JALHLO010000295.1 GCA_022844525.1 Ramlibacter sp.
GCCGCCAGCCGCGCGAGCGCGGCTTCGTCGCGGGGGCTGGCGACGGCCTGCGGCGGCACCGGCGGCAGGGCGGGGGGAGGCACGTTCAGGGGCATATCATCCGCGGATGACGATTCAACTGGACTGCTATTACAGCCTGTCATCGCCGTGGGCCTATTTTGCCGGGCCGCAGCTGCAGGACATCGTCCGGCGTCACCGGGTGAAGCTGTCGCTCAAGCCCTATGACTTCCAGGCGGTGGTGGTGCAGACCGGCGGCATCCCGATCCGCACGCGGCCGCCGGCGCGGCGCAGCTACCACGCCGAGGAGCTCGCGCGCTGGCGCGACTACCTGGGCATGCCGCTGAACCTGGAGCCCAAGCACTACCCGCAGTCCACGCCGGGCGACGCCGACTGGAACAAGTACGCGGGCTGGATGGTGATCGCGGCGCAGCAGCAGGGCCTGGACGCCTTCGTGCTGTCGCACGCGCTGCTGCGCGCGCTGTGGGCGGAAGAGCGCGACACCTCGCTGGCCGAAGTCCGCATTGCCGTGGCCGACGAGAACGGCTACGACGGCAAGGCCCTGCAGGCGCTGGAGCGCACGCCCGCCGTGCAGCAGGAATACCAGGCCTTCAGCGAGGAGGCGGTGCGCCTGGGCGTGTTCGGCGCGCCGACCTTCGTCGTGCGCGGGCACCACGAACGGTGGTGGGGGCAGGACCGCCTGTTCTTCGTCGATCGCTTCCTGGACCGCCTGCGGGGATAATCCGGCCATGCGCATCCGCTTCACCAAGATGCAGGGGGCGGGCAACGACTTCGTCGTGCTCGACGAAACCCGCGGCCGGCTGGGCCTCGGCGCGGCGCAATACCGCCAGCTCGCGGACCGGCACTTCGGCGTCGGCGCCGACCAGATCCTCACCGTGCGCCCCTCGCCCGCGCCGGGCATCGACTTCGAATACGTGATCCACAACGCCGACGGCGGCCAGGTGGAGCAGTGCGGCAACGGCGCCCGCTGCTTCGCCCGCTACGTGGCCGACAAGGGCCTGGCGCGGGGCGAGCGCATCCGCGTGCAGACGCTTTCCGGCGTGATCGAGCCGCGGCTGAACCCGGACGGCCGGGTCACGGTGGACATGGGCCGGCCGGTGTTCGATCCGCCGCAGATTCCCTTCGACACGGCCGGCCTGAGCCCGCACAAGGACGGCGGCTGGGAGAAGTGGCACCTCGCGCTGGGCACCCACGCCGAGTCCGAGATCGTGGCGGTGGCGGTGCTCTCCATGGGCAACCCGCACGCCGTGCAGGAAGTGCGCGACGCGGACCACGCGCCGGTGGCGGCGCAGGGGCCCCTGATCGAGCACCACTCGCGCTTTCCCCGGCGCGTGAACGCCGGCTTCATGGAGATCCAGGACCGCGGCCGCATCAGGCTGCGCGTGTGGGAACGCGGCGCCGGCGAGACGCTCGCCTGCGGCACCGGGGCCTGCGCGGCGGTGGTGGCCGGCGTCCGGCTGGGCCGGCTCGATGCGCGCGTGGACGTGGCAACCCGCGGCGGCGTGCTCACCATCGAATGGGCGGGCGGCGATGCGCCGGTCTTCATGACGGGCCCGGCGGTGACGGTGTTCGAAGGCGAAATCGAATTGCAGGACTGATGGACCACAACATGAACCCGATCACGGAAGACGACATCGCCGACTGGCTGGCCAACAGCCCGGACTTCTTCGAGCGGCACGCGGAGCTGCTCGCCGCCGTGCACCTGACCAGCCCGCACGGCAACCGCGCGGTGAGCCTGCAGGAGCGGCAGGCGGAGATGCTGCGCGAGAAGATCAAGTCGCTGGAGCAGCGCATCATGCAGATGGTGCGGCACGGCAACGAGAACATGGTGATCTCCGACCGCATCCACCGCTGGGCGAAGTCCATGCTGCTGGTGCAGTCCACCCGCGCGCTGCCGGCCACGCTGGTGGCGGAGCTGCAGGGCCAGTTCATGGTGCCGCAGGTGGCGCTGAAGGTCTGGGACGTGGACGCCCGCTACGCCGGCGAGCCCTACGCCCAGGGCGTGAGCGAGGACGCGAAGAGCTTCGCCTCGTCGCTGACGCAGCCCTACTGCGGCATGTCGTCGGGACTGGAGCCGGTGGGCTGGCTGGACGACCCGGGCACCGCGATGTCGATCGCGCTGATCCCGCTGCGGCCGGGCGCCGTCAACGGCTCCGGCCCCGCCTTCGGCATGCTGGTGCTGGCCTCGCCGGATCCGCAGCGCTTCGAGTCGGGGCTGGCCACCGACTTCCTGGAGCGCATCGCCGAACTGGCGAGCGCCGCGCTGTCGCGGCTGCGCCCGCGCTGAAGGTTGCCATGGAAGACGCCGGACTGGTCGAGCGCTACCTCGAACACGTCCGCGTCGAGAAGCGGCTCGCGGCCCGCACCGTGGAGCTGTACTCGCTGGACCTGCGCAAGCTCGCCGAGAACGCGGCCCAGGCGGGCGTGGAACTCACGCGGGTGCAGAACGCGCACGTGCGGCGCTGGGTCGCGCAGATGAACGCCGGCGGCCGCAGCGGCCGCGGCATCGGGCTGATCCTGTCCGGCTGGCGCGGCTTCTACACCTGGCTGGGACGCGAGGGGCTGGTGAAGAGCAACCCGGTGGTGGACGTGAAGGCGCCCAGGGCGCCCAAGCCGCTGCCCAAGGCGCTGAGCGTCGACGACGCGGTTCAGCTGGCGGAGTTCAGCTCGGAGGCGGCCGATCCCTGGCTGGAAGCGCGCGATGCGGCGATCGTGGAACTGCTCTATGGCTGCGGGCTGCGCGTGGGCGAGCTGGTGGGCCTGGACGCGCAGGCCAGCGGCCAGGCCAGGGGCTGGGTGGACCTGCAGGCCGGGGAAGCGCACGTGCTGGGCAAGGGCAGCAAGCGGCGGACGGTGCCGGTGGGCACGAAGGCGATCACCGTCCTGCGGCACTGGCTGGACGTCCGGGCCGCGGGGCCGCACGCGCAGGAGGCCGCCTTGTTCATCGGCCGTCACGGCACGCGCCTGAGCGCGCAGGCGGTGTGGCAGCGCCTGAAGCAGCGCAGCCTGCAGGCGGGGCTGGCGACGCCGGTGCACCCGCACATGCTGCGGCATTCGTTCGCGAGCCACCTGCTGCAATCCAGCGGGGATTTGCGGGCGGTGCAGGAGTTGCTGGGGCACGCGAACATCGGGACGACGCAGGTGTATACGCGGCTGGATTTCCAGCACCTGGCGAAGGCCTACGACGCCGCGCATCCGCGGGCGAAGCGCAAGTAGGTGGGGTGTCGCGGTTCGGCTTCGCCGTTCACCACGACCTACAGAACGCATTCCGGTGGTCTTCGTAGGTCGTGGTGAGCGCGAAGCCGAACCGCGACACTAAGCCACCCGCTCGCGCAACACCCGCTTCATCACCTTCCCGTTCGCATTGCGCGGCAAGGGTTCCGCGAGCCAGGTCCAGAAATCCGGCGTCTTGTAGTCGGCCAGCTCCTTGCGGCACCGCTGCGTGAGCTCCTCGCGCAGCCGGTCCGCATCCCGCGCCCCCGGCGCATGCACGAACGCATGGATGCGCTCCCCGAGCACCGGGCAGGGCACGCCCACCGTCGCCGCCTCCTGCACGTCGGGGTGCCCGAGCAGGCAGTTCTCCACCTCCACCGAGAACACCTTGTAGCCGCCGCGGTTGATCATGTCCTTCTTGCGGTCGTGCACGCGCAGGTAGCCGGCTTCGTCCATCGTCCCGATGTCGCCCGATTTCCAGTAGCCGGCGACGAAGCTGTCGGCGGTGGCCTTGGCGTTGTCCCAATAGCGCGGCACCACCATGGGCCCGCCGATCCACACCTCGCCCGGGGTGCCGCGCGCAACTTCGCGGCCCTCGTCGTCCATGACGAGGATGTCGGCGCAGGGCAGCGGCTGGCCGACCGCTTCCAGCACCTGCGAGCCGGCGGGCGTCATCGTGGCCGGCGATGAGGTCTCGGTGGAACCGTAGGCATTGAACAGCCGGATGCCCGGGCAGTTCCGCCGCAAGCCATCGATCGTGGCCGGGGCCATCGGCGCGCCGCCGAAGCCGGCCAGGCGCAGCGAGGACAGGTCGGTCGCCGGCAGCGCAGGCTCGCGCAGCCACAGCGCGTACATGGCCGGCACCATCAGCGTGTAGCTCACGCGCTCGCGCGCCACCAGCGCCAGGCTCGCCGCCGCCTTGAAGTCGGCCAGCAGCACGACGCTGCCGCCCACGCCGGCCATCGCGAGGATCAGCGCGACCAGCCCGGTGACGTGCGAAGCGGGCACGGCGAGCAAGCCGCATTCGCCCGCGCGCAGCCGCAGCACGTGCCGGTAATGCAGCACCGAGTGCACCAGGTTCAGGTGGGTGAGGACGGCACCCTTGGGCGCGCCGGTGGTGCCGGAGGTGTAGAGGATGACGGCGGCGTCCTCCTCCTGCGGCTGCGCGTCGGTGGAGCCCTGCGCGCCGTGTTCCACCAGCGCGTCCCAGCGCAGCCAGCCCTCGCCCGCTTCGCCGCCGCCCAGCGCCACGCGGCGCAGCGGCTGGCCGTCGGCGAGTGCCGGCGGTACCAGCGTCGTCATCACGGGGTCCGCGATCACCAGGCAGGCGCGGCACTGGTTCAGGATGAAGGTGATGCCCGGGCCGGCCTCGCGCATGCTCACCGGCACCAGCACCGCACCCAACCGCAGCACGGCGTGGGTCGCGATCACGAACTCCGCGCGGTTCGGCGCCAGCAGCACGACCCGGTCGCCCGGGCCCACCCCGGCCTGGCGCAATCCCACTGCCAGCCGCGCCGCCTGTTCGTGCAGCTCGCCCCAGTTCCAGCGCCGCTCGCCGTCCACCAGCGCCTGGGCGCGCGGGTCCTGCGCGTGCGCGGCGGCCAGCATCGCCGGCAGGTGCGGCGGCCGCTC
>JALHLO010000296.1 GCA_022844525.1 Ramlibacter sp.
CAGGTGCGCGCGCGCCAGGCGCAGGCCTTCGGCCGCCGCAAGCAGCGCGGCCACGGCCTTCGCGGACACCGGCAGCGCGCTCAGCCAGAGCGAAAGCGCCGCCATCACGCCCAGCGCCGCCAGCGCGGCCGCAAGCCCGTGCGAAGGACGCCAGTCAATGCGGCAGATCGAGGATGAGCTGGACGATGGCATGGAGGTCGGCATCCTGCGGGACCTCTCGGCCCATGAACCAGCGCCAGAGCTTATCGTCCTCGGAGTCGAGCAGCCGTAGGAAGCGGCTTCTTTCGGCCTCGTCCGCCTGCGGCCAGCGGCCGTCGAGATAGCGCAGCATCAGCTGGTCGAGTTCGCGCATGCCGCGCCGGCAGCGCCAGCGCAGGCGCCGCAGTTCCGGGTCGTCGCTCATGCCGCCACGAGCCAGGCCAGGCGCCCGAGATAGAGGAACAGCGACACCGTGGCCAGCGCATACGCGCTGAAGCGGTGCATCACCCGGTTGTAGGTGCACTGGATGGCGCTGTGCACCGCGCGCAGGCCCACGAAGGCCCAGGCCAGCGCCAGCAGCACGCCGTCGTTCACGCCGGTGGCCAGCGTGGCCAGCACCAGCACGTAGAACAGCACCGGCACTTCGAACAGGTTGATGAAGTTGTCGCTGGCGCGGGTGTCCTTGAGCAGCCCCTTGTCGGCCGAACCCGCCAGCCGCTGCGGGTCGATGCGGTTGCGCTTCATCTCCGGGATGCGCACGGCGTACAGCCGCACCCACACCATGAGCGTCAGCGCCACCATGGCCAGCAGCGGCAGCAGCAGCGGGTTCACCGTCAGGGCCGGCATGGGGGCTTCCTCAGGCGCCGCGGCGCTGCAGCATCAGCTTCTTGATTTCACCGATCGCACGGGCCGGGTTGAGGCCCTTGGGGCAGGTGCGCGCGCAGTTCATGATGGTGTGGCAACGGTAGAGCTTGAAGGGATCTTCGAGCTCGTCCAGGCGGGCACCGGTGTCCTCGTCGCGCGAGTCGATGATCCAGCGGTAGGCCTGCAGCAGAACGGCCGGGCCGAGGTAGCGATCGCCGTTCCACCAGTAGCTGGGGCAGCTGGTGGAGCAGCAGGCGCACAGGATGCATTCGTAGAGGCCGTCGAGCTTGGCGCGGTCTTCCTTGGACTGCAGGCGCTCCTTCGCGGGCGCCGGGCTCTGCGTGCGCAGCCAGGGCTTGATCGAGGCGTACTGGGCGTAGAAGTGGCTCAGGTCCGGCACCAGGTCCTTGATCACCGGCATGTGCGGCAGCGGGTAGATCGGCACTTCCTTCTTGCCGCACTCGTCGATGCCCTTGGTGCAGGCCAGGGTGTTGGTGCCGTCGATGTTCATCGCGCATGAGCCGCAGATGCCCTCGCGGCAGCTGCGCCGGAAGGTCAGCGTGGGGTCGATCTCGTTCTTGATCTTGATCAGCGCGTCCAGGACCATCGGGCCGCACGTGTCGAGGTCGACCTCGTAGGTGTCGGTGCGCGGGTTGGCGCTGTCGTCAGGATTCCAGCGGTAGATCTTGAAGGTGCGCACGTTCTTCGCGCCGGCGGCGGCGAAATGCTTGCCCTTGGTGATCTTGGAATTCTTCGGGAGGGTGAACTCAGCCATGTGCTCGGTTCCTGCGCGATGTCGTGCGTGGAAGGGACTCGCGCCCCTCCCACAGGGTCAGTAGGTGCGGGCCTTGAGCGGCACCACGTCGACGTCCTTGCTCAGCGTATACATGTGCACCGGGCGGTAGTCGATCTTCGTGCCGCCGGCCTCGTCCACCCAGCACAGCGTGTGCTTGTGCCAGTTGACGTCGTCGCGGTCCTTGAAGTCCTCGCGGGCGTGGGCGCCGCGCGATTCCTGGCGGTTCTCGGCCGACACCAGGGTGGCCACGGCCTGGCCGAGCAGGTTCTGCAGCTCCAGGGTTTCCACCAGGTCGGAGTTCCAGATCAGCGAGCGGTCTGAAACGCGCACGTCCTGGAACGACTTCACCACGTCCAGGATCGCGTCCACGCCGTGCTTGAGCGTTTCGCCGGTGCGGAACACCGCGGCGTCGTTCTGCATCGTCTGCTGCATGGCGTCGCGGATCTCGGCCGTGGGCGTGCCGCCCTTGGCATTGCGCAGCTTGTCGAGGTTGGCCAGCGACTTGTCGCAGGCCGAGGCCGGCATGGACTTGTGCGCCGCGCCCGGCTTGATGGTCTCGGCGCAGCGGTTGGCCACCGCGCGGCCGAACACCACCAGGTCGAGCAGCGAGTTCGAGCCCAGGCGGTTGGCGCCGTGCACCGACACGCAGGCGGCTTCGCCGATGGCGTACAGGCCCGGCACCACCGAATCGGGGTTGCCGTTCTTCAGCGTGACCACTTCGCCGTGGTAGTTGGTCTGCAGGCCACCCATGTTGTAGTGCACCGTCGGCAGCACCGGGATCGGCTGCTTGGTGACGTCCACGCCGGCGAAGATCTTCGCGGTTTCGGCGATGCCCGGCAGCTTCTCGTGGATGTCGGCCGGGTTGAGGTGCGTGAGGTCGAGGTGGATGTGGTCCTTCTTCGGGCCCACGCCGCGGCCTTCGCGGATTTCGATGGTCATCGAGCGCGACACCACGTCGCGCGAGGCCAGGTCCTTGGCGTTGGGCGCGTAGCGCTCCATGAAGCGCTCGCCGGCGGAGTTGCGCAGGATGCCGCCTTCGCCGCGCACGCCCTCGGTGATCAGGCAGCCCGCGCCGTACACGCCGGTGGGATGGAACTGCACGAACTCCATGTCCTGCAGCGGCAGGCCGGCACGCAGGGCCATGCCGCCGCCGTCGCCGGTGCAGGTGTGGGCCGAGGTGGCGCTGAAGTAGGCGCGGCCGTAACCGCCCGTGGCCAGCACGGTGCCCTGGGCGCGGAACAGGTGCAGCTCGCCGGTGGCCATGTCGAGCGCCAGCACGCCGCGGCAGGCGCCCTCTTCGTCCATGATCAGGTCGAGGGCGAAGTATTCGATGAAGAACTCGGCCTGGTGCGCCAGCGACTGCTGGTAAAGCGTGTGCAGGATGGCGTGGCCGGTGCGGTCGGCGGCCGCGCAGGTGCGCTGGGCGGTGCCCTGGCCGTAGTGCGTGGTCATGCCGCCGAAGGGGCGCTGGTAGATCTTGCCGTCTTCGGTGCGCGAGAACGGCACGCCCTGGTGCTCAAGCTCGATGATGGCCGGGATGGCTTCGCGGCACATGTACTCGATGGCGTCCTGGTCACCCAGCCAATCCGAGCCCTTGATGGTGTCGTAGAAGTGGAAGCGCCAGTCGTCCTCGCCCATGTTGCCCAGCGCGGCGGAAATGCCGCCCTGCGCCGCGACGGTGTGCGAACGGGTCGGGAAGACCTTGCTGATGCAGGCGGTCTTGAGGCCCTTCTGGGCCAGGCCGAAGGTGGCGCGGAGGCCGGCACCGCCGGCGCCCACGACGACCATGTCGTAGGTGTGCTCGTGGATCTTGTAGGCGGACGTCATGGCGGCCTCAGGCGGTAAAGACGATGCGGCCGATGGCCAGCAGGGCGGCGATGGCCGCCAGCGCGTAAACAAACTTGATGATGACCTGCAGGGCGATTTCCGCCGCGCCGTGGATGTAGTCCTCCACCACCACCTGCAGGCCCAGGCGGGCGTGCCAGAACAGCGACAGCACGAAGGCCGTCAGCAGCACGGCCGACACCGGCTGCGCGATGGCGCTGCGCACGGCGTCCTGGCCGGCGCCCAGCAGGCCCACCGAGAAGAACACGAACCACGGCGTAAGCAGCGCCAGCGCGATGGCGGTGAGCCGCTGGCTCCACCAGTGGCCGGTGCCGTCCTTGGCCGAACCCAGGCCCTTGGCCTTCGAAAGCGGATGGCGAAGGCTCATGCCGCGCCTCCCAGGCCGAACCACCAGAGGGCGGCGGTCAGCACCACCGACAGCGCCAGCACCGTGTAGCCGCTGGCATAAACCTTCGGGATGTCATAGCCGCGGCCCGTGTCCCAGGCCAGGTGCCGCAGGCCGTTGAGGAAGTGGTAGACCAGGCAGGCCGAGAACACGAACAGCGCCAGCTTGCCCGCCAGCGAACCCATGAGCGAGGAAAACGCCTGGTAGCCCTGCGGCGAGCCCGCCGCGGCCACCAGCCACGCGGCCAGCACGAGGCCGCCGACGGCCAGCACCACGCCGGTGGCGCGGTGGATGATGGACATCACGCTGGTGATCTGCGGCTTGTAGACCTGCAGGTGCGGTGACAGGGGTCGTTCTTGCGTCGCCATGGGCTGCGCTCGTCTGGGTAGGAGTGGAGTTTGGGGCCGGCGATGTGTTCGCGGCGTCAGAAATCTATGCAGCGACCGTTTTTTTCCCAGTCGCCGTAGCGCGTGGGATCGGGTCCGTCCCGGCCGCCGTATTCGACCGGAGGCGGAGCGGCCGCGTCGTTGACGGGGTCGGGACGACGCGGGGAAGACTCGGTGTCAGGCGCGGTATCGCCTATGATTCGGGGCTCGTTGGCCATGCCCAATGTTAAGGCCCCGCGCCCATGACGTTCAAGACAAATCTGGAAACGGCCCGCTGCCCCGCCCTCGCGGGTTTCGGCGTGGTCGAGGTCGAGGGCCGGGACGCGGCCGCGTTCCTGCAGTCGCAATCCATGAACGACGTGATGGCGCTGGCGACCGGCCGCTGGCACTGGAACGGCCTGCTGACCGCCAAGGGCCGCGTACTGGCGCTGTTCGCACTGGCGCGCGTGGATGCCACGCGCTTCCTGCTGGTGCTGCCGGACATGGGGGCGGACGAACTGGTGGCGCACCTGCGCCGTTTCGTCTTCCGCAGCAAGCTCACGCTGGAAGCCGCCCCGGCCTGGGTGGCCGCCGCGGGCCCGGCCGCCGCGTCCGGCGACCCGGGC
>JALHLO010000297.1 GCA_022844525.1 Ramlibacter sp.
TGCGTCCAGCGCGCCGCGCACGAAGTCGCGCGCGCGCGCCACCGCCGTGGGCAGGTCGGCGCCGAGGGCGAGGTGGCTGGCGATCGCGCTGGAGAGGGTGCAGCCGGTGCCGTGCGTGTTCGGGCTGGGAATGCGCGGGCCCCGCATCCACACCCCCGGCGCCCCACGCGCCAGCAACAGGTCGCTGACGGTGTCGCCTTCCAGGTGGCCGCCCTTCACCAGCACCGCGCCGGCGCCGCGTTCGACCAGGTGGCGCGCCGCCGCATCCATGTCCGCCTCGCTGCGCAGCGGCTGGCCCACCAGCAGCGCCGCCTCGTCGAGGTTGGGCGTGACCACGGTGGCCAGCGGGAACAGTTCGCGCACCAGCACTTCGATGGCGGCGTCGTCGATCAGCTTGGCGCCGCTGGTGGCGATCATCACGGGGTCGAGCACCACCTGGCGCAGGCCGTGGCGCCTGAGCGCCGCCGCGACGGTGAGCACGGTCTCGGCCGAATGCAGCATGCCGATCTTGACCGCGTCCACGCCGATGTCCTCGACCACCGCGTCGATCTGGTCGGTGAGCATCTGCAGCGGCACCGCATGGATGGAGCGCACGCCCAGCGTGTTCTGCGCGGTCAGGGCGGTGATCGCCGTCATGCCGAAGCAGCCGAGCGCGGCGAAGGTCTTCAGGTCGGCCTGGATGCCGGCGCCGCCGCCCGAGTCGGAGCCTGCGATGGACAGGACGCGGGGATAGCGGAAAGCAGCGGTGCTGTGCATGGGGGCTCCTTCACGAGCGAACGAGGTGCTCCGAAGGCTTCGCCCCCGACCGCCAAGGGGGTCAGGGTTGCAGCTCTCCTTCCGCCGGTCTGAACCGGGTCAAGTTCACGGGTCTGGATCTCAGCACGCGTCGCGTACACCCCGGAGCTGTGCGGATTGTGGCACAGGGGCGGGGATGGCGGCGGGAGGGTCTTTGCCCTAGAACTTGGTGTAGCCGCCGTCGATCAGGAACTGCTCGCCGGTCGCATAGGACGAGGCATCGCTCGCCAGGTACACCGCGATGCCGCCGAAGTCGTCGATCTCGCCCCAGCGCCGCGCCGGAATGCGGGGCAGCACCGCTTCCGCGAACTTCGGGTTGTGCACCGAACGCTCGGTCATGTCGGTGACGATCCATCCGGGCAGGATGGAGTTGACGCGGATCCGGTGGCGGGCGAGCTCCACCGCCAGCGCGCGCACGTACGCCGTGACGGCGCCCTTGGAGGCGCCGTAGTGGCTGTTGCGCGCCGCCCCTTCGACCGCGGCGGTGCTGGCGGTGGCCACCAGCGAGCCGCCCTGCCCGTGCTGCGCCATGTGGCGGGCCGCGGCGCGGAAGGTGAGGAACACGCCTTCGACGTTGACGCGCTGCACGCGCCGGAATTCCTCCAGCGTCATGTCGGTCAGCAGCGTGCCCTTGCTGGACACGCCGGCGTTGGCGAAGCAGCTGTCGACGCGGCCCAGCGCCGCCACCGAGTCGGCGAAGCTGCGCTCCACCTGCGCCTCGTCGCCCACGTCGCACACGAAGGCGTGCACGCGCGACGCGTCGCCGCATTCCTCGGCCAGCGAGGCCTTGGCGCGCGCGGTCTTGTCCGGGTTGGAGCCCCAGATCGCCACGGCCGCGCCGGACGCGAGCAGCGCGCGCGCCATGCCGTAGCCGATGCCGCCATTGCCGCCGGTGACGACGACGCCCTTGCCCGCGAGGTTGAAAGGCCGGTACATGGCGCTCACTGGTGCAGGGCGACGATCTTCTGCACCTGCGGCTGCGCTTCCATGCGCCGCATGTGGTCGGCCACCTTCGGGAAGCGCTTCACCTCGACGCCGTCGCCTTCGAGCCAGCGCGTGAGCGTGTACAGGTACAGGTCGCTGGTGCTGAAGCGCTCGCCCAGCACCCAGGGGCCCTTGAGCATCTGCTCCTCGATCAGCGCGAAGCTCTCCGCCATGGTCTGCGGCACCTTCTTCTTCATCGCCTCCAGCGCCGCCGTGTCCTCGGGCTCCACCCAGCGGTAGCCCCGGCCCTTGTGCGCGTGGTTCACGTGCACCGTGGAGCACAGGTAGCTGTTGAACTCGTTGACCTTGGCCAGCAGGAAGGCGTCGTCCAGCGGCGCCAGGTTGGCCTGCGGGAAGCTCTGCGCGATGTAGTGCAGCAGCGCCGGCGTCTCGGTCAGCACGCCGCGCTCGGTCACCAGCGCGGGCACGCGCCCCTTGGGGTTCACGCGCAGGTATTCAGGCGAGCGCTGCTGCGACTGCTTGAAGTCGAGGCGCCTGGCCTCGTGGGGCGCGCCCGCGTATTCGAGCGCGAGGTGGGCGGCGAGGGCACAGGTGCCGGGAGCGTAGTAGAAGGTCAGCATGCGCCGATTGTCGGCGGCTTCACGATGACGGTCCACCCGGGATTCACCCGTGCCGCGGACGGCGGCCCTTACTGGATCGCCAGCAGCTCGATCTCGAAGACCAGCGTCGAATTCGGCGGGATGGTGCCGCCGGCCCCGCGCTCGCCGTACGCCAGCCGCGGCGGGCACGTGATGCGCGCCTTGCCGCCCGGCTTCATCATCTGCACCGCCTCCGTCCAGCACGGGATGACGCGATTGAGCGGAAAGGACGCCGGCTGGCCGCGCTTGTAGGAGCTGTCGAACTCGCGCCCGTCCTGGAAGGTGCCGCGGTAGTGCACGCGCACCGTGTCGGTCGCCTTGGGCGAGGCGCCGCTGCCCGGCTGGAGCGATTCGAAGCCGATGCCGCTGGCCGTGGTGACGCGCGCGGTGGTGGTCAGCGCGCCGACGTTCGGCGAAGCGGCGGCCGGGGTGGCCGCGGGCGGATTGCTGGGCGGGGTGCAGGCCGCGACGAGGGCAAGGCCGACGATGGCCCAGGCATGGTGCAGGTAGCGCATGGTGTTCTTGGTGGTTGGCGAGCCGCCCATTATTCCCCCTCCGGCGGGGCCGCGACTACAGCCGGTTGGCCGCGATTCCTACGGACCCTGGCCGCGCTGCCGCGCCAAGATGGCACGGTCTCAACCGAAGGGAGAAACACGCATGTCCGACGACAAGAGCAATTCGCAGGGCCAGGACCGCCAGCGCATCAACGTCCACCAGGACTACGAACTGCGCGACTGGGCCAAGTCCCTGAACACCACCCCCGAGCGGCTCAAGGAAGCCGTGCAGGCCGTCGGCGACCGCGCCGACAAGGTGCGCGAATACCTGGCGCAGGACAAGCCGAACCGCTGACCGGCTTCACCGGCATCCGGCCCGGACGGCCCCCTCGGGCCCGCGGGTGTCAAGCGCTTTCGGCGGCCGCCGCCGCGAGATATCCACCGCGACTGTGGACAAGACCGCCCTCCGGAGCCCCCGCTGCTGCGCGCAGCGAGGCGCGGCGCGGCTCGCATTGCGGTGCTCAATGCTTAGGCAGGCCCCAACGAAGGAGAGGCGCTCGCCCACGGCCGGGCGCGGGGCACGCCACTCAGGACGCGGTGCCGGGACCCCGGAAGCGGCTGATCGCCTCCAGCAGCTGGTGCGGCTTGAGCGGCTTGCTCAGGTGCAGGTCGAATCCGGCGGCCAGCGTCTTCTGCCGGTCCTCCGGACGCGCGAAGGCGGTGAGCGCGATCACCGGCAGGTGGGGCGCGGCGCGTTCGCCCTGCAGCTCGCGCACCCGGCGCACCAGTTCGTAGCCGTCGCGCCCGGGCAGCCCGATGTCGCTCACCAGCACGTCCGGCCAGGCGTGCTGCAGCGCGCGCAGGGCGCCGTCGTAGTCGCTGGCGATGCGCACGCGCGCACCGCGATCCGCCAGCACCAGCGTCATCATCTCGGTGGCCTCGCGGTCGTCCTCCACCACCAGCACGTCGAGGTCGTGCAGGGCATCGGCCTGGGCCTCGTCCGGGTCCGGCCCCATTTCGCTGTCCGGCGCATCGTGCGGCTGCGGCTCGCCCTGCGCCTCCGCGGGCAGGTCCACGCGCACGCGCGTGCCGTGGCCCTCGCCGCGGCTGGCGGCGCTCACTTCGCCGCCGTGCAGGTCCACCAGGTGCTTGACGATCGACATGCCCAGCCCGAGCCCGCCGTGCCGGCGGTTGCCGGGCGAATCGCTCTGCGTGAAGCGGTCGAACAGGTGCGGCAGGAATTCGGGGTTGATGCCCTGCCCGAAGTCCTGCACCTCCAGCGCGAGGCGGTCGTCGCGGCGCTGCAGCCGCACGACGATGCGGCTGCCCGCCGGCGAGAACTTGATGGCGTTGGTCATCAGGTTCCAGAAGATCTGCTGGAAGCGCGCCGGATCCACCAGCGCGGGCGCGTGGGCGCCCTCCACTTCCGTGTCCACCTGGATCTTCTTTTCCGCGATGCTGGCCGAGAGCGCGTCGATCGACGTCGTGACCAGTTCCGCCGGGTCGGTCCACTCGCGGTCCAGCCGCAGCTTGCCGGAGTTGATGCGCGAGACGTCGAGGATGTCGGAGATGATGCGCGCCTGCGTCTTCACGTTGCGCTCGATCGCCTCCAGGCCCTTGGCGGCCTCGGGCGTGGTGCCGCGGCGCTTGAGGATGTGCACCCAGCCGATGATGGCGTTCAGCGGCGTGCGCAGTTCGTGCGAGAGCACCGCGACGAAGTCGTCCTTGGTGCGGCTGTGGCGCTCGGCGACCTGGCGCGCCGCCTGCTCGCGCTCGAGGATGTCGCGCCGGCGCCGCTCCAGCTCGTAGCGCTCCGACACGTCCAGCGCGATGGCAATGCGCACGCCCGGTTCCACGTGCGAGGACACGCTCCACTCCAGGTACACCGGCCGCCCGCCCGCGCCCAGCAGCGGGAACTCGCCGCGCCAGGGCGGCCGCTCCGTCGCCGGGCGCGCCAGCTGCGTGTCG
>JALHLO010000298.1 GCA_022844525.1 Ramlibacter sp.
GCCGCCGCCGATGCTGCCCCCGCCGCCAATCGCGGGACCCAGCCCGCGCGGCTGCGCATGCGCCTGCGAAGCCACCTGCGCGAACAGGCCCGCGAGCACGACCGCCGAGGCCGCGCCGACGCGGTGCGCCACTTGTTCGGGGTTGCGCGTTCCCGGTACCGGGCGCTGTCGCACAGGTACCTCCTTGTCGTTCGTGCGGCAGAGGCTAGTCCCTTTTCCGTCGCGCGCAAAGCGGGCGACGCGCCCCCGCCTGGCATGGCTACCTCGCGCGAGGGAGATACCGGGGAAGCTCCGCGCCTCGAACTCGTCCGTTTGCCGCGGGGACGCGGGAAGAAAGCGCGGCCGCACGCGGGCGGCGGCTTCAGCGCTGCATCGGCTCCGGCATGGGCACGGGGCCCTGCGGCGGCTCCGGCTGGGGCCCGAGGGGCGGCTTCGGTTCGGGGGGCGGCTGGGTGGCCATCGCTGGTGCTCCTGTACTGCAGCCACTGTGCACGGGCGGCACCGCGCGGCTTGTAGGACGCGCGCGGCCCAGCTTGCCGCCGGCGCCTTATCCTGTGCCTCCACGCATCTTCCCGGAGTTCCCCATGGCCGACCCTTTCGAGCTCGAACGCTTCGTGGCTGCGCAGGCGCCGGTGATCGACGACGTGCGCCGGGAACTGCGTGCCGGCCGCAAGCGCAGCCACTGGATGTGGTTCGTGTTCCCGCAGCTCAGGGGACTGGGGACGAGCGCGATGGCGCAGCACTACGGGATCGCGTCGCTGGCCGAAGCGCGCGCCTACCTTGCGCACCCGGTGCTGGGCGAGCGCCTGCGCGAATGCTGCCAACTGATGCTGGCCGTGCCGGACCGCAGCGCGCACGAGATCCTCGGCTCGCCCGACGACCTGAAGTTCCGCTCCTGCGTGACACTGTTCGGCCTGGCCGCGCCCGGCGAGGCGCTGTTTCGCCGCTGCCTCGACCGTTTCCATGGCGGCGAGCCCGACCCCCGGACCATCGCGCTTTGCGGCACCATGGACGGATGAAACAGCAACAGCAGTCCGCGGGCGGCACGCCCGAATTCGTGAACAACGAAGCAGAGTCGCGCTACGAACTGCGCGTCGACGGCCGCGTGGCCGCGGTGGCGCAGTACCGCAAGGATGGCAAGGCCGTGCGCTTCACGCACACCGAAGTCGACGGCGCCTACGGCGGCCAGGGGCTCGGCAGCCAGCTTGCCGCCCAGGCGCTCGACGACGTGAAGAGCCGCGGGATGAAGGCGGTGCCGCAGTGCAGCTTCATCGCGGGCTACATCGAGAAGAACGAGGAGGAATACGGGGAGCTGGTGGCACGCTGAGCGCCCCCAACCCGGCCCTCCCCCGGAGGGGGAGGGAGGAAGAACGGCAGCTCAGACGTTCATCACGGCGACCGAGCGCACGTTCAGGTACGCCTCCAGCGCCTCCGGCCCGCCTTCCGAGCCGTAGCCCGAATCCTTGATGCCGCCGAAAGGCATCTCGGCGCTGGGCATCGCCGGCATGTTGATCCACAGCATGCCGACTTCCACGCGGCGCGTCAGCAGGTCCGCGTTCTTCAGCGACTTCGTGAAGCCGTAGCCCGCCAGGCCGAAGGACAGGCGGTTCGCCTCCGCGATCGCTTCCTCGACCTTGTTGAAACCGCGGATGCCCGCGACCGGCCCGAACGGCTCGTCGTTGAACACCTTCGCTTCCAGTGGCACGTCCAGCAGCACCGTCGGCTCCCAGAAGTTGCCCGCGTCGCCCATGCGCTTGCCGCCGGCCAGCACCTGCGCGCCCTTCTTCACGGCGTCCTCGTGGAACTCCGCCATCGCGGTCAGCCGGCGCGGGTTGGCCAGCGGCCCCATCTGCGTGCCCTCGGCCAGGCCGTCGCCGACCTTCAGGCCCTGCGCGTACTTGGCCAGCGCCTGCGCGAACTCGTTCTTGATGCTCTCGTGCACCAGGAAGCGCGTGGGGGAGATGCACACCTGGCCCGCGTTGCGGAACTTGGCGCCGCCGGCGGACTTCACGGCCAGCGCGATGTCGGCGTCCTCGCACACGATCACCGGGGCGTGGCCGCCCAGTTCCATCGTCACGCGCTTCATGTGCTGGCCGGCCAGCGCGGCCAGCTGCTTGCCCACCGGCGTGGAGCCGGTGAAGGTGATCTTGCGGATCACCGGGTGCGGGATCAGGTAGCCGGAGATCTCGGCGGGGTTGCCGTACACCAGCTGCAGCACGCCGGGGGGGATGCCGGCGTCGGCGAAGGCCTTGATGAAGGCGGCCGGGCCGGCGGGCGTCTCCTCCGCGGCCTTCACCAGCATCGAGCAGCCGGCGGCCAGCGCGGGACCGACCTTGCGCACCACCTGGTTGATCGGGAAGTTCCAGGGGGTGAACGCGGCCACCGGACCCACCGGGTCCTTCACCACCATCTGGCGCAGCGCCAGGTTGCCGCGCGAGGGCACCAGGCGGCCGTAGACGCGCAGTCCTTCGTCGGCGAACCATTCGATCAGGTCGGCCGCGGCGAGGGTCTCGCCCTTGGCTTCGGCCAGCGGCTTGCCCTGCTCCTGCGTCAGCAGCGGGGCGATTTCGGCGGCACGTTCGCGGATGAGGCCGGCGGCCTTGCGCATGATCTTCGCGCGGTCGGCGGGCGGCATGTCGCGCCAGGTTTCGAAGCCCTTCTGCGCGGCTTCCAGGGCGCGGTCGAGGTCGGCCTTCCCGGCCTGGGCCACGCGGCCGATTTCCTTGCCGGTGGCGGGATTGAAGACGGCGAGCGATCGGCCTTCGGCGGCGTCCTGCCACTGGCCGTTGATGAAGAGCTGCGTGTTGGGGTAGGTCATGGCGGTCCCTTGGGCTGAGTGCATCCGCGATTATGCGGTGCGCCCGGAAGCCCCCGGGACCGCGGGGACAGGGCTCAGTGCAGCGACTCGGCCGGCTGCACTTGCGGGACGGCCAGCTCGCGTCCGACCATGGCACGGGCGTAGAAGTAGTTGTTGCGCGCGCGTTCGCTCATGCCGTCGAGGTCGACCCGGCCCTGCGGGTCGCAAGGGAAGGCGAAACCGCGTCCGCTGTTGAACAGCGACTGGAAGCGCAGCTGGAATGCGTGCGAGGCGTTTGCGTTCATGGCGTTCCTCCAGGTGGGTCGCCGGAACTTCCGGTACGGGGTGCCATTGCATGCTCGCTCCGCGCGGGCCTGGGGGCATCCCCCTTCCGGACTGCTCCGTACGGGGGACCATGCATCGGCCGTGCCAACCTCGCGCGCAACCGGCGCCGTGCTGCAAGCCCGCGCCACGACTGGAGAAAAACGCGAACGGCCGGGGCACCGTCGCCGGTACCCCGACCGTGCGGTCGGGGAATGTTCCCCCGCAAGCGGGGATGCCCCGCTTATTGGGCGTTGACCGGCGTACCCGCCAGCGTGCTGGACACGCCGTTGGCGCGATGCTGCGCCAGGTACGCGGAGCCGCTGTCCTCGCCGGACAGCGCGCGCACTTCGTTGCGCGCCGCCAGGTATTCCGCCGTCACGGCCTGGCGGGTCGTGGCGCTCTGGAAGCCCTTGAGCGGGTTGTACGAGGTGGACCAGGGGTTCACGCCCGAGCGCTTGTAGGCGTCCAGTTCGGCGCGGACTTCGGCGACCGACTTGCTGCCGGTGAAGACGTCGTTGCCCTGGATGGGGCCTTCGGCGAAGGCGTTGCCGGCGAAGCCGGCGGCGAGCACGAGGGAGGAGAGGGCGAGCTTGGCATTCATGATGGTTTCCTTGGCGTGAAGAGGTTGGGGTCTGTCGGCTGTTCCGGCCCGAGCATCTGTGTCTGCGCCGGCCGTGCATGCAATGTAGGCAGCCCCCTTTAGCTGTCCCTTAGCGTTCTCTTAGCTGGAAATGAGCGGCCGCTGCGGCGCCCGCGCCGCGTGACCGCCGCGTGATGCGCGCGTGACCGTGCCGTGATGGCCGCGCCGGACACTGCCGATCGAACCCCCGCGAAAGCCCGCAACCGCATCGCCCCACCGAAAGCCGCCATGCCGTTGCTCGAAGACCGCAGTGCCGCCTTCATCGTCCGCATCTGGTGCGAAAGCGGCGGCGAGGTCCCCGGCGCCGTGCGGGCCTGGCGGGGGTCGGTCGAGCACGTCGCCACCGGCGAACGGACCTTCTTCACGGAGCTGGATGCAGTGGTCGCCTTCATGAAACCGCACCTCGTCGCCCTCGGGATCTCCGAGCCCAACCGCTTCTGGGAGCGGATGGACGACATCGCCTCCGCCCCCATCCCGCTGGCACCGCCGGCCCGCCGCGGCCGCACCGGCCCCTGACCACGCCATCCCCGCATCCGCAGCGCCAACACAGGAGAGCGACATGCCCCGCATCCAGGCCAACCGCGACACCATCGACGACCGCTTCAGCGTGCTCGGCTTCACCGTGCGCACCGAGAGCCCCCTGTTCGAGGTGGCCGTGGCGACCGACCCCAACCTGTTCAAGCCCGAGAACCGCAACCGGCGCGCCCATGCCAACTTCTATTCCAGCCGCGCCAACGGCGGCGTGATCCGCGCGCGGCGCGGCGAAGCGGTGTACCTGGTGCCGCCGGACGTGCTGAACAACTTCCTGGGCCAGCCGCGCCTGTACTTCGGCCTGGCGACCTATCGCGAGAACACGCGCGGTGTGCCGGACTTCGTGCAGGCGCCCACCGAAAGCTCCATGTACGTCAGCATGCGGCAGCTGACCGAACGCGGGCTGCGCCGCTCGCTGCAGCCGCAGGCCGGTTCCTCCTACGGGCAGCCCAACGGCCGCGACACGAGCCTCGAATGGGGCGGCGACCACGCGGCCGCCGCGCCGGCATCGTCCGCGGCGCCG
>JALHLO010000299.1 GCA_022844525.1 Ramlibacter sp.
GTGCCCATGGGGGTGCCCTGCGTGCTGCGCTGCCCCGCCCCGGTGGCCGGGTTGGCGGCGGCGGGATTGGGCGGCGTGCCCTGGGCGATCGCCAGGCTGACGGTGGCTGCGGCGACAGCGGAGGCGGCGAGGATTTTGAAGGTCGACATCGTTCAGGACTCCTTTGTGGGAACTGTTGTAACCGGCGGTGTATGCCGGGGTCCCAAGATGCAGGAGCG
The DNA here is from genome assembly GCA_022844525.1 of Ramlibacter sp. GTDB lineage: Bacteria > Pseudomonadota > Gammaproteobacteria > Burkholderiales > Burkholderiaceae_C > Ramlibacter. The sequence continues at coordinate 219 of JALHLO010000299.1, forward strand.
GTCGGCGGGGCCGCGTCAGTGCCGCACGACGCAGCGTGTCGGACAAGCGCTGACCCTCGCGCGTTCAGAGCGCCTTGAACACCGCGCGTAGCGGCGCGTCCTCCGGCATCACGTACACGACGCTGCGCGACTGGCCCAGCACGCGCTCGACCACCTGCTGGTAGAACGCGACCGGCACCACCACGCAACCCCAGGAAACGCGCTTGCCGCTCGCGTGCACGGCCGCCAGCCGGCTCGCACGCGCCTGGTAGGCGAAGCCCGGCCGCAGGCGGTGGATCGCGAAGGCACTGGCGTAGTCGACCCACACGACGTGCTCGCCCTTGTCGTTGCGCCCCGGCGCCGCCTCGAACCGGCCCGCCGGTGTCGTGCGCTCGTCCGGCCCGATCGTGCCGGTCTGCGCCCGCGCGCCCACCCCGGGCACCGTGTGGTCGCCCACGGTGCTTCCCAGCAGCGCGGTCGAATGGCCCGCCAGGCGACCGTCGGGGTGGAACACATAGATGCGGGCGGCGTGCTTGTCGACGACGGCGAAGGGCTTGCCTTGGGCGTCGCCGCTGCCCAGGACCCAGTCCACCAGGCTGCGCGCCTGGGTGGAGGGACGGGCCGCGGTGAATTCCTGCGGCGGCGCCGCCACCGCGTGCTGCGGCAGCGCCGTGAGTGCGAGCCAAGCCGTACAACCGGCTGCGTGGCGCAGCCATCGGCCGAAGTCGGACATCCGAAACCCCTGCGGTGCCGGGCCGACGTGGCTCAGCAGGGGCCGATGCTAGCAAGCGCGGCCGTGGAGCCGCAAGGGCGCCCTTGTAAAGCGGGGGAGCTTCAGCGCTGTTGCAGCGCCACGTTCTGCGCCGCGGCGAGCTGCCGCGGGTCCGTCACGTCGTAGGCACCGAACACCTGCTGCACGGACTTCACTTCCGGCAGCACGTAGACGACGGCACCGGACTGGCGCACCGTGGGGCTCAGCACGTTCTCGTAGAAGCTCACGGGCAGGTTGATGCAGCCGAAGGAGATCCGGTTGTCGTCGGTGGTCAGCGAGGCGAGGCGCTCCAGCCGCCGTTCGCTCTGCACCAGCGGGCGGATGCGGTGCATCGAGACCGCGGCGTCGTAGTCGACCCAGACGACGTCCTCCTTGTTGCTGTTGCGTCCGGGTTCCGCCATGAAGCGGCCGGCGGGCGTGGTCTTCTCCTCGGGGCGGATCTGCGCCAGCGGCTTGTCGCCGATGCCGGGGAAGGAGTCGTCGCCGCGGGCCGAACCCAGCAGGGCCGGCGCGCTGTCCTTCAGGCGGCCGTCGGCGCCGAACACGTAGACGCGCGCATCCTGCTTGTCGACGATGACGAAGGCATGGTTCCGGTGATCCCGCGTGGCGACCGCCCAGTTCGCGACCAGTAGTGCGTCGGGCGTGGGCTGCTCGCCGCGGAAGTCCGCCAGCCGCAAACCGGACGGAGTTTCCGGGGCTTGGGGTCGTGGAGAGGGCTGCGGCGCCGTGGCGACCGGTGCGGCCTGCTGCTTGGCCTGGCGCGTCGCCATGTGCCACGGCGGCACCAGCAGCACGAGCAGGACCGCGCCCGCCAGCGCGCCCTTCTTCAGGGCGTCGAGGAACTCGGAAGGCTCCGCGTCCTTCGCGTCCGACGGAAGTTCGCCCGGCACGGTGGCCTCAGTTCGCGTCGCCGCCGCGCGCTTCCTGGGCCCAGCGCTCGATCTGCAGGGACGGGTCGGCGCACTCGCAACCGAGCGCGTAGTCGAAGTCCTCGAACGGGGACTGGGCGGCGGGATCCATCACCACGGGCATGGCGGCGGCGCTCGGCGTGGACGGTTGCATATCAGGCATGGCGACTCTCCCTCGTATGGGGAGCGATTGTTCGGGCGCAACCGTGGCGCGCTTATCCGCCGGGGACCCAAGCCATCGTAGGAGCGCGCCTACGCATGAGCCAGGACCGTGGCTTTCTACGCAGGCAGCGCGGGTTTACCCCGAAGCTTGCGCACCGCCACGTACGCGGCGACGAGAACGGCGCCGGTCACGATGCCGACCAGGGCATCGAACAGCATGCCCTTGACGACGCTCCAGGCGCCGCCTTCGCCGCCGAAGGCCTCCGCGGCGTGGTGCACCTGCGGGATGCCGTGTTCGAGGATGCTGCCGCCCACCAGGAACATGGCCGCGGTGCCGGCCACGGACAGGCCCTTCATCATCCACGGCGCCGCGCGCAGGATGCCGTTGCCCACGGCCCGCGTACCGGCCGCCGCCTTGCGACTGAGGTACAGCCCGAAGTCATCGAGCTTCACGATGCCGGCCACCAGGCCGTAGACGCCCACCGTCATGGCCAGCGCGATCGCCACCAGCACGGCGACGCGCGTGCCGAAGTCCTGCCCGGCGACGGTGCCCAGCGCGATCACGATGATCTCCGCCGACAGGATGAAGTCGGTGCGGATCGCGCCCTTGATCTTGTCCTTCTCCACCGCCACCAGGTCGACGTTCTCGTCGAGCAGCGCCTGCTCCAGCTCGCGCTGGTGCGCCTCGTCCTCCTGCCGGCTGTGCAGCAGCCGGTGCGCGAGCTTCTCCGCCGCCTCGAAGCAGAGGAAGGCGCCGCCCACCATCAGCAGCGGCGTCACCGCCCAGGGCGCGATCGCGCTGATGGCGAGCGCGGCCGGCACCAGGATCACCTTGTTCACCATCGATCCCTTGGCGACCGCCCACACCACCGGCAGTTCTCGCTCGGCGCGCACGCCGCTCACCTGCTGCGCATTGAGCGCGAGGTCGTCGCCCAGCACGCCCGCGGTCTTCTTGGCCGCGACCTTGGTCAGGACCGAAACGTCGTCGAGGATGGTGGCGATGTCGTCGAGGAGGGCAAGAAGGCTGGAGGCCATGGGTGCGATCGTTGTGCTTGTCGCCTCATTATCATGAAGCGATGGCAGGAACGGGGGCCGCTCCCCTCACTTATCAGGCTCTGCTGCAGCCCTCGGGCCGCCGCTTCGCCGCGCGCGCCGACCGCACGCTGCTCGCCTCCGCCCTGGAAGCGGGCTTCGCGCTGGCCAATTCCTGCCGCAACGGCACCTGCCGGGCCTGCCTGCGCCCCTTGCATGCGGGCCGCGTCGCGTACCGCATCGAGTGGCCGGGCCTGCTGCCCGAGGAAAAGGCGGGCGGCTGGGTCCTGCCCTGCGTGGCCTACCCGCAGTCGGACGTGGTGCTCGGCGACTAGTAGTTGCCCGTGCGGTACGGGCTGCGCGGCACGTACTTGTGCTCGCCGTCGGGGATGGGCTCGGCCTTGGGGTCGGGGCGGCTCTGCACCGCATTGCTTCCTTCCCCGTCCGGGGGCTGGCGGCGCCGGCCGCGCGGCGCTTGAGCCTGCGGTTTCGGCTTGCTCGAACGTCGGTAGAGGTTCATGGGACCATCTTGGGAGGCGACCCGTGCGCCAGTTGTAGGACGGGCGCCATGCGCGTGTCCGCCCGGTACCGACGAACAGGTGCCGGGGCGCGTGGAAGTGGCATAGTCGCGGCCCATGCGCGGCTTCCTTCGTTTCCTGTTTCCCGTCCTGCTGTGTGCCGCCACCGTCGCGTCCGCGGCGCCCGCCGCGTTCCAGGACTCGATGGCCCAGCGCACGCTGGCCTGCACGAGCTGCCACGGCAAGGAAGGCCGTGCCGGCCCCGACGGCTATTACCCGCGCATCGCGGGCAAGCCGGCCGGCTACCTGTACGCGCAATTGCTGCACTTCCGCGACGGAAGGCGGCACTACGGTCTCATGGCCGGCCTGCTGGAGACGCTTTCGGACGACTACCTGTTCCACATCGCGCAGCACTTCGCCAGCCTCGACCTGCCCTACGCCGCGCCGAAGGCCGCCACCGCCGCGCCCGAGGTGCTGCAGCGGGGCCGCATCCTGGCGCTGCAGGGCGACCCCGAGCGCCGCGTGCCCGCCTGCGCGAGCTGCCACGGCAAGGCGCTCACCGGTGTCGTGCCCCACATCCCCGGCCTGCTCGGGCTGCCGCGCGACTACCTGAATGCGCAGCTGGGCGCGTGGCGCACCGGGCAGCGGCGCGCGCTGGCGCCGGACTGCATGGCGGAGATCGCCCGCCGGCTCGCCCCCGACGACCTGTCGGCCGTGACGGCCTGGCTGGCGTCGGAGCCGCTGCCGAAGAATCCGAAACCGGTCTCGGCGGAACCGCCAGCGGCCAGCAAGCGCAAGGGCCGCAAGGCGCCGCCACCGCCCGCGCCCGAGCCGCCGCCCATGCGCTGCGGCTCCGCGCAGGCCCCCTTGCCGGGTGGCGCGCGATGAAACGGGTCCTGCTGGTGGTCGCCCTCGTGGTGGCGGCGTTCGCGGCCCTGGTCTGGATGCAGAACTTCGGCAGCGGCGCGCGCATCCCGGACGGCGCGCCCGGCCAGCCGCCCGCGCCCGAGCGGGTCGCCCGCGGCGCCTACCTCGCGCGCGCGGGCAACTGCATGCTGTGCCACACGGAGCGCGGCGGCGCCGCGTACGCGGGCGGACGGCCGCTGGAGACGCCGT
>JALHLO010000300.1 GCA_022844525.1 Ramlibacter sp.
GCGCTGGCTGCTGGCCCTCGCCTTCACGGCGGCGGTGCTGGCGCTCGCCTGGCGCGTGCGCCGCCAGCTGCAGCCCGCGCACTGGATCGGCGGCGTGGTGGTCGGCCTGCTGGTGGCCGCGGCCTTCTTCCTCACCGGCAGCCTGGGCTTCGTGCCGGAGCATCCCGAGACGCTGGAAGCGGCCTGGCTGGGCACGCAGTCGAGGCGCCCCGAAGGCCTGTCCTTCTCCGCGCCGCTGGCCCATGGGCTGGACCTGCTGACGCTGTGGTCGGACAAGGCGACCGTCGCCACCTTCGGCGTGACCGTCTCGCTGGGCGCGATCCTGGGCAGCTTCGCCAGCGCGAAGCTGCGCGGCGACTTCCGCCTCGAATCCTTCCGCACCCCGGGCGAGCTGGGCGCGCACAGCGCCGGCGCGGCGCTCATGGGCTTCGGCGGCATCACGGCGCTGGGCTGCTCCACCGGCAACGGGATCACCGGCCTGGCGATGCTGTCCGCGGGCGCGGTGCTCGCCGTCGCGGGCATCTGCATCGGCTCGCGGCTGGCGATCGCGCGCGGCGCCTGGCGCGCCAGCGCGCCCGAGGCGCTGGCTTCCTCGCGCGTCGCGGGCTGATCCACCGGCACCGCGCCATCGCACACCAACCAAGGCCACCGACATGAGCCATCGCCCCGTCGTCCTGCAAGCCCTGCCGCTGCTGCCCTCCCTGGAGCGGCAGCTGAACGAAACCTACACCGTGCACCGGCTGCCGCCGGCGGGCCCCGAGCGCGAGGCCTTCCTGGCCGCGCGCGGCGGCGAGTTCGACGCGCTCGTCACCTCCGCCGCCGGCGGTGCCGACGCGAAACTGATCGACGCCTTGCCGAAACTGCGGGTGATCTCCAGCTTCGGCGTGGGACTCGACCAGCTCGACGTCGCCGCCGCCGCCAAGCGCGGCATCCCCGTGGGCTACACCCCCGACGTGCTGAACGACTGCGTGGCGGACCTCGCGTTCGCGCTCGTGCTGGCCACCGGCCGCCGCATCCCGGAAGGCGACCGCTTCGTGCGCGCCGGCCGCTGGGAGCACAAGCCCGCCACGCCCTTCCCGCTGGGCCGGCAGGTGAGCGGCGCCAACCTGGGCATCGTCGGCCTGGGCCGCATCGGCCGCACGATCGCGAAGCGCGCGAGCGGCTTCGACATGGAGGTGCGTTACCACAACCGCCGCCCGGTCGAGGGCGCGCCCTGGACCTATGAAGCCAGCCTGGTGGAGCTCGCGCGCTGGGCCGACTTCCTGGTGGTGATCACCGCCGGGGGCGCCGGCACGCGCCACCTGATCGACGCGACCGTGCTGGATGCGCTGGGCCCGCAGGGCTTCCTGGTGAACGTGTCGCGCGGCACGGTGGTCGACGAAGCCGCCCTGGTGAAGGCGCTGCAGGACAAGCGCATCGGCGGCGCGGGACTGGACGTGTTCGAGCGCGAGCCGCAGGTGCCGCACGAACTGTTCGCGCTCGACAACGTGGTGATGGTGCCGCACATCGCGAGCGCCACGGTGCAGACGCGCGAGGCGATGGCCAGGCGCGTGATGGACAACCTGGCCGCGTTCTACGCGGGCCAGCCGCTGCCCAGCGCCGCGGCCTGACGCGCCCTCAGTGCTCGACGACCTCGTCGTCGAACTGGATCTCGATCACGCAGGGCTGCAGCGCGAACAGGTGCATCGCATCCTCGCGGTCGGCCCGGTAGTGTTCGCCCGCCACCAGCACCAGGTCCTTGGGGTCGCCGTCGTGGGTGATCCACAGGCTGCCGCTGTTGCAGCAGACGATCACGCTGTCGTCCACGCGCTCGAAGGTGCGGTGCTCGCCCTTGCCCAGCTCCAGCGCGAAGCGGCGCCGCACGCGCGGCGGCTCCCGCAGGCGCAGTTCCCGTCCCAGGATCGAATGATGGTTGTGGCGCAGCCGTTCCTGCACGAACTCCAGCGAGTCCTCTTTGTTCATCTGTCACTCCTTGCAGCCATGGTGCGGCAAGGGCGGGCAAAGGCTTGCCTTCGCGGGGCGGCAGCACGCGTCGGACGCCTCCCTGCCGGGCGGTCAGGGCAGCCTCCTGAGCCGTTCGCGAGACTCAGCCGCGGGGCAGGCCCTCCCACCAGCGCCCGGCGAAGCGCCCCTGCAGGAAGGCGATGAAGGCCTGCACCTTCTGCGGCACCAGCTTGGGCGAGGGGAACACCGCGTGGATTTCCTGCTCGGGCAGGCCGTAGCCCTTGAGCACCTCCACGATGACGCCCGCCTTGAGCGACTCGGCCGCCACGTACCACGGCAGCGCCGCGATCCCCATGTGCGAGCGCGCCGCCGCCAGCACCGCCGAGAGGTTGTTGGAGCGCAGGCGCGCGGTGATCGGCACCGTCACCGCCTCGCCGCGCGCCGGCAGCACCCGCCACACGTCGCTGCCCTGCACGCTGCTGTAGATCAGCGTCTCGTGCCCGCTCAGGTCCTGCGGCCGCCGGGGCGTGCCGGCCTTGCGCAGGTATTTCGGCGACGCGGCCAGCAGCCAGGGATTGGTGCCCAGGAAGCGCGCGCCCAGCGCCGAATCGGCCAGCTTGCCCATGCGGATGGCCACGTCGATGCCTTGCGCCACCAGGTCGGTGTAGCGGTCCTCGAAGCTCAGGTCCACCTGCAGCTGCGGGTGCTCGCGCATGAACTCCAGCGCCAGCGGCACGACCACGCGGCGGCCGAAGGCCACCGAGCTGCCCACCCGCAGCAGCCCCTGGGCCTGCGTCTGGCGCAGGCGCACGACGTTGTCGGCCTCCTCCACCTCGCGCACGATGGCCTTGCACTTCTCGTAGTACAGCGCGCCCGCCTCGGTGAGGCTGACGCCGCGCGTGTTGCGATTGAGCAGCCGCACCTTCAGCCGCTCCTCGGTCGCGGCGACCTGCTTGGTCACCGTCGGCTGGGTGGTGGCGAACTCGCGCGCGGCCCGGGAGAAGCTGCCGGTCTCCACGACCCGCACGAACATCTCCATGGCATGCAGCCGGTCCATGCCTTGCTCGCCGGCCGGGTCAGCGGGGGGTGTGCTCGTTCCAGGCGCGCAGGTCGGTGTCCTGCGGCAGCCCGAGCACCGTGCGCACCACGCTCAGCACCGCCTCGGGCGCGCAGGGCTTGGTGATGTAGCCGTCGGCGCCCAGGCCGATGCCCTTGATCACGGCCTCGCGCGTCGCCTTGCCGGTCAGCATGATCACCGGCACGTCCCTGAGCACCGGGTGCTGGCGCACGCGCTGCAGGATGTGGAAGCCGTCGGCGTCCGGCAGCATCACGTCCAGCAGGATCAGGTCCGGCACCGGCGGGCGGCGGATTTCCGCGACCACCTCGGCGCGGTTGCCGGCCTGCCGCACCTCGAAGCCCGAGAGCGACAGCAGCGAGGTGGTGAACTTCGCCAGCGTGGGCTCGTCCTCCACCACCACCGCGGTGAGGCGCTGCCCCGGCTTCGGCGGCGCGGCCTGCGGCCGCTCGCGCGCGATCTGCACGTAGAAGCCGCTGCGCTTGAGGGACGCCAGGCCGGCGTCGATCTCCTCCTTGCCGACGGCCCGCTGCAGGTTGCGCAGGTCGGCGCTCCAGGTCAGCGTGAGGGGGTCCTCCTCCACCAGCGTCAGCATGTGCTGGTCGCGCAGCGCGGCGAAGGCCTGCTCGAAGGAACCGCGCGCCTCCTCCGGCAGCCGCTTGAGCACCTCGTCCACCGTCAGCACGCCGTCGAAGCGCACCAGCAGGTCGAGCTCCGCGGCCGACAGCGTGGTCGCCTTGCTGCGCAGCTGGGCCTGGCCGAGGGAGGTGGGGGCGTAGATGCTGTTCGGGTGCATGCGGCAGTGTGCCTGCCCGGCGGGAGGGAATCAACTCCCCGGCGCAAGGACCGGCGCGCCATCCATGCCGCCATGGAATAGGTCTTATGGCCCGGCGCCGTCTTCCGGCCCCGGGGCGGGCTGCCTAGAGTCGGCCCATCACAGGAGCATTGCCATGACCAAGATGACCGCGGCCCAAGCCGCCGTGTGGGTGCTGGAAAAGGAAGGCGTGACGCAGGCCTTCGGCGTGCCGGGCGCCGCCATCAATCCCTTCTACGCCGCCTTGCGCAAGCAGGGGACGATCAGCCACATCCTGGCGCGCCACGTCGAGGGCGCCTCGCACATGGCCGAGGGCTACACCCGGGCGGCGCCGGGCAACATCGGGCTGTGCATCGGCACCTCGGGGCCGGCGGGCACGGACATGATCACCGGCCTGTACTCGGCGCAGGCCGACTCCATCCCCATCCTGTGCATCACCGGCCAGGCGCCGCGGGCGCGCCTGTACAAGGAGGACTTCCAGGCGGTGGACATCGAGTCCATCGCCAAGCCGGTCACCAAGTGGGCGGTGACCGTGCGCGAGCCGGCGCAGGTGCCGCGCGCGCTGCAGCAGGCCTTCCACCTGATGCGCTCCGGCCGGCCCGGGCCGGTGCTGGTGGACCTGCCGGTGGACGTGCAGATGGCGGAGATCGAGTTCGATCCCGACACCTATTCGCCGCTGCCGGTGTACAAGCCGGCGGCGACCCGGGCCCAGGCGGAAAAGGCGATCGCCATGCTGCAGCAGGCCGAGCGGCCCCTGATCGTCGCCGGCGGCGGCGTGATCAACGCCGACGCCTCGGACCTGCTGGACGAAGTCGCCGATCTGACCTGG
>JALHLO010000301.1 GCA_022844525.1 Ramlibacter sp.
GCCCAGGCCGGCTGCGCCGCGCGCGCCGCGCGTGCCTTGGCCGCGACGGAGGCCGCGTCGTCGGCCGGCAAGGTGGTGATCGGTTCGCCCGTCGCCGGGTCGTGGATGGACAGTGTGCTCATTCTTTGCGGGCGGCGCGCGCGGCCTGCAGGAAGTCGCGCAGCAGCGGCGTGTCGTCGATCACGCCCAGTTCGGGCCGGTGGAATTCGGGGTGCCATTGCACGGCGGCGATCCAGGGCCCGCCCGCGTGGCGGATCGCCTCGACCACGCCGTCTTCCGGCGACAGCGCCTCCACCACGAAGCCGGGCGCCACGTCCTTGATGCCCTGGTGGTGGACGCTGTTGATCTTGTGCCGGCCGCGCGGCAGCAGCTGCGCGAGGCGGCTGTCCGGCAGGATGTCCACTTCGTGGAAGTTCAGGTCGTAGATGGCGGCGTCGCGGTGCACCAGCGCGCCCGGCTTCTGGGTCGTGATGTCCTGGTAGAGCGTGCCGCCGTGCGCCACGTTGATCAGCTGCAGCCCGCGGCAGATGCCGAACACCGGCTTGCCGGCGGCGGAGAAGGCCTTCACCAGCGCGATCTCGTACTCGTCGCGCACGCGGTCGCCGTGCCACTCGGGACGCAGCGGCTGCTCGCCGTAGCTGCCGGGCCAGACGTCGGCGCCGCCGTGCATCACCAGGCCGTCGAGCGCCCGCGCGTAATCGGCGGCGCCCACCTCGCCGCGGAAGGTCTCGCCGTTGAGCGAGGGCACCATCAGCGGCAGCGCGCCTTCGGACATCACCCAGTGCGCGGTGGACTGCTCGATCCACAGCAGGGTCTTGGAAGGCGCGGCCTTGCGTTCCCCGTCGGGGTGGAAGAAGCAGGCGCTGATGCCGATCTTCAGGCGGTCCATCTCACATGGCCGCGGCGAACAGCCGCTGGAAGTCCTGCGCCGTCACCGGCCGCGGGTTGGTCTGGTGGCAGATGTCCTGGACGGCGATGTCCACCAGCCGCGGGATCTGCTCCTTCTTCACGCCGTGCGAGGACAGCGTGCCGGTGATGCCGATCTGCTGCTTCAGGTGGCCCAGCCAGCGGACGAAGCCCGGGCCGCCGCCGCCCGAGCGGCACACGTGCGCCAGCTCCTCGAACTTGTCCGGTGCCGCCTCGATGTTCCAGGCCAGCACCGGCTCGATCATCAGCGCGTTGGCCAGGCCATGGTGCATGTCGCACACGGCCCCGAGCGCATGCGCGCAGGAATGCACGGCGCCCAGGTCCTTCTGGAAGGCGATCGCGCCCATCATGGACGACATCATCATGTCGCTGCGCGCCTGGATGCTGGCGGGCTCGCGCACCGCGCGCACCAGCGAGCGGGCGGCGATGCGCGCGCCTTCCAGCGCGATGCCGTCGCACAGCGGGTGGTAGGCCGGCGACAGGTAGCTCTCGATGTTGTGCGTGAGCGCGTCCATGCCGGTGGCCGCGGTCACGTGCGGCGGCAGGGCAACCGTGAGCTCGGGATCGGCGAACACCTTGCGGGCCAGGATCTTCGCGCTGAACACCACGCGCTTGAGGTGGGTGGCGTCCTCGCTGATGACGGAGGAGCGCCCGACCTCCGAGCCGGTGCCGGAGGTCGTGGGCAGCGCCACGAAGTACGGCAGGTCCTGCGTGATGGACCGCACCTGCGGGTGGTCCCAGGCGTACTCGATGATGTCGCCCTCGTGCGTGGCGGCCAGCCCGACCACCTTCGCCACGTCGAGCGCGGCGCCGCCCCCGAAGCCGATGACGCAGTCGGCGCGGTGCTCGCGATAGGCCTGCGCGCCGGCCATCACCTGGCTGGCGGTGGGATTGCCGGACACGCCTGCGAACACCGCCACATCGAGCCCGCGCAGGTGCGTCTGGAATTCGGCCAGCACCGGCAACGCCGCCAGCGCCTTGTCGGTGACGATCAACGGACGCTTCAGTCCCTGCTCCTGCAGGTGCTTGCGCACTTCCTTGCGGGCCCCCGGGCCGAACTGGATGGCGGTGGGAAAGGAAAAATTCGAAAGGCTCATGGTGCTTGGCTCAGGTCCAGGTGCATGTGGTTCTTGGCGTAGGGCTGGCCGGCCACGCGGATCGCGTCGGGCTCCACGCCGAAGCTGCGGAAGCCCGCCGCTTCGTACAGGCGCCGCGCCCGCTCGTTGCCTTCCGTGACGGTCAGCACCAGCGATTGCAGCCCGTTGGCGCGGGCGTGCGCGATGAGCGCGGCGAGCAGCGCGCGGCCCACGCCCTGCCCCCACGCTTCCGGCGCCACGTACATGCCCATGACCGTCGCCTTGTGCCGGTTCTTGGCGCGCGGCTCGCGCTCCAGGCCGACGAAGCCGTACAGCTCGCCGTGCCGGTAGGCGCCCCAGAAGGCGTGGGCCGCCAGCCGCTGCGCCGCCACTTCCACCGGCTGCTCGCGGTCCTCCGAGTAGCTGGAGGTGAAGGCGTCGGGATGCTCGCGCAGCGCGCGCAGCCGCAGGCTGCGGTACAGGGTGGCATCGGCGGGTCCCAGCATCCGGACGATCATCAGATGATCTCGAAGTAGCGTTTCAACTCCCAGTCGGTCACGCCATCCTGCCACTGCCGCCATTCCCAGTCGCGGGTGGCGGAGAAATGGTCGACGAAGGTGTCGCCCAGCCAGTCGCGCGCGACCTCGGACGCCTGGAAGATGCGCGTGGTCTCGATCAGCGTGCGCGGCGCGCGCGGCACGTTCTCGCCGCCCTGGTTGGTGCCGGTGATCGGCGGGGTGGTGAGCTTCAGCCCCTTCTCCACGCCGTGCATGCCGGCGGCGATCACCGCCGCCATCGCCAGGTAGGGGTTCACGTCGGAGCCGGGGCAGCGCGTCTCCAGCCGCGTCGCCTTGGGCGAGCCGGCCAGCACGCGGAAGCTGGCGGTGCGGTTGTCCATGCCCCAGGTCGGCTTGACCGGGGCCCAGAAACCGTCGACCAGCCGCTTGTAGCTGTTGATGGTGGGCCAGATCATCGGCCCGAAGTCCATCATGCAGGCCACCTGCCCGGCCAGGTAGCTCTCGAACAGGGAGCTCATCCTGCGCGGCGCCTGTTCGTCGAAGAACAGGTTGGTCTTGCCGTCCGACAGGCTCTGGTGGATGTGGCCGCTGCAGCCGGGGTACTTCTGGCTCCACTTGGCCATGAAGGTCGGCATGATGCCGAAGCGCTTGCCGATCTCGCGCGCGCCGGTCTTGAACAGGATGGCGCGGTCGGCCTGCTCCAGCGCGCTGGAAAAGCCGATCGCGGCTTCATAGACGCCGGGCCCGGTCTCGGTGTGCAGGCCCTCGATCGGCACGTTGAACGCCAGCATCTCGTCCATCAGCGCATTGAAGAAGCCCGGGTTGTCGGCCATGCGCAGCAGCGAGTAGCCGAACATGCCGGGCGTGATCGGCTCCGGCGGCTGGCCGTTCTTCTGCGCCCAGCTGTGCGTGGTCTCGCGGAAGTTGAACCACTCGAACTCCATGCCGGTCATCACCTGGAAGCCGAGCTTCTCGGCGCGCGCCAGCACGCGCTTGAGCGTCTGCCGCGGGCACAGCGGGTGCGGCGAGCGGTCGGCGTTGACGAACTCGCCCAGGAAGAAGGGCACGTTGCCGTCCCAGGGCACGTTGCGCGCGGTGCCCAGGTCCAGCTGCGCCAGGGCGTCGGGAAAACCGTGCTGCCAGCCGGTGACCTGGGTGTTGTCGTAGGTGACGTCGTGGGCGTCCCAGCCCAGCACCACGTCGCAGAAGCCGAAGCCGCTGTCGGCCGCGCCGAGGAACTTGTCGATGTGCAGGTACTTGCCGCGCAGGATGCCGTCGATGTCGCTCACCGCCACCTTCACCTTGGTGGCATGGGTCTTGCGCAGCTTGTCGAGGGCAGGATGGTTGTTCTGGCTGGCCACGTGCTCGTTCTCCCGGTTCCGGCGCTTCTATCTTGACAGCGTTCAGCACGGCTGTGTGTTGACACCGCCGGCGGGACGATGGTGTGATCGGCCCCATGAGCCCAGCGGCGCGCGCCTCGTGGAGTTGACCTGGCCCGTCGTCGCGGCCGTGCTGTTCGGCGCGCTGCTCCACGCGGGCTGGAACGCCATGGTCAAGTCCAGCAGCGACAAGGCGCTGGACACGGCGGTGATCCATCTGATGGGCTCGCTGCTGGCGGTGCCGCTGCTGTTCGCGGTCGGACTGCCGAAGCCCGAAGCCTGGCCCTTCATCCTGGCCTCGGTCGTCATCCACATCGGCTACTACAGCGCGCTCACCGGCGCCTACAAGCACGGCGACCTCGGCCTCACCTACCCGCTGATGCGCGGGACGGCGCCGCTGCTGGTGGCCCTGTCCGCGTCGCTCACGGTGGGCGAAACGCTGTCGCCGCTGTCCTGGGCGGGCGTGCTGGGCGTGAGCTGCGGGGTGCTCGCGCTGGGCCTGTCGCGGCACGCGATGGACTCGCCCCGCGCGGTGGCCTTCGCGCTCACCAACGCGGTGATCATCGCCCTCTACACCGTGGTCGACGCGCTGGGCGCCCGCGCCTCGGGCAACGCACTGCAGTACGTGGTGGCGCTGTTCGTTCTGGACGGCTGGCCATTCGGCCTGCTGGTGCTGCGCCGGCGCGGCCTGGCGCGGGCCTGGCCCTACGCCCGCCGGCGCGCGC